>CAXTKV010000134.1:0-15045 GCA_964244895.1 uncultured Deinococcales bacterium
GAGAACCCAGTCAAAAGAGAACAACGACGCTTGCGCGTCGCTGCTCCCTGGGAGGGATGTTCTTGCCGTCTCACAGCTTAAAGCTGCGGCAGACATTTGCTGTGAGCGGCCTCACATGCCGTCTTTCACGCCCCTCAGGAACAGGTGAGTGGCATACCCGACGACGAAATACCGCTCAAGCAGCCCTCACCTCGAAGCTGGGCGAGCACCGTTGCCATTCTCGAGACAGCGTCCCACACGATGCGCTTCGATACAGCACGCCGAGCACCGGAAACCGAAGTTCGAGTTTTTCACAGCACCCAAGCCCATATGCACGAATGATGAACCCTGTAGTCGTATTTCGTTCGAGCCCTGGACACGGGGGCGTCGAGACTCGAACGAAAAGGAGGATCTTCATGCGCGTACTCTTGAGCATCGGCCTGAGCGCCATCTGTTTTTCACTGGCCGCGTGCAACGCGGGCGGCGGAACCACCTTCAAACACGAACTCCCACCCGCCGGGGCATCCTTGAGCCGCGCCTACAAGGAAGTCATGGACAAGCACTACACCAACTTCCCGCCGAAAGCTGGGGAATGCTCCAGAGAAGTCCACGCGCAGTACTGGACGTATGGGCCGGACGGCAAGGTCTACCCGACCTGGCACCCACCAGTTGACCCGGAGACGGGCTGCGCTTTCGGCCACGAACACGGCAAAGACCCGAGCGGTTCAAACCTGGTCAGCATCGGTTTGCCGTTCGGTTACACCAACGAAAAGCTGTTCGAGGCCGATCCCGCCAACTTCCGCGATGAAGATCACGTCGGGCACAAGGTCGAATGGGAGAACAGCGTCGTGGTCGAAAACCGCGTCGGTTCGTTCGGCGGCAAACCTTACGCCAACTGCGATTTCTTGATCAAACTCCACCAGGGCACGCACTCGCCGGATGCGTTGACCAACAACTTGCACGAACTCTTCTACTACGCGCGTTGCAGCGACGGAACCGCCGTTCAATTCCGCACCCTGAACGCCTTCGGTGAGGCCGGTCACGTGCACCGAAACTGCTCGAACGACAACGTTGTTTCCGGCACGCCCGTCCCGGCCAACTCGCCGAACGGTGGCGGCAACCGCGACATCCCGGACGCTTCTTGCGTTGACAGCATTCTGGTCGCGCCCGGTCAGAACAGCGACTTCGGTCGTTTGAACGAGAACTGGCCGATGGGCGTGGGCGCTTGGGCCGAGAACGGCAACCTGAGTTTCAACGTCAGCCCGTACTTCCAGGTCAGAAACCCGAGCCGCTTCACAGATTTGAGCGCCGCCAACAAGATCGGTCGTCCAATTGATTTGTGTTACGTCAGCGATCCGAACAAACAGGCTCGAGGCGAAACCTGCGACAAGGTGCGCGCTGCCGCGCCCGCCGCAACCCCGATGGCCTACGACGATCCGCGCTCACCGTTCAACGGAACGAACCGCACGGTGGACATCAATAACTTGAGCGTCAACAACGCGACGGGCAACACCAAGTGGTTCACGGACGCGTTCGGCAAGAACATCCAGCGCACAGCCGATGCTGGCAAGGGAATCGTGGTCGAGCAGTTCGTCTCGAAGGGCGGTACGACGGACGTGGATTTGCGTCCGCTGAAGGACAACAACATCGGCAGCAACCACAACCACCCGACGGTTCACGCACCGAACTAAGATCGTTCACGCACCGAACTAAGATCGTTCACGCACCGAACTAAGATCGTTGACGCACCGAACTAAGATCGTTGACGCACCGAACTAAGATCGTTGACGCACCGAATTAAGATCGTTCACGCACCGCAGCACGATCGTTGACGCACCGAATTCGACGTTTCCCTCAGATCAACCGCGCCCGTTTCCTCCGACGGGCGCGGTTCTTTTGGAGCTCGATCGGCAAAGAACACCATCCCCGACGGCATTCTCGAGATCGCGTCCCTGAGGGTATTCTGGGGTCACGTGAGACAAAACCAGCCAGAACCGTTGGCCACGTTCGCATCCCTCGAGGACTTGAACTCTGCGCTCGAACACTGCGCGCGCTGCCCACGCCTGGTCGCGTGGCGAGAGAAGGTCGGGCAGGAAAAACGCGCCGCGTACCGCGATCAAACCTACTGGGCGCGTCCCGTGCCGGGGTTCGGGGATGTGAACGCGCGCATTCTGATTGTGGGCCTCGCACCCGGAGCGCACGGCAGCAACCGCACGGGACGGATGTTCACGGGTGACGCGAGCGGGCTGTTCCTGTTCCCGGCGCTGTTCCGGGCTGGGCTGGCATCCCAGGCAGATTCGCAATCGCGCGACGACGGGCTCACATTAACGGGCGCGTACATCACGGCGGCTGGGCGGTGCGCACCGCCCGACAACAAGCCCGCGCCGGATGAATTGCGCAACTGCAAACCGTGGCTGGAATCCGAGTTGCTTTTTCTGAGGAACGTGCGCGTCATTCTGGCCTTGGGGCGGATCGCGCACGACACCTGGCTGGAGCATTTAAATCTGCGAAAGTCGAAGCATCCGTTTGGGCACGGCGTTGAGTACGCGTTAACGGGCGGACAAATTTTGCTCGATTCGTATCACGTCTCGCGGCAGAACACGCAGACGGGCTTGCTGACGCCCGAAATGTTCGACGCGATCCTGATGCGAGCGAAGCTGCTCAGCGCGATCGCGTAAAGATCAGGACCAAAAAATTGGGAGCAGAAGACGAGCCTCTGCTCCCAATTTGAACAGCGCGCGGATTAGCGTTTGACGGTCGGCGCGCCGCTTTGTCCGTTCGGGGCTTTTCCTGCCCACGCGGACCATCCAGCCGAAGCCATGCCCGCGCCCATGATCGCAACACTCAGCAGCACCATCACGAATTTCTTTTTCATATGTCCCCTCCCAGGGATGTTGTCTAGGACGACTTCGTCCTGCCTGAAATCAAGATAGGCCCACGCCGTCCGAATGTTGGGGGACCTCCGTCCCAGGACTTCAAGTGTTTTACGCGCTTCAGTTCAAAGATTTACACGTTACAGTCAGGTTTTTTGGCTTCTGGGAAGTTCGAGAGTTTTCTCGAGAAAGCAGCCAAACAGAAGTTATTTTCTGGCTCCGTTTTAGGTGAAAATAGTCGTTTTTAAGGCAATACTTCTGATTTTGTAGTACCCCATGACGTGGTATCATCAACGATCGAGGCCGATGCGAAAAACCAGCATCTCGAGGGACATCATGCTGGACAGTGTTCTTTGAGGTATCGGTATTTGCGTCCCTGACGGTGTTCTCATGGTTCCGTCGAAGCTCGGTGACAAACCATTCACCGTTTGACCGCTGAAGGATTCACGACTCCGATAGACGCGAGGCGAGCCATCCGCGCCATCGCACGTCCGGGCTCGGGGGACCGCATCCCGCTCGGCGGCGCACGCGGGATTGCTGACGCTTGAATGTTCGACGCGATCCTGCGAACGAAATCGTCGGTCGGAATCTCGAGAAGGCCGTCTGGAACAGCCTCCTCGAGATTCCATTTTTTGCGTCCTGGACGAACTTTCGCTTAAAGCCTCGACTTCACCTCGAGAACGCACCCTCGAGCGTCAATGACAAGGCTTTTTTCAGCTCGTCGTGAATGTCACGCGTCAGCCGATACGTGCTCCAACGCAGGGCGGTCATGAAATACGTGTCCGACAGGCTGGCCGCCATGCGCTCCAGGCTCATGTCGCTGCGCAAATTCTTGATGCCGCGCAACAAGCCCTCGATGATCCGCGACAGCGGCAGGGCTTCGTAGGCGGTGCGCGAACGCTGCGGGTCGGGGTTGATCAGTTCGTAGGCGAGCGGCGAGATCAGATCGCGTTCCTGCGCGGTGATCTCGCCCAGATCGGCCCAGAGCGCCTCGAGCGCCTCGAGCGGTTTCACGCCTTTGGCGGTGCGTTCCTCGGTGCGCTGGCGCAAACCAGCGATGATCTCGGAACCGTAATCGAGCAGCACGGCTTCCTTGTACGGGTAGTAGTTGAAAAACGTGCCGCGCGAGACGTGCGCGATCTTGGCGATGTCGGTGGCGGTGGTCTGCTGGAAGCCACGCTCCTTGAACAACTGAATGGCGACCGTGTAGATGCGGTTGCGGCGGCGCTGCTTCTGACGCTCGCGCAGGCTGACTGGCGGGTTGGTGGGTTGTGGCGCTGGCGTGCTCGAGACCGCCGCGCGGGGCGTCCCGTTGGTTTCTGCAATCACCGTGGAATCTTAGCATTCCCCCGGTGCGCCCTGGCTTTCGCGGAGCGCCATTGTGATGCTGCACTTTTGCCAAGTTTCGCGTCAGGCACGATTCAAAAGCCGCACGGGGCGGCCTTTTCGGGACGTTAGCCCGAGGGACGCAGTCGGGCATAAATGTCCAGATAGGTTCTGGCGCGAGCGTCCCAACTGAAATCGGTGGCCATGCCCGCCAGCGCCCGATCCTTCCAGGCTTTGGAACCCCATTCCTGGCGCGCCCGCCCTAAAGCGGTCTGCATCGCGGCGTCCGAGTAGGCCAGGAAGCCGTAACCGTGCGATTCCGGCACGGTGTCCGCCAGTCCGCCCGTGCGCCGCACGATCGGTACCGTGCCGTAGCGCATCGAGATCATCTGCGACAACCCGCACGGCTCGAAGAACGACGGCATCAAGAACGCGTCCGCCCCAGCGTAAATGCGGTGCGCGAAGGCTTCATTGAAGCGCGAATCGAAGGCGACCGTACCGGACGCGAAGCGCGCCAGCGCCTCGAGCGGGCCGCGATAGCGGGCTTCGCCGCTGCCCAGCACGACCAGGTTCCAGTCCTCGACGATCTGCGGCAAGCCCGCCATCAAGAGATCCAGGCCTTTTTGATCCGCCAATCGCGTGACCATCGCCAGGATCGGTCTGCTCGGCGCGAGGCCGAGTTCCGCGACCAGCGCGGCTCGAGCCGCCGACTTGCCCTTGAAATCTTTGTAGCGCTTTTCCAGGTGCGCGTCGGTGGCCGGATTCCAGTAGTTCGTGTCCAGACCGTTCAGCACGCCCACCACGCCGCGTTCGCGCAGCACGCCGTCCATGCCGAAGCCCATCTCGGGCGTCTGGACTTCCAGGGCGTAGGTCGGCGAGACGGTCGTGATCGCGTCGCAAAAGACCATGCCCGCCTTGGCGGCGGAGGCGTCGCCGTGAAATTCCAGGCCATTGTGCAGCGCTACAAATTCCGGCAAACCCGTCCAAGAAAGCACGTCCGGGATGTTCCAGCGCCCCTGGTATTGCAGGTTGTGGATCGTGTACGCGATGCCCGCGCGGCTCAATCCGCGCGACACGACCCCGGAGCGCAGCATCGGCGCGAGCAAACCCGTCTGCCAGTCGTTCAGGTGCACTGCGTCCACTTCCAGGTCGAGCAGTTCAATCACGCGCGGCACGGCTGCGCAAAACCGTGCGAAACGCCGCACGTCGTCGTCGTAACCGTAGTAGTTGGATCGCTCGAAGTCGTCGCTGCCGATGAAAAGCTGTTGCACGCCGTCCAGCTCAAGCCTGCCGACCCGGAAAGTCTCGCCGTTTTCCAGACTGAGCGTCCCGACGGGTTGCGGCGCACCGGCCAGGCTGGCGTACCACGGGCTGATCACGGTGACGCTCGCGCCCAAGCGCACCAGCACGGGCGGTAAGGCTCCGGCCACGTCCGCCAGACCACCCGTCTTGGAGAACGGGTGCACCTCGCTGGTGACGAACAACACGCGCACGATGCGTGAGTTTAACCCGGTGGTGCAGCTCAGAGGTCAAGACTCAGGGATCAGGTAGGGTAAAACACCGCCCAGGACAGCGTTTTTTAAGTTTCAAAGATCGCGTTCCGGACGGTGTTCAAGAGTCCATCGCTTCGGGATGGCTCGAGCCTCGACTGCGCACGGTACCTCGAGAAGCGAGCTCGAGCCTTTCGGCGAATCAGGCCGTACCGGACGATAATTCTTCTGTCTTGAGGGCGACGCACCCGAGAGCATCGACTCTGATTAACCCCAAGCCGCGCCCAACGCGCGCTGGGCGGGTTCGCGGGGCGATCGAGGGCTCTTGACAGGAAACGTGTTCCGCACTATCCTTCGAGCCGCTTGAGCAAACAGAAGCTAGCTCAATCCAAGCAGGTTGTTGGTGGCAAAGCGGCGGCCAAATCCCCTACGGGAAAGCCGCCCGCTCGTGTTTCTCGTGACCGTATCTCTCATGACGAGGTGGAGATGGCGCAGGCGAAACCCCCGGTGAAACCCGCAGCGAAGCCCCCAGCCAGCGCGCCCGCAAAACCCGCAGCCAAGGCTGCCAGCAAGTCCGTCGCCGTCCTGGACAAGGCCAAAGCGGGTTCCAAAGCTTCAAAATCCGATCCCAAAGCTCCGGCCAGCGCGACCTCGAAAGCGGCGGGCGCAGCCAAGCCCGCACCCGGAGCCGTCAAAATCTGGATGTCGCAACCCGCCATCAAGGCGCTGGTGGCGCGCGGCAAAAAAGAGGGCTCGCTCAACTCCGCAGAGGCGACCGAGGCGCTCGCCAAGGCCCTGACCGAAGCTGGACTGAACCCCGAAGAAGTCGACGAGTTCGACGATCTGATGCAGTACCTGGCGTCCGAAGGCATCCTGATGGAGGATCTGGCCGAGGACGAGGAACTCGAGCTCGACGATGAACTCGAACCCGGAGCCAGCACCGAAGAGGAAGAAAGCGAGGAGCGCGAATCGCGCTTCGCGGAGGAATCCGCGCGCTTACCGACCAACGATCCCGTGCGGCAGTACCTGCACGAGATCGGTCGCGTGCCACTCTTGACCCTGGAAGAAGAGATCTCGCTGGCGCGCCGCGTCGAGGAAGGCGAGGAAGCCAAGAAACTGCTCGGGCAGATCGTGGACGATTCCGACGATCGCGGCAAACGCGCCTTTGTCCGCAAGGGACAGGACGGCGACGCCGCCCGCCAGCACCTGATCGAAGCCAACTTGCGCCTGGTGGTGAGCATCGCCAAGAAGTACACGGGACGCGGATTGTCGTTCCTGGATTTGATCCAGGAGGGCAACCAGGGCCTGATCCGGGCTGTGGAAAAGTTCGAGTACAAGCGCCGCTACAAGTTTTCCACCTACGCCACCTGGTGGATTCGTCAGGCCATCAACCGCGCGATCGCCGATCAGGCGCGCACGATCCGCATTCCGGTTCACATGGTCGAAACGATCAACAAGCTGACCCGCACCGCGCGCCAGTTGCAGCAGGAATTGTCCCGCGAACCAACGTTTGAAGAGATCGCCGAAGCGATGGGGCCGGGCTGGACGGCGGAAAAAGTCGAGGAAGTCCAGAAGGTTTCTCAGGAACCCGTCTCCCTGGAGACGCCGATCGGCGACGAGAAGGACAGCTTCTACGGCGATTTCATTCCCGACGACAACCTGGACACGCCCGTGGACAACGCGGCCCGGAATTTGCTCTCCGAAGAACTCGAGAAGGCCCTGGGCAAGCTGACGGAGCGCGAGGCGATGGTCTTGAAGTTGAGGAAGGGCTTGATCGACGGGCGCGAGCATACGCTCGAGGAAGTCGGGCAGTACTTCAACGTCACGCGCGAACGCATCCGGCAAATTGAGAACAAGGCGCTGCGGAAGCTCAAGTATCACGAGAGCCGCACCCGAAAACTGCGCGATTTCCTCGAGTAGGAAGATGTGCATTCTGAAGAAACACCGTCCAGGACGGTGTTTCTTTTTTACGTGCTGGACGGTGTTCTCGAGATTCATATCAAATCCGTTTTGATTTGATCTGTATGTTGATCAAATCAAAACCGCGCTGTGGCGCGTAGGATGCGAATGAAATCGTCTTTCACTTGCGCAGCTTCGCCGCTTCAGTTCCAGACGATTTCATATCAGGCTTTGAATCTCGAAGGAATGGGAACACTCTCCAGGACACAAGGTTATGAATGCGCGCTGGACACAAATTGAGGAATGCGTTCTGACAGCATCGCAAGCATCATCACGGCGGCACGACGATTACGAGTCGAGCCCGAATTCCGCCTCAACGTCACTTTGTGAGCAATTGACGAACCAAATCCCAAGTACCCGAGAGGCCGTTGCTCGAGAAGCTACCTGTGATCCGTTTGTTGCTCGGGTTGTTTACGAATACCGCTTTGGATGGCTTCCCGTCAGCGCTGGTGAACAGCCAGAACAGCGGAAAGCCTTGAGGTACAGATTTCCCATCGCATTCAAAAGTCGTATTAATGACACTGCTTCCCAGACCGAAGTACGACAACTTCTCATCGGTAAAGTCCTTGAAGTCAACGATGAACCGAATCGATTGAACCACCGTCGTCTGACCCGTGGGCTTGAACAGGCAACGACCTTGCGGTTGGTTGAAGCCCGGCCCGATTTCCTGGAGAATCGTCATGTCATACGTCACCAGACTGTTTAGAACTTCAGGTCCCGGACGAAAGACAACCTCGAAAGCAAGGTCGTACTCAAGACCCTTTACTGAAACCATTCCACTGACTTTTCCGCGCCATTCCCAACACTTTTTCAACTCCAAAGCAATTTCATTGAGGACGCTCGCAGCGAATTGCTTGTTCCAGGCCACCGTGATCGCTTCTTGCGCGGGTCCACTTGGTGCTTTGGTGAACTTGATTTCAACTTCTATGAGCACGGCATCTCGACAAACTTTTGCATCTTTTTCCATTCTGATTTTCTTGGTTCGCGCAAGCTCGCCCGTAATGCTTTCTTCACGTTGCCTGAGATACCCAGGGTCATTTCTTCTCTGGCGCTCCTGAGAAACCTTGCCGTACCAATTGGAAAACGCATCCTCCGCCCCATCGATCTCTGGCCAATCTTTTGCGGCTGCACTTTGCAGATCAATTTCTTTACCCTCGGCAGACAATGGGTCAGTCACTTGAGACACCACGGGTTCAATCCCCACTGAAGCATGTGATTTACCTTTGTACGACTCGAGGCGAGCAAAGCTTACGCGGGTCGGTGCATCCACGAACCGCGCTCCAGCCCCAGACATCACGAGAAAACCAAGCAACACCATCAGCATTTGTTGAAATACGCGGATTCTCATTGCGTCTCCTCTCTTCTCTCACGGCATAAAACCATCGCCGCCCTTCGAGCCGATCGGCGCTGCGCGGATTCACGGCACAAAATTGTCCACTTTGCCTTCGAGCTCGAGCTTGAGCGTCCCACCGGCCTGCGTTTTCAGTTCCGCCTGAGCCGCAAAGCGCAGCGTCCCAGCCTCGAGACTGGTCGCGCGAAACGTGCCGGACGTGGCTTGCAAGCTTGTCCTGCCCTGGGTGTAACTCAGGTTGCAGGCCGTCACGCCCGCCACCCCCGGCGGGGACGTGTTGAGTTCGCAGGTGAATCCCGGCGCGAGTTTCGCGCCGATCTGAACCTGTAGCGTGCGCTGATTTTCGGTTCCCCCACCGACTTGCGCCAGAACCTGCGTGAAGTACAGCGTCCCGACGCCCTGACCGGAGGCTTCGGTACGGCTGGCGTTGAAAGCGCTCAGATCCAGACCCATCGCGTCCCCGGTCGGGGCGGACAGGCGCACGCTGGCCTGGTTGGTGGTGGCTTTGGCGGCGGGCTTCTGTGCGACTGGGACGCAGGCGTTCAGCGCGACCGCGAGGCTGATGACCGAAACAATCGAGATTGTGTTCATGACTGACCTTTCTTGACCCAGAATGCTCGGGCGAATCGGGCGGAAGCTCATTCCTTGCGGTACTGCAACTCGAGACCATCCGTTGATTTCAGGAACAGGTAACGGTTGGCGTTGATCGGGTCGGTCTCGAAGCGGTACGCGAACGAGGTGATGGGCACGAGGCTCCGATCCTCCGAGTAACTGCCGCACCTGATGACTTTCATGAAGTTGCTGGTGGGGTAAAACGTGATCTGGTTCCCGGACGTGACCGCGTTGCCTGCCTCGCGCCGCTCGATGCGGTAGCAGCCGGTGGTGTCAATCAGCGTTCTCGAGTACGTGCCGTCGCTGTTGATCGCGTAAATGTCCGTACCGCTGGCCTGGCTGATCCAACTGCCGACCACATCGGCGCTGACCTTTCCGGCGGGCGCTGGAGTCGTGCTGGGCGGGGCTGGGGGCGTGTTGGTTGCGGTGGCTTTGAGCGCGATGTCAATCTTGCTGGCGGGCGGTTTGACCCTGGTGCTGTCCGATCCGTAGCCGCCCAGGTAATCGATCGATTTGATCTCGCCGTTGGTATCCAGCGTGACTTTCGCGGCCAGCACGACGTAATCGCCCGCCGTCAGGTCAGGGATGGTGTAGGCGGCGCTCGAGCCGGATTGCGAAATGGCCACGCCACCCGTTTTCTGGTCGTCGCAACTGTCCGTCCCGACCACAAAGCACGCGATCACGATCGTGTCCTTGACATCCACACCGTTCGGAACCGTGACCGTGCCGCTGATGGTTCCGGTGGGTGCGGTCTGACCCGCCGTCGGGCAGGCGGTCAGCGCGAGCGCCGTGAGCAGGCCAAGCCATAATTTTTTCATACGTCCTCCGATGCGGGCTGTGACTTCGGGTCGGTCTGGGCGGGTTCAGGTTCGTCCAACGATCCGCTCAGGAACGCTGTCAGGCGCTCGAGGCTCGAGAAGAATCGGCGTTCCTGGGTGTTCGCTTCGGTCACGCTGGCGCGCCACGTCGGTGCGCTGGCGGTGGATTCAAACCAGATGCGGACGATGAAGGTCTGCGCTCGCGGGGTCACGCGGGGCCTCCTGATGCTCCGGGACGGTCTCGAGAACACCGACCCAGACGTATTCTCATCGACACCGTCTGGGATGGTGTTGATGAACAGCCCGAGGGCGTGTCTCGACGAACACCCGCGGTCGCCATCGTGATCAGACCAGAGCGCATCATCTTGAATAGGTTCATCTCGACCTCCTTGAGTCATGCTCGAGAGAAGGTTACGAGGATCGGCGTGACGCCAGCGTGACAGCAAGAATACCGTCCAGGACGGTATTCTTAGGTTTTATGAGCATCACTCTGGATGGTGTTCGAGCCCTACGCGAGTTGCGCTGCTCGGGCTGCCTCGAGAATCGCGGCGTTGACCGGGTTGCGCGTCAGGAACGAATCGCGGTACTCGGGCGGAACGCGCTGGTCGGCGGTCTCGAGCACCCAGGCGTAAGCGCGCTCGAGGGCTGCGCGGGCCTCGGGGTGACGGTTCGCCTCGAGCGCACGGTGGTGGGTCGAGAGGATTTCAGCGCGGCTCAAACCCTCGGGGTCGAACGCTTCGAGCAGGTTCACGGCGGCGCTCGCATGTTCAAGCGCCGCCTGAAAACTGTTCAAGGCGAGCGAGCCTTGAGCAATCCGCGCGTGGGCCGCGACCTGAAGACCACCGAGGTCGAGGACTCGGGCGGTCTCGAGGATCTCGCGCGCCAGCTCGAGGCTCGCTGGCAGCGGAAGAACGGTGCATCTCACCAGGTTCAGTCGGGCGCGCTCCGTCCGGCTCGCCGACGCACCCAGAATCGCCTCGGCGTCGTTCAGCAACCCGAGCGCCTCGCCCCGGCGACCCTGCCGCTGGCGCAATTGTGCGAGGGTACGACGGAAGACGGCACGGGAATTGAGGGTCGCGGGTTGACCCTCGACCTCGTTCAGGAGGCGTTCGCAGACCTCATCCTGACCGACCCCCAGGTACGCGCCGACCAGGCGAGCGATCATGAACACCTCAGGCAGGCTGTTGGCACGACTGAGTTCGAGCGCTTGGTTCAACAGCGCGAAGCCGCGCCGGTAATCCGCGCGTTCAAACCAGGCCGAACCCAGATGGAAGAGCGTGCGACGTTGGCCGTCCACGTTACCCTCGATCTCGCTCACGATGGTCTGTGCCGCCTCGAGAATCGGGATCGCCTCCCGGCAGCGTCCGACAGCGCGCAGGTTGAAGCTGAGGTTGTTCAGCACGATGGCTTGGAGCGGCTTGATCCCGTGGCGTTCCACCAGTTCCAGCGCCCGTCGGTAGTGCGCGCGCGCCTCGGCGTACCGATCCAGGTTATCGCAGGCGAACCCCAGGTTGTTCAGCGCGTCCGAGAGTTCCGGCTCGAGTCCCGCTCGCTCGAAGAAGCTGCACACTTCCTCGAAGGCGCGCGCGGCCTCCTCGCGTCTCCCCAACTGCCAGACCGACCCCGCGATGACGTTCGCCAGTTCCGCCTGGGTTTGCTCATCGCCAGATTCGAGCGCGTGCGTCAGGCCGCGGCGCGCCATCCGTTCAGCTTCGAGGAAATCGCCGCGTTCGTACTGCAACTCTGCGCGCGCGCTCCAGGCCAGGGCGCGCTGTTTTGGCGTTTGCGCGTGTTCGATCAACCGCCCGATCAGCGACTCGAGGTGCGCGCCCGTGTCCGAGTGGCGCAGCAACGATCTGGCCGCCAGGAACGCCTCGAACGCCTCGGTGGGTCGGTTCTGGGCGCTGCGCATGTCGCCCGCGCGCTCGAAGGCCGCGATGGCCTCCGGGAGCCGGTACGCGGCTTCCGCCGCCCGGCCCGCCTCCATCAGGTGCGGCACGGCTTTTTGCTGATCGCCCGCCTCGAGCCAGTGGTGCGCAACCCGCGATGGCGCGACGCTGACGGTCTCGAGGTGTTCCGCGACCCGGCGGTGCAGCAGCGTGCGGATCGTGTTCGGCACGCCCTCGAGCGTCGCCTCCTGGATCAGGTCGTGCGCGAAGGCGTTGCCGCGCATGACCTGCGCGGCCTCGAGTTCGACCACGGCCTGCGTCAACTCGAGCGCGTCCGTCTGAAGCACGCGCGCGCCCAGTTCCAGATCGAAGTCCGCCCCCGCGACTGCCGCCGCCTGCGCCAGCCGCAGCGCACCCGGTGTCAGGCGCTCCAGGCGGCGGCGGATCAGCCCCCCGACCTTGCCGGGCGGCAGCAGGCGCATCGGTAGCGCGCCCGTCAGCTTGGCCTGCTCGAGTTGCTCGGTCTCGATCAGGTGCTTGACTGTTTCCACAATGAACAAGGGGTTCCCACCCGTGTACCGAACCATCGCGGGCGCGAGTCCATCCAGGCCAGCCACCTGAATGCCGTCCAGCATGGCGCTCACTGCCTCCGTCCCCAGCGGCTCGAGTTCGATCAATATGGCCGCACCGGATTCGACGAGTTCGCGCACGCGGGCCGCGATCTCGGGTGGCAGTTCGCCGCTGCGGAAGGCGTTCAGGCTGCGCGGCCAGCCGCGGTGGGTCGCGTCCTCGAGCGAACGGGCGGTGATGAACGCGCCGACCTCGAAGCTGCCCGCGTCCATGAATTGCAGGTCGTCCAACACGATGCTGGCGATGCCGTGCCCCGCGAGCATCCCGGTCAGGTGCGCGACGGCCTGGAAGAATCGCAATTTCTCGGCCTCGTCGCGGATGGGCGGCGCGGCTTGCGCCTGGAGTTCCGGTGCGAGCCGCGAGAGTTCGCGGCGCACCCACGGCTCGAGCGAGCTGAGGGCTTCGGGGCTCGAGGCCAGAAACCGTCTCAGGCTGCGCGCGTGCGTCGAGTACGGCACGCCATCGTCACCGGGCCGACCCTCGAGCGGCGAGATCCCACCTTTACTGGCGGCGAAATCCATCATCAAGCGCGTCTTGCCGCAACCCGGCGGCCCGCCGATGAACGCGACCTGGCGCGCTGCCCAAGCCGCCTCGAGCCGCGCCCACTCGCGTTCGCGACCCGCCAGCACGGGCGGTCGCAGCACGCTGATCGGGATGCTCGAGCGGATCGGGGCGGGCAGGTCGGGAAGTTGCGATCCGCCCGCGATCAAGCTCGCGAGTTCGACGGTTTCCGGCAGCGGCTCGAGGCCCAGCTCGCGCAGCAGCACCTCGCGGCAGCGCTCGAAGGCGCTCAGGGCGGCGGAGCGGTCGCCCGCCAGGAACTGCAACCGCATCGCGCGGCGGTGCGCGTCCTCGGAGATCGGGTCGGCCCGGATCAGGCGTTCCGCGTAGCCGAGCGCCAGCGCGTACTCGCCACCGCCTTCAGCCCGCTCACAGAGGGCGCTGAGCGCCTCTCGCCGCGCGTTCGTGAGGCGTTCGCGGGCGGACAGCACCCACGCTTCCAGATCCGGGCAATCGTCGTAATCGTGACCGGAAAGCAGCGCGCCGTCCAGTCGAAGCGCCGCCTCGTACTCGCCGGTGAAGGCCAGCGATTCGAGCTGCACGGTGTCCACCTCCAGATCGGGGCGCAACCTGAGGGTTTCGTCCGGCAAGACGATTTCCGTACCCAGCAGTTCGCGCAGGCGTTTCAGGCGCTGGCGCAGGTTGGCGCGCGCCGCGTCCTCGGTCGAATCCGGCCAGAGCAGACCCGCCAGTCTGGATCGCGGCGTCGGCCCCTCGAGCGCCAGATACGCCAGGAGGGCCGCCGAACGCCGCTCGAGCCCATCCAGCACCCGACCATCCCGCTCGAGCGCCGCCGAACCCAGCAGCCTCAAGCGCCATCGGGTCGCGGCGCGGGCGGGGCGTCGGACGCGATCCTGAGGCATCCCCTCGAGTGTACGGGATCGGTCGGCTGGTCGCGTTCAGGCCACGATAAACACCGTTCTGGACGGTGTTTCTTATTTGCATCCAGGACGGTGCGCTAGTGTTTCAACCCTTCGAGACTCGAGCGAACCGCGAATTGTGGACGAACTTTCTCGGGAATCGGAAGGTGATCCGCGCGACACCAGCCGAACGCGATTTCAAGATTTCGTCCACAACCGTTTGATCAGCCACTCGCCCGAGCCATCTTTGAGCCAGTCGGCCCGGAACGATCCTGAAACCTCAACGACTTTGCCCGCTGGCGTCTTGACTTTTTGATGGTACGAACCGGCCTGGACTGCCGTGTCGTTCTGAACCACCGTGCTGGCCGGCGCGGTGCTGTTCTCCAGAATCTGATAGCCAGAGAAGCTCGCAAAGAGGGCTTCAATCGCGGCGCGCCCGCGCGTCGGGGTCTGTCCTTCGTGTTGGATTTCACCGTCCGGGTCGAAGAGTTCGGCGATTCCTCTGGAATCCAGGGCGCGGACGCGTTCGTCGTAAAGGCGCAATCTGGCCTCGACTCGAGCTGGCTCGGGGTCGTTCGTTTGCGCCATTTTTGCCCCTCCGTCACCCAGCAGCGCCAGGACGATCACACCGACGAGACTCGCCTGAACCCTTCGCATCATGGCCTCACCCCTTTGAATGGCTTTCACGAAAGTCTAG
>CAXTKV010000135.1:0-14896 GCA_964244895.1 uncultured Deinococcales bacterium
CGAGGAATCCAGAAGTGGCAAACCGATGTAACTCTGAATGCCTCGGGCGAGCTCTTTGGGATAGCGTTCACCGACGTGCGGGTAAAAACAGACCTGACCATCCATGACGTTCTCGCACGGCACGCCGGACACGTCGTACTCGGTCAGGGGAACGAAGCCGCCACCTTCCCAGCTGGCCAGTTCGCGCACGCGCTTGTTGGTGGCGTCGGTGCATTCCGTGACGAACGCGATGTGAACCTCGAGCGCCTGCGCGAGATGGCGCACCAGCGAGCGAAAAAAATCCTCGCCAATCACCGAAGCCGTCCCCTCGGCGATCTCGCGAAGCAGCGACTCCGTCCAGCGGTCTCGAGGCTCGAGCCCCGCCACCTCGTCCGTGACTCGCGGCTCGGAGATTCCGTCGCGAACGACTTCACGCGACTTGAACGTTTCGTCCACGAAAAAAGCCCCCAATCACCCCTGTACGCCGATGACGGCCAGATTACACCCGAATCCGCTCGAACTTGAACGCTGAGGCCCGAACGTTGAGGCTCGAGGGTTGAAATCAGTGCGGAGGCGTGGATGATTTCGGTGCTTCCAATCGGTTGTCAGAAACCGTGTCGCACAGGGCGTTCGATCGTCTCTCACGCGTCGGGTTCGAGCTGCACGAACCAGTCTCGGGGCGTCACGGTCGGCGGCGGCAAGAAACGAAGCTGCTGCCCTGGCCGAAGCTGCGCCACGGTCGGTAGGTCCCTGGGGTCAATCACGGCGGGTTTGGCGTAACCACCGATGCGACCACGGTCGTTCAGCAAGATGATCGGGTCGCCGTCGGTGGTGATCTGCACGGCACCCATCGGGGTGGCCTCCGAGATCAATTCGCCGCCCGGTACTTTCGATCCCTCGAGGCGCACGCCCATGCGATCCAGGCTGCCGACGGTAAATACGCCGTCGCAGAGCGCCGCGAGCGCCTCCGGGGTGGCTTGCGGGCCGGGCCGCAGGCGGATCGCGGTGCGTTCAAGAAGCGGCGCGGTGCGCACCGAAAAACCGGCTCGAACCCGGCGGGGTTGCGCCGCGCCGAGCAGGTCGTCGGTTCGCAGCGCCCGACCGATCAGCCCGCGCAGGTCGGTGCTGCGGCTGCCCAGGAACGCGCCGTGATCCAGGCCGCCCGCGACCGCCAGGTACGCCCGGACGCCGCTCGAGATCGGTCTGAACGAGAGTTCTTGCCCCGCCGCGACCTTGATGCCGACGCCCGCAGCTTGCAGTACGCCATCCACCAACAGCTCCATGCCGAACCCGGCGAAACCGATCACGGTTTCCTGAAGCGCCCTCAGCGTCGGCCCTTTGAGCGTCAACTCGAGCAAAGGGTCGTCGGGGCGGTTGCCGACCACGGCGTTGGCGATCCGGGCTGACCGCGAATCCATCGGCCCGCAAAGCGCCATACCGAAGCGCGAGGCCATCCAGCGCCCGCCGTCCACCACGAGATCCAGCAGGCCCGGCCTCTCAACCCGCAAGACCGGATACGAAGGTGTCTCGGGCAGCAGTTCCAGCACCCGCGCGGCAGGCAGCGCGGGGCCGTCCGAAGGCTGGAAGCGCACGCTGTCACCAGCCTCGAGCAGGAACGAGTTCCGGCGGTGCGGGTCGTAGGCGGCCTCGAGCGCCGCGCCCAGCAGATGCCAGCCGCCGGGCGTCTCGAGCGAGTAGATGCAGGTCTGCCCGACCGCTATTGCGACCGCGTTGGCCGGAACCTTGCTGCGAGGCGTGGAACGGCGCGGCAAGAACAACGCCGGGTCGAGCGCGCCCATCATCGGCTGGCCCGGCACGAAACCGACCGTGTAGACGCGGTAGCTTTGCGCCGCGTGCAGACGGATCACGTCCTGGACGCTCAATCCGGTCTGTTCCGCTACCCAGGCCAGATCCTGACCGTCGTAGCGCGTCGGGATCACCACCTGGCGTCCGTCCGGTTTGGGCTCGAGGCGATGCAGGTGCCGATTGACCCATTGGCGAACCTGATCGCGCGCGATCAGGTTCGCGTCGAATTCGATGTACAGGTTGACGTAGCCGGGGTACAAGTCGGTGATACCGATTCTCAGGTCGCTCAGCAGTCGGTCGCTGAGGGCGTGAATGCGGGCGTTCGCCTCCGGATCGAGACGCTCCGAGAACTGAACGTAGAGCCCTTCCAGGGATCGAATCACGGTTTAATTCTCGCGCATCGGAGGCCGGCGCGCACGCCTCGGTGGAGCTCGGGCGCGGCCCATGCGTGGATCAGTCCAACCTGCACCATTGCGTTCCTTTCGCTACTCGGGACGGCTCGAGCCTCGAAGCGTCAGGCTGGAAACACCGTCCCTGACGCATGGCCTTATTTGCGTGCTGGAGCGCGAGTAGCCCGTCAGGTGCTGTTTTACGAGCAAGAAGCGCGAGTAGCCCGTCAGGTGCTGTTTGTTGATCAAGAGCGGTGTGTTCGCGTTTGACCTCGAGAATCCGGCTTTTGGATGGGTCTATTCAATACCGTTTTCTCTCGAGCCCGAACGCCCACGAAGCCAGAATTCGTGCCAGACGCAGCCCTTGAAGTTCAGGAAGGTTCAAGCGCACATCGCCCCTAGAATACTGAAGATGATCGAGTCAGCCACTCAAGAAAAGGGTGCGGGTTTGAGACGAGACGTGATCTCGGACGTCGCGCAGCAACTCGGTGCGGTCGTCTCGAAACGCGTGGGAATGCCCATCGGCCTCTGGGGCGAACCGGGCATCGGCAAGACGCACGCGGCGCGAGCGGTACTCGAGCGCGCGCTGTGCCATCACCTGAGCTTGCACGCCACCGCCAGCGGCGCGCAGATCGCGGCGGCGCTGCCCAGAGCCCGAACCGTGCCCGCCTGGGCGCAAGCGCAACTCGCTCGGCTCGAGCGCGGTGAGTCGCTGGAAAAAGAAGCCCTCACCGCCACGCTCGCGGCGGCGCTGGATTCGTTGGCGCCGTTCGTGCTGCACCTCGAGGATCTTCACGAGGCCGACCCGGAACGGTTCGAGTTGATCGAAGCTTTGGCCCGTATCGTCGCGCGCACGCGCGGCGTCGGTTTGTTGGTCACGAGCCGTGCGCCATTGCCAGAGCCCTTTCGCAACCACCACCTCGAGCCGTTGTCTTTTGAGCAAGTACACCATTTGGTGGCGCGAGAACTGAAGGCTGAAGCACCCGATGACGGGCTCGAATGGGTCTTCGGGCGCACGCGAGGCAACCCGTTGTTCACGCTCGAATTCGTGCGCTACCTGACCCGGCAAGGCTTTTTGTGGAGCGATGGGCAGCGCTGGAACTGGCGACCCCCGCCTGAGGATTTCGTTCCGATCACCGTGGATGCGTTGATCTCGCAACTGATTTTGGGTTTGGCCGTGAATCCAGAAATTCTGGCGGCGCTCGAGGCCAGAGCGATCCTTCCCGGTGAGCTGCGCTCGGAACGCTTCGCGGCTGCCTGGGCCGAGGTCGCGGAGCTCAGCCGCAAAAGCTTGCGGGTTGCGGTGGTCGCGCTCGAACAAGCGGGAATCTTGAACGGTGAGCAGTTCGCACACCCGCTGTTTGCGGAGGTGATCCGGCGCGATATTCCCGCTGCCAGACGAACCATGTATGCGGCGCGCGCGGTACAGGCGCTCGAGGTCTTCGACCCGGTGCTGGCCACAGGGTATTTCAACGAGGCGAAACTCGAGCCCTCCGAGGCGAGCGAACGCTTCGAGCGGGTTGCTCGAGGTTTGCACAGCCTCGGCGATGAGGTTCAAGCTGCACGCTTGCTGGCTCAGGCCGCCGAATGCTCCAGCGGTGAGCGACAGGCGGCGTTGGCGCTCGAGGCGGCTCGGTATCTTCGCAGGCGCGACGTGCCCGAAACCGAACGCCTGTCGCGGCTCGCGATTCAATCCTTAACGCTTCGCATCGAGGCCACCTTCGCGTGCGCTGGCGCCATTCAGGTCAGCGGGCGACACGATGAAGCCTGGAGCTTGTTGCAATCCCTGCCAGAAAACGAACGCGATGGGCTCCAGTGGTGGCAGATGCTGCTGGAATTTCACGTCACAGCCGGACAAAATCGTGAAGCGGTGCGCCTCTGGGACGAGCGCCCGGATTTGCAAAAATCCGCTTCTGCCTGGAGTCTGTACAAGGTCATCAGCGCCCTGATTCACCTCAGCCAGACCGAACGGGCGAACGAACTGATTGACGTTACGCTCTCGCGCTCCGACATCAGCCCTGCGGAGCGGGCGCAGATCCTCGACCGACGAAACTTCATGCTCGTGCGCGAAGCGCAATACGAGGCGGTCGAACGCAACCTGACCGAACTCCTCGGGCTGATCGACGAACGCTCGTTTCCCTCGGATTGCGCCACGTATTACGTCAATCGATCCGTCGCCCGCACGAGGCTCGGCAAGCACGTCGAAGCCGAAGCGGACGCGGCGAGCGCCTGCCAACTGGCCCTGTCCACCGGTTCGTTGACGTACTACGCGATCTTCCCGACGGCGTTGGCGCTCGCCCAGATTTACCAGGGGAAGTACGAGCAGGCCGAACGGGTGCTGCTCGAGGTGACCTCGTTGGCGCAACTCCATAACCCCAGCGCGCTCTGGGATTGCTACGGACACCTGAGTTTCTTGTACCTGCGCTGGAACGCGCCGCTCGGCCCGATGCTGGCCCGCCGTTACGCTCGGCTCGCGCTCGAGATCGCGCGCGGTCTGGAACGCACCGATGCGCTGGTCAGCGCGCTCGAGGATTGCTGTCGGGCGGAATTTCAGAATCTCGCGCCCGAAGCCGCGCTCGAGTACGCCAGGGAACTCGAGCGGATCGCGCTGCGCACCGGGTCGAACGAAGACCTGACATCCGGCTCCTACCAGATGGGGCGCGCGCACGCCGAACTGGGACAGCGCGATCTGGCGGTGCCGTACCTGCTGCGCGCCGCAGAACTCCACGAGGCGCACGGCAATCGCGCCGAAGCCCTGAGCGCGCTGCTCGAGATTGACCGACTCGATAACGACATCGAGGCCGCGAGGCGCAAGCTCGAATGGTTCGAGGCGAACGGCAGCCATCAGCACGCGGCACGCGTCAGACGGTGTTTCCCGATGCTGGGGCTCGCACTTGAACAGCCCGCCTCGCGTTCATCGGCCCGGATTCACGTCCTCGGCTCCGTCGGGCTCGAGCGCGATGGACGACCCATTCCCACGCGCGCCCGCAAACGCCTCGAGATCCTGACGCACCTCCTCGAAACCCGGATCTCGGGGCGATCCGAGGCGAGCGCGCTCGAGTTAATCGACGCGGTCTACCCGGACGCGCCCGAGCCCGAAGCCAGAAACACGCTCAAGCAGCAGGTCTACATGATCCGTTCGAGCCTCGGGGCGGAGAGCGTCGTCAGCACCCCGAACGGTTACGCGCTCGGGGCCGTCTCGAGCGATGCCGAGGAGTTCCTGAGCGCGGGCGATTCGGGCGTCTGGCGCGGCGCGTACCTGGAGGGCTTCCACGGGGGCTGGCGCTCGGAGGTGCGCGAGGCCTTGATGCTCGGTTTGCGTTCGCGCATCGAGACCCTCGGGTCGGGTGACGCGAAAGAGATTGCGCGGCTGGGTGCGATCCTGCTCGAGATGGAACCCTACGACCTCGACGCGTTGCGCTCGGTCGTTCAGGCGCTCGAAGCGGCGGGCGATGCGCGCGGCGCGCGGCGGTTGTTCCGGGATGGTGGCTCGCGATTGGAGCAGATCGGTGCGTCTTTGCCGGAAACCTTCGAGGATTTTGTAACGGCGCGCTGACCCGGCCAAAAGCGCGGTTTGACTGAGGGCACCGCCCTGGACGCGAGATAAAAATTGCGTCCAGGACGGTGTTCTTTGCATCTTTTGGCTTTTCTTTGACCGCGTTGTGACCGAGCCCCCCGCATCATGACCTGGCGCTCGAGCGGATCGCTCGAGGGTGCAACTGGGGGAAAGGAGGCGGGTGGTGGAGGCGCGCGCGGATCATCACGATGACGGTCTGCCAGCGCTCGAGGAGGTCGGGAGCTCGAGCCGGGATGCGACTCGAAGCTCGAGCCAGGGTTTCGACGGAAGCCCTGAGCGCATCGCGGGACGTTTTTTTGCCCGACTCTGGGACATCGATTGCGTGCTCGAGCTGTGCCTGAACAACGCCGGTTGCGTCGAAGGCCGGTTGATCGCGGACGACGAACCGCTCGAAATTGCGGGCGGATCACCCGACCCGAACGGCGATGTTCGCGGCCTGATCCGCGCCCGCAGCCTGACGGAAGCCTTCGCCGCGTTCCAGGCGCACCTGGCGGAAGACGGTTTGTTCCTTCAGGTCAACCTGGCCGATGCCGAGACCGGCCTCGAGATCGCTGCCGACGTGATGTTCGTGCGGCTGGGCTGAACGCCTTTGCAAGACTGTTGATCGCCCCTTGACCCGCGCTGGGTCGGGATGCGAGCCGGACGCGTGCGCTGATTTTCGACTGAGATTTTTCACCCGAGAAACGCCCGAGCCGCAATTGCAGCTCGAGGGCCGAGGAGGATTGTCAACCGATGACCGCAACACTGACCCAGAGCTTGACCGGACAGTACACGACCAACATTCAGAATCTGGATTGCAGCCTGGAGCTGCACCTGGACGGCGCGGGCTGCCTGGTGGGCGAATTCGTCGCCGATGGCGAACGCCTGGAGATCATGGGCGGCGTGCCGAACGCCTACGGCGAGGTTTTCGGGCTGATCCTGGAACCCGAGGGCATCCTGGCGGTCTTCCGGGCCGCGCCGCAAGCCCAGGACCTGATCTTCGAGGTGGACGTTCCCGGCCAGGACGATCTGATGCAGCTTCACAACGCCGAACGCCTGATGTTCCGCCGTCGGGAAGCCCAGTGAAACGCGCCGGACAGCACGCCATCGTGATCGGCGCGAGCATCGGCGGTTTGCTGGCCGCGCGCGTGCTGAGCGACCGCTTCGAGCGCGTCACGATCCTCGAGCGCGACGAATTTCCCGCACCCGGTCAGCCTCGCAAGGGCGTGCCGCAGGGCCGTCACGCGCACGGCGTGCTGGCCACCGGATGGCGCATCATGCAGCGCCTGTTTCCCGGCTTCGAGACGGAATTGCTCGAGGCGGGCGCGCAGATCGGTGATTCCACCGGGGACGGATTGTGGTTTCAGCAAGGCGGTTACCTGGCGCAGACGGACGGCGGGTTGCCCGTGATCTGCCTGAGCCGTCCGCTCCTGGAGGCTCGAGTGCGGGCTCGGGTGCTGGCCTTACCGAACGTTCAGGCGCGGACGGGGGCGGACGTGAACGGGCTCCTGAGCCCCGACAGCACCCGCGTAACGGGCGTCAAGCTGACCGATGGCGCGAGCGATCGAACGCTCGAAGCTGACCTGGTGATCGACGCCAGCGGTCGAGGTTCGCGCAGCGGCGCGTGGCTCGAGGCGCTCGGCTACGCGAAACCTGAAGTCTCACAGATCAAGATCGACCTGGCCTACGCCAGCCGGGTCTACAGCCGCAAAGCCAGCGATCTGGGCGGCAAGACGCACCTGGTCATGACCCCAAAAGCACCGCACAACAAGCGCAGCGGTGTGCTGCTGGCGCAGGAAAACGACTGCTGGATCGTGACCCTGATCGGCCTCCTGGGCGATCATTGCCCGACGGATGAAGCGGGTTTTCTGGAGTTCGCCCGGAGCTTGCCGACCCGCGAACTCTACGACGTGATTTCCAAGGCCGAACCGCGCTCCGAGATCACCCAGCACCGTTACCCCTCCAGCCAACGCCGCCATTTTGAGCGCCTGACGCGCTTCCCGGAGGGCTTCGCGGTCTTTGGGGACGCGCTGTGCAGCTTCAACCCGGCTTTCGGGCAGGGCATGACGGTCGCTTCGCTCGAGGCGCAAGCGCTCGAGGAAAGCCTGACGGATGGCCTTTCGGGGTTGTGGCGGCGCTTCATCGGGCGCGCCTCCAAGATCGTGGACATCCCGTGGACCCTCTCGGCCAGCGCAAACCTGGCCTTCCCGGAGGTGCAGGGCGAGCGCGGCCCGCAGGTCGGGATCGTCAACGCGTACATCGGCAGGTTGCTCGAGGTGGCGCACACCGACCCGAAGCTGGTCGTGGCCTTCCATCAGGTCAGCAACCTGGTCAAACCGCCGTCCAGTCTGTTCGCGCCCGGCATCGTCTGGCGCGTGCTGTTCGGTCAGAGAACCCGGCTCGAGTTTGCCGGGTCGCGGATCGACGCTGCCCAGAACGCCTCGAAGACCTTCGAGCGCCCATAAATCTGCGGTGCTGAGCCAAGACCGTCCAGCACGGTGTCTTGATGCGCCAAAAATCTGCGTGCTACGCGGTGTCCAGCTGCGGATGCCCGAAAGGAATCCCCTTGAGAATTCGCCTGATCCTCGTACTGCTCGGCTTGCTGGCCGCCTGCACGAACACGTCGACCGCGCCGCCGCCTCCGCCAGCGCCGCCACCGGGTGCGCCGAGCATCACCTCGAGCGCGCCCGCCGACAACTCGAGCGGCATCGCGGTCGATACGAACCTGATCGTGAGCTTCTCCAGGCCGATGAACACGACCTCCGTCGGCGTCACCGCCTCGCCCAGCGTTGACCTGGGTGTGGGTGCGTGGAGCGATAGCGACACGACCTTGACGCTCAAACCACCTATCAACCTCGCGCCTGGGACGGCTTACACGCTCGCGCTCGAGGGCAAGGACACGACCGGTGCAGCCCTTACGGGCACGAAAACCATCGACTTCACGACCGCCCCCGCCGCCGACCCGCCCCCCGCCACGCCCATCAACCCCAACGCGAAACCCGGCGATGCGTCGGTCGCGGTTTCCTGGGATGCGAATACGGAAGCGGACCTGAAGGACTACACGGTCTTCTGGGGCACGTCTTCTGGTGCGCTCACATCTTCGGTCAGCGTGGACAAAACGCAGACCTCGAAGACCATCACCGGGCTGACCAACGGCACAGCGTATTTCTTTGCGATCAGCGCCACGGACACCGCCGGGAACGCGTCCTCAAAAACCGCGAGCATCAGCGCCACGCCCGTCAAACCATCATCCGGCGACACCACACCACCCGCCGCGCCGACCGATCTGGACGCGAGCGACAGCAACGGGGACGTGATCCTTTCGTGGAAATCGAACACGGAACCCGACCTCAAGGGCTACAACATTTACCTGGGCACGACTCCGACCGCGCTGACCCTGGCGGGCTTCGCGGACAAGTCCCTCAAGAACAAGAAATTCAGCGGCCTGAGCATCGGAACCACGTACTACTTCGCGATGGATGCGGAAGACACCAGCGGTAACAAATCTTCCAGAAGCGCGTCGGTCAACGCCACGCCGAAAGACAACGTGGCTCCGAAGCTCGTCTCGAGCGCACCCACCGACGGTGCGAAGGATGTACCCGTCAACACCGATCTCGTCTTCAAGTTCAGCGAGCCGATGCGAACCGATTCGCTCGAGTTCAACCAGCTCTGCGCGGCCAGCGGCCCTTGCCTGATCTTCAACCTGCCCGTCTGGAGCGACGGTGACAAAACCGCGACCCTGAAACCCACCAAATTGCTCGATGGCAACAGGGAGTACGCGCTGACCCTGGGCGCGAAAGACAAGGCTGGAAACGCCCTGAATCCAACCTCGATCCGTTTCGCGACCATCGGGCCGAAGCTCGTCTCGAGCGCACCCGCCAACGGCGCGACGAACGTGAACGTCGACCTCGCATCCATCGCGTTCAACTTCAACGAACCGATGCAGCAGAATTCGCTGCAACTGAACTGCACCTTCGTGGCGAACAACACCTCAATTCAGTGCGGCGCAGAGGGCTCCGGATTCTTTGACGCGCCGACCTGGAGCAACAACGACAAAACAGCGACCTTCACCCGAAAAGGTGGCGCGTTCTTACCGACCACGCCGTACAGGGCAGAAATCATCAGCGCGAAGGATAAGGTGGGCGGCGCGCTGGCTCCCACATCGATCAGCTTCACCACCGGGCTGGTCCCCGATACGACGCCACCGACCGTGCTCGATTTCAGCCCGGCTCCATCGGCCAAGAATCAAAGTCTGGACACGAGCATCGAGATCCTGTTTTCAGAACAGATGAACCAGGACAGCCTGCTCAAGAATTTCTCCGGCACGGTGGTGAACCTGGTGACGGGCCGCACCGGACCGCTGGTGATCTCGAGCCTGGGTGAAGTTCGAACCCCTCAAGGATTCAGGTACGTCTTTCAACCCGGCGCACCCTTCGATTACAACGATACCGTCGCGTGGAGGCTCGATTCGGGAGCGACGGATGCGGCCAGAAATCGCCTGGCCAATCCGATCGCGGGTTCGTTCAACGCGATCCGGCAGGTCACGCTCAACGCGAACGGAAACACCGGAGATGTGAGGCGATTCTGTCTGGGTTTCTGCACCAATACGGGCAGCGGAGGAACCAATCCAATGCGGGTTGGAACGAATGATGACGGTGGTAAAGCCATCTCGCGAGCCTACATGAGCTTCGATGACCTGTCGGCAGCCTTGCCATCGCCCATAGCGGCGATCACCAGCGCCGTGCTGACCCTCAAGGCGATCGGTACCGCCGGTAACCCATTCGATCCGAACAACCTCGGCACGATGGCCCTCGAGCGCGTGGACTACGGGCCGACGATTGACGGCGTTGACTTCGACATTAAACCCTTGAACTGCGACGGAGGCGTGTGTTCGCTCGACTTCTCGAGCCTGAACGAAGCCAATGGCGCGATTGACGTGCTGAAATTCGTGCGGGCGGACTACGCAGAACGGGGCGCACATGGCGACAGCGCCCAATTCCGATTGCGGTTTGCCAACACCGATTCGCACAACGGAACGAAATTTGCGGTGATCGACTACGACGTTCACCCGACCCTGACCATTACCTATCTGGTTCCCTGAGGGTTCAGGGAACACCGTCCAGCACGATGTTTTTGTGAATCAAGGAATCGCGTGCCAGACGGTGCTCCCATAGGTCGCGCCTCGAGAACAACCCGAAAGGAAAACACATGCGAACCCGCCAAATCGCGTTGCTGCTCGCGCTCGTCACGATCCTCTTCGCCTGCGCGGACACGCCCAAACCGCCCGCGACCGCCACCTGGGATCAATCGAACTTTGAAACCGCCACCTGGAACTGAAAGAGGTCACCATGAAGCATTCTCCGGACATCAGAAACGTCGCGCTGGGCGCGATCCTGGCGGTGATCGGGCTGAGCGCCAACGCCGCCGTCAACCTGACGACCTTCGCGCCGAACACGCCGATCAAATCGGGTGAGGTCAACGCGAACTTCTCGAGTTTGAAAGCCAGCATCGAAGCGCTGCAAGCCCCAATCGGCGTCGGAAGACTGTTCATCAATGGCGATCCCGCCGATGGAAAAGTATTGAAATTGCAGGCCGGGAACCTCGCCTGGGCGGATGACCTGACGGGCGGCACGGGCGGCACGGCCTACTCGGCGGGCGCTGGATTGGCGTTGACGAACGCGACCTTCAGCCTGGCGGATGGCGGCGTGACGATCAACAAGCTCTCGGCCACGGGCGGGTCGGAGGGCAAGGTCTTGAAAGTCTCTGGTGGCAAACTGAGCTGGCTGGATGACATCGTGGGCAGCCCCGGCAACACCTACAGCGCCGATGACTCGAGCCTGGCGCTCTCGGGCACGAAATTCTCCGTCAAGGACGGCGGTATTGGCACGATCAAGTTGTCCACCGGCGCCGTGACCCGAGACAAGCTCGCCGACGCCGCCGTCACCTCGAGCAAGATCGCCTTTCCGGTGAGCGCGGGCGGTGATTTTGGCACGAATGGTTTCACGGTTCAGAATTCCAATCCCAACGGACAGGCCATCGGTTTGCGAGGTATCGGCGGCGGATTCGCTGCCGTGTCCCTCAATCTTCCGATCGGCGTCCTGGGCGAAAGCCAGGCTGGTATCGGCGTGGCTGCCCAGAGTCAGGCCAGTTACGGCGTGTACGGGAAATCCACCAGCGGCATCGCCGTTTCCGGCATCAGTTCCAGCGGCAGAGGCGTGTCCGGTGTGAGCGAGAGCGATGTTGGCGTGTACGGCACGAGCACAAATTCGTCAGCCCTGTTCGGCGAGAACAACACGAGCGCCGAGACGCTCAGGCTCACGCAGCACGGTGCTGGCGCACTGATAGACGCGCACGGCCCCAACGGGAACACGGTCTTTTCGGTGGACAACAAGGGCAACGTTTTTTCGGGCACGAACTCGTACTCGAGCGACCGATTCCTCAAAACGAATTTCTCGAGCGTGAATCCGCTGATGGTGCTCGAGCGGGTTGCGGCCATGCCGATGACGCGCTGGAATTACAAACGCGACGCGAGCAGCGTGCAGCACATCGGGCCGATGGCGCAGTACTTCCACGCGGCTTTCGGCTTGAACGGCAACGACGACACGCACATCAACGCGGTCGATGCCAACGGCGTGGCGTTCGCGGCGATCAAGGGTCTGAACGCCAAGCTCGAGACCGAGAACGCCTCGTTGCGGGCCGCGCTGACCGCGCTCGAGGTGCGATTGGAAGCTCTCGAGAAAGCGGCCCGCCCGAAATAAGCCAACCTCAGGAGGAGCTTCGTGAACGACATGGAACTGGAATTGAGGGTCCGAGACCGCCGTGAGCGCATCCTGGCGGAGAGCGAAAACGACCACCTGGTCGGGCGGGCTCCGCCGGGCCAGGGGCTGCGGGTTCGGCTGGCCGATGCGCTGTTTGCCCTGGTCGTGAAGCTCGATCCGGCGAGATCGCGCTGGGTCACGACGCGATCTCGGGCGGTCTGAAATGGGTCACGAACACCGCTGAGTCTGACGCGATCCAGAAAACACCCTCCTGAAGCCCGAAGCCCTTCGCGCTTGACGGGTACAAACGCAGAGAACACCGTCTGGCACGGTGCTCCTGCGGGGTCAATATTCTCGTACCAGACGGTCTTCCCCAAATCACCAACCCGAGCCGCACCACGAAAGGAGATTCATGCGAATGGACTGAAAGCCGCCGCTGACCGCGCTGAATAACGCAGACCGGATCGGTCTCGAGCCCGCAGAGGACAGACCCGAAAACGACGCCTGGAAAGCCCTCGAGACACCGCCCACTCAGATTGCAACACACAGGAGAACGCCGTGATGACCATGACACCGGAGATGGAAAGCCTGAAAACCCGACTCAAAACCACCTGGAATTCCGGCGATTACGCCACCTTCGCCAAACCGATGGAACCCGGCGCGCTCGAGTTCCTGGAGCGTCTGCGCGTACCGCCCGGAACCCGAATGCTGGATGTCGGTTGCGGCGCGGGCCAGATCGCCATTCCCGCCTCGCGCGCCGGAATTGACGTGACCGGCGTGGACATCTCGCCCAACCAGATCGAACAGGCGCGCGCTCGAGCCAAAGCCGAAAACCTGAACGCGCGCTTCATTGAAGCCGACGCTGAAATGCTGCCCTACGCGGACGAATCCTTCGACCTGGTGGTCAGCTTGATCGGCGCGATGTTCGCACCCAGACCGGATCGCGTGGCGGCGGAACTGGTGCGCACGTGCCGCAGCGGTGGGCGGATCGTGATGGCCAACTGGACGCCGGAAGGCTTCGTCGGGCAGATGTTCAAAATCATCGGCAAGCACGTGCCGCCTTCCCCGTTGATGCCCTCGCCGCTCCTGTGGGGCAAAGAAGACATCGTGCGAGAGCGTCTGAGTGACGGGATCGCGGAATTGCAGTTGGTCAGACGGCAGTACCCGTTCGCGTACTCGTTCGGGACGGCTGAAGTGGTCGGGTTCTACCGCGATCACTATGGCCCGACCAACCGCGCCTTCGCGGCGCTCGATGCGGCGGGGCAGGCGGCCCTGCAGCGCGATCTCGAGCAACTCTGGACGGAACACAACCGGGCCACGGACGGCAGCACGCGTTACGACTCCGAGTACCTGGAAGTGATCGCGGTTCGCGCTTAGCAAAACCTGAGGGATACCGTCCAGCGCGGCCTTCCTCGGATTTCAGGAATGAACGCAGAACGATATGCCTCGAGAAGTCCGAAACGAACTCTCGGGTCGAGCGACACGAGGAGCCGCACGGACACGAGCTTCCGCACGACCGGAATGGATCGCGCCTTCACCAGCCTGGCCTCGACCTCGAGCGGATGCACGCTGCGCGTCCGCATCGGATGGCAAGACCTCGAGATCGAGATGGCTTCCACCGAAACGCTCGAGGGCGCGCTGCGAGATCTGCACGGCGAGACCCGCGACGCAAGATGACCGTCACCCTGAGCCAGACCCGCGCGATCTGCGCCGCCTGGAACGCCGCAATCAACCACCATCAACGTCCGTACTGAGAACATCCGCTCTGAAAAGGGGTTCAACATGAAAAAGTCAATCGCCGCCATCACCGCCCTGACCGCCCTGGCGCTCGCCCTCGGCGTGGTCATCGCCACCGACGCCGCGCCCTCGGCGCGCTGGGCGACGAGTTACGAGCACCTGAGCATGCCCGAAGATTTCAAGGCCATGATGGTCGTGGTGGACTTCCCACCCGGCGCGGTCTTTCCGTTGCACTCGCACGGTGGGCCGGTGGTCGCGATGGTGATCGAAGGTGAGATCACGCTGGTTCAGAACGGGGTCAGCAAGGTCTACAAGGCGGGCGAGGGGTTCAACGAACCCCTCGGGCAGATCCACGAAGCCCGCAACAATGGCAAAACCAAGGCGGCGGTAGCAGTCACGTACCTGCTGCCGAAGGGCGCCCAACCGGACATTTTCGTCGGCAAGTAAGGCTCGGCTTGCGCGAATCGAAGACTGAATTCAGGCGAGAACACCGTCCAGGACGGTGTTCTCGGGCCTCCAAAGGTTGCGTGCTGGAGCGCGAGTAGCCCGATAGGTGCTCTTCCACGAGCAAGAAGCGCGAGTAGACCGGCAGCGATCCTGCCCGTGAGGTGCATGTTCAGGATCAAGAAGCGATCCTGCCCGTGAGGTGCATGTTCAGGATCAAGAAGCGA
>CAXTKV010000136.1:0-14879 GCA_964244895.1 uncultured Deinococcales bacterium
AGTTGTTCGCTCATCTGCCCGATGGTGCGCGAATCCAACCCGTCCCGCCCGCGCTCCTCCGCGACCTCGATCAGCCGCGAGTGAACGCGCTCGAGCGATTCGTCTCTCGCGATCATCTCCAGCACCGCGCCGCGATCGCGCTCGAGTTGCTGGCTGCGCTCGAGCTGACGGCGGCTGTCCAACAGTTCGTGCGTGCGCTCGTAGACGCGCTGCTCCAAGTCGGCGGATAATCGCGTCAACTCGCGGTTGAGGCGTTGGTTGTCCATCAGCGTCAGCATCTGGCGCACCACCACCAGCACGGCCAGCACCGCCGTACCGAATTGCACACCCCAGCGTCCCAGACCGGAAGTCGGCGCAAAGATCAAAAGCCCGAACGGCAGCACCGCCACCGCGATCGGGCCGTACAGATCGATCAGGCTCGAGAGCGGCAGGTTCGGGCGTCGCAGCGCCGCAGGCAAGCGCACCGGACGCCAAGCATTTGACGCGGGTACGCCCAACCAGCGCCGATTCGGATGATCGAGTTGCGCCGCAAACGCCAGCAGCAGCATCGCCCACGACCAACCCGCGTCGGACGGCGCGATGGTCACGGAAGCCATACCGATCAGGTCGCGCGTCGCAAAACCGATATCACCGACCGCCAGACACAGGACAGAGAGTGCGTACAGGCTGGCCTCACGGTCGAAGCCTGGGCCGCGCCAACGAATCGCGATCAGCACCAACAAGCCGAACAGGGCAAAGTCCAGCCCCGGATAGATCAACGAGACGATCAAGCCCAGATCTCGCCTCGGCGCATCTTCGATGGCTCCGGAAATCACGAAATACCACAAAAACACGCCCAACCCGACCGCCAGAATCAGCGCGTCCAACGCCAACCGCCAGACCACCGCCGCCCGCAAAGCCTGACGCGAGAGGATCAGAAAAGCCGTCATCAACAATGGCGCGACCGCCAGGAAGACCGCATCCGCCAGCCACATCGCGGCTCTGCCGCCCAGGCTCCGCGCGATGCACCCGACGCAGAACGCGAACATCGCCAGACCGACCACGAAGGCCGCCTGCCGTTGCGGTCCCGACAAACTGGGCGTCGCGCGCCAGACCGACCACGCGCCCAGGATCGCCGGGATGCTCGGAAACAGCAGGTGGAACCAGAACCCCGCCGTAACCCCCGGCACGAACGTAGCCATCTGGTGCGCCACCACCAGCGCCGTCAATGCCACCAGCACGCCCGTGCCGAGCCGATCTGTGGGTGCGCGCGTGGCTTCTGTCATGCCTTCCATCGAGAGCGGAATCATTTTCGCGATTTGAACCCGCCGCATTCTGACACCCGATTCAACGGCTTCGACGTGCAGTTTAGCCCCGAAACGCCGTTCACGCCTACGGCGGATGCTGAAAGCGCTGGGCGCTCTTGCTGACGGAATTCACGAGCGTTGACGCGCAACCGCCCGGAGCATTCGTGCGGTGCGACGCGTTCGTCCTCGAGCGTCCGAGTTCGCGTCCAGGTTTCTGCACCGCTCTGTTCGAGCTTCGAGATCGGGGAGTAAAAAGAACACCGTCCAGGACGGTGTTCTCGAGATCATAAGAATATCGTCTGGAACGATGTTCTCGAGGGTGACCGCTCAAAGATCCTTGCGCTCGAACACGAACAAGGCCGCGACCAGCGCGCCGACCGTGTAAAGCGTCAGCAAGATCAGCGATTCGACGGCGTTCTGACCGGGCGCGAACGCCAACTGATGGTGGGTCAAGAGCAAGCGCTTGATCGGTGGGAAGACCTCCAGGAGCTTCATGATCTGGATCGTGGCGATGGTCGCCAAGGACGCGGCGGCGGTGTTCATGTAGACCACGCCGAACACCACCGCCAGACCTGCAATCGGTGCGAGCGTCAGACCCGCGATCAAAAAACCGCGCAGCAATTCCGCCAGTGCGCCGCCCACGGCCAGTTCTCCGACGCCGTTGAAACCGCCCGCGCCCAGGCCAGTGCCGCCCGCAAACGTGCCCAACCCGAAACGCAACCCACCGGCGATGGTGCCACCGATGAACAGCACCACCAGCAGCAGCAACGGGTACAGGATCGCCACGAAGAGTTTCGCGCTGATGATCCGGATTCTCGAGACGGGCCGCAACAAGAGCGGCGCGAGCGTGCCCCAGCTGACCTCGCCGCCGATCAGTTCGGCGCAGGTGACGGACACCAGCAAGGGCAGCACGAACTGCGTGGCGATGTACAAGGCCAGGGCTGGAACCTGCCAGCCGGAAACCAGGATCAGGTTCACGCCGATCAACTTGGCCAGCTCACCGTCCGGCGCGAAGGTCAAGAAGAACGGCAGCAAAAACACCAGCAGCACGCCGAGCCGCACCGATCGGTAGCCGATCAGCTTTCTGAATTCCAGGCTCAGCAGCCCGAAGCCGAAACCGCTGCCGGGGGCGCGCGCACTTTCCGTGGGTGGATTCTCGATGTTTTGCATCATGCCTTCTCGACGCGTTCGCGGTAGTACTCGTAGAGGTCGAAATGGTCGGGGTTGGCTTCAAAAATCCGCACGTTCTCGAGCGCCATCGCCCGCAGCGCGTCCGGCGCGTGCGTCTCGTGATCCAGGTGCGCGATCACGTGCGGTGGGCGGGCGTAAGCGCGCGTCACGAAAGTCTGTGTGGACAGAATCACGGCGGCCCGGTTCGGGTCATCCACCCGGAAACGGTAGGCGCTGTGGCGCGAGGTCAGATCGACTTCCTCAAGTAACCGTCCGCCGCCCAGAATCCCGACGCGGTGCGCGTAACTGGAGACCTCGCGCAGGTGGTGGGTGGACAGGATCACGGCTGCGCCCGCCGCCGCCATGCTCGAGAGCACGCGGTGCACCAGCCCGATGCCCAACGGGTCCAGGCCCGAGGTCGGCTCGTCCAGGATCAGCACGCGCGGGTTGCCCAGAATCGCGGCGGCCAGCCCCAGGCGTTGCCGCTGCCCCAGGCTGTACTCGCGCACCCGCCGATCCGCCATGCGCAAGAGTTCCACCAACGTCAGCACCTCGCGGATGCGCGCGTCGTCGATCGGCATCGGCGATTGACCGGGGGCCGCCCAACCGTAACCGCCCGCCAGCGCCGCGTGCGCCCGCAGGTTCTCGCGCCCCGTTAAGTGCGGGTAAAACGCGGCGGGCGCTTCGACGACCGCGCCCAGCGCGCGGCGCACCTTCGCGCCGCCGACGTGAACGTCCGTGCCCATCATCAGCACGCGCCCCGCCGTGGGAAAAGACAGGCCCGTCACCAGCCGGATCAGCGTGGTCTTGCCCGCGCCGTTCGGCCCGGCCAGCGCGTAAACCTCGCCCGGATTGACCGCGAAGCTGACCTGCTCGAGGACGGGATAGCGCCCGTAACGCTTGCCGAGACCCTGCGCCTCGACGACCGCGTTCTGGGGGACAACAGCGTTCGAGACGTGCTCGAGCACTGGTATCTCGGACGGCGTGGGGCTCGAAGACATTTCCGTCATGTGCAAGGAGGATAGCGCAGGCGGGTGGGCTTCGCAGTGCAAAAGTAGCCTAAAACTTCCGAAGTTCGAGAATGAACTGCCAGCAATGCCGATTCAGGCCCGTTCTCGAGGATCTCGGCTGAGCGCGGGAGCGCTATGAAATACGTCTTGAGGGCTCTTTTGATTCGTTTTAAGATCAGATAAACACCGTGCCAGACGCAAAATATGGCTTTTAAGAACGGATTGTATCGTCCAGGACGGTACTGTCACCGCGCGAAAACGGATCGAAGCTGAACTCGGGGCTGAACTCGGGGCGCATCGAAGAGAGCGGCGCGGCTTCTCGAGCGCTCCCTCAACGAGGGCGTTGCATCGCTCCAGAGGACAGCCACAAATCGCGCCCGAGATGACGGATGCGGGCACTCGAGCAAACCGATGAACGCACTCAATCCCGCGTGAACCTCGCGTATGCCTCGAGCTTCTCGAGCCCAGCGCCGCTCTCGATGACCTCCAGCGCAAGCCTGACGCCCGCCTCGAGCGAGGGCGCAGCGTCGGCGGCGTACAAGGCCGCCCCGGCGTTCAGTGCGACTACGTCGCGTTGGGCGCTCGTGCCCGTGCCGCCCAGCGTAGCGCGCGCGATCGCCGCGTTCTGCGCCGGATCGCCACCCGCCAGGCTCGAGGGTTCGTGCCTGGAAAGCCCCAAAGCTTCGGGCTGGACGGTGTACTCGCGCACCGTGCCATCGCGCAATTCCGCGACGTGGCTGACGCCCGCGACCGTCAATTCGTCCATGCCCGCGCCGTGAACCACCAGCGCACCGCGCGAGCCCAACCCGTGCAGCACCTGCGCCAGCGTGCGCGTCAGGCCGGGATCGTAAACGCCGATGACCTGATGCGTCGCCCCGGCGGGGTTGGTCAACGGCCCCAGAATGTTGAAGACCGTGCGGATGCCCAACTCCGCCCGCACCGGCGCGACGTGCCGCATGGCCGGATGGTGCGCGCGCGCGAACATGAACCCGATCCCGACGCTCCGAACAGCTTCCGCCACGCGCTCCGGGGAAATCTCGAGGTTGACGCCCAAGGCTTCCAGCACGTCCGCGCTGCCCGTCTTGGAACTGGCCGCGCGGTTGCCGTGCTTGGCGACGCTGACGCCCGCCGCCGCCACCACGAAGGCCGCCGTGGTCGAGATGTTGAAGGTGTGTGCGCCATCGCCGCCCGTGCCGCAGGTGTCCACCAGCACACCGGACGGACTCTTGACCGTCACCCGCGTGGCCCGGTCGCGCATGGCCCTGGCGAAGCCCACGATCTCCGGAACCGTTTCGCCGCGCACCCGCAGGGCCGATAGAAACGCCGCCGTGCGGATCGGGCTCAATTCGCCATCCATGATCCGACCCATGAAGGCTTCCGCCTCGGGTTCAGTCAGGGGCGTGTGCGTGACGTAATGCGAGAAATCGGGCATCTTAAAAACCTCCCTGGGTGAGCGCAACCTGAACCTTGAAGCTCGAGAAAATCCTTGCTGTGGGCTTCACGGTCGTTCCTCGTCCGATGAAGCTCCGGCCTCGAGCGCGTCCTGCGCGGGCTTTGGCGTTTCGGTTTCCTTCTGCGCCGCCCGAGCGCCCTTCATGTACGCGCGCTCGAAGGCGTAACCGGGATTTTTGCCCAGGATCGCATCCCCGAGCGGATTCATCACCACCCGCTTGAGCGCCATGATCGCCGGATGGACGCCCAGCATCGCGCCGACGCTCGGGCCGTACTTCAGCGCCAAACGCTGCGCAGCCTCGCCCGCCAGCCGCCCTTTGCGCTCATCCCGCGCGGCGGGCGCGAGATGCAACGATCCCGCATCCGCCAGACGCCGATACTTGTGCCCCCCTCGCTCGAGCCGGATGCCCAGATCCAGGTCCTCGCCGCCGTACCCGGAAAAGGTCTCGTCGAACGAGCCCACCTCGAGCAACGCGGCCCTGGAAACGCTGACGTTCATGCCCGTCAAATTCATCCAGGTCGGCACGCGCGGCCAATCCACGCGCCCATCGGACGCGTTCGTGACTGGCCCGACCGCGATGTCGTTCGGGTAGACCTCGTGAAACGCGGCGTGCCGCGCCAGCGTCTGTGGTTCCAGCACCAGGTCGTCATCCATGAACACGACCACCTGACCGGAGGCCGCCCGAATCGCGGCGTTTCGCGCCCTGGCCTGCCCGCCCTGCGCCAGCACGACCACCACGACCGTGAAGGCCGCGCGCCGCCTGAACGCCTCGAGCATCGCGACCGTCCCATCCGTGCTGCCATCGACCGCCACGACCAGCTCGAAATCCTGAAAGGTCTGCCCCTCGAGCGCCGCCAACGCCCGCTCGAGCATCGCCATGCGGTCGTGCGTGGGCGTGATGACGGAAAGCTTCATGACTTGATCGTACAGGAACACCGTCCAGCACGGTGCTCCCCGCGTTCTAGAATTGGCGTGCTGGACGGTCTTTTCATTGGGTCAGCTTCAAGAAATTGCCGATCATCGCGTGCCCGTGATCCGTCAAGGCGCTCTCCGGGTGGAATTGCACGCCGTGAACCGGGTAATCCCGGTGCTGCACACCCATCACCACGCGCTCGAGCGAACCATCCAAACCCGGCTCCTCGAGCCACGCGTTGACCCGCAACGCGTCCGGCAAATCCTCGATCACCAGACTGTGATAGCGCGTCGCCGTGAAGCCATCCGGCACGCCGGCAAACACGCCCGAGGCATCGTGGCTGATGTTCGAGGTCTTACCGTGCATCAAGCGCTTCGCCCGCACGACCCGCGCACCGAACGCCTGCCCGATGCTCTGATGGCCCAGGCACACGCCCAAGGTCGGAATGTCCGGCCCGAAACGCTGAATGACCCCGACCGAAAGCCCCGCTTCAATGGGCGTGCACGGCCCCGGCGAGACCACGATGCCGTCCGGCTTGAGGCTCGAGACATCATCCAGGCTGAACTGATCGTTGCGCCAGACCGTCACGTCCGCATCCAATTCACCCAGGTACTGCACGAGGTTGTACGTGAAAGAATCGTAATTGTCGACCACGAGGATTTTCATGTCAGACCTCCACCCGATATGAAAGCGTCAATTCGTCACCAGGTACACCGCGAATCCCCCAGTTGTGTTTGGGACTTTCCAGAATCACGACCTCCACGTCCTGACCCGAAAAACCTAACGGCTTGAGGCGTTCAAACAACGTTCGTACAAGCTTTTTCTTGGCATCTACTGAACGCCCTTCAAACATCGCGATCTCGAGAATCAAGTGGTGATCAGAACGATCAGAGGGAAAGACGAAATCTTCAGGCTCGAGCGGAAAGAAGCGGTGAAAACGCTTATCCACCGGATACTCGAGCGCTTCGACGACCGCCTCATGAATGGCGTCAGAGACAGTGTTCCGATCATAATCAAGCACCGTTCGCAATGCATAAATTTTGACCTGCGCCATCAGAGACCCGCCTCTGCCAGTTCCACCGCGCGGCGCAACGCCTTCGCCTTGTTGACGCTCTCCTCGTATTCCAGACCGGGATCGCTGTCGGCCACGATCCCGCCCCCGGCTTGAATGTGAATCGTGCCGTCCTGAACGAGCGCGGTGCGCAGCGTCAAGGCCATGTCCATGCTGCCATCGTGCGCGATGTACCCGAATGCGCCGCCGTACCAGCCTCGGCGCGTGGGCTCGAGTTCCTCGATGATTTCCATCGCGCGCACTTTCGGCGCGCCGGAGACCGTGCCCATCGGCAGCGTCGACGCGAGCGCATCCAGGGGCGTTTTGTTGTTGGCCAGTTCGCCGCTGACGGTGCTGACGATGTGCATGACGTGGCTGTAACGTTCGATCTGCATCAAGGCTTCGACCTTGACGCTGCCGTAGCGACTGACGCGTCCGAGGTCGTTGCGTCCCAAATCCACCAACATGATGTGTTCGGCGCGTTCTTTCTCGTCGGCCAATAGCTCATGCTCGAGCGCGAGGTCTTCGTCGGGCGTCTGGCCGCGTTTGCGCGTCCCGGCGATGGGGCGCGTGATGATGCGGTTCCCGTCTGCGCGGATCAGGCTTTCCGGGCTGGCGGCGATCAGCGTGCAGTCACCGAGTTCCAGGTAGCCCATGTACGGGCTGGGGTTGACGCCGCGCAGTGCGCGGTAGACGGCGAAGGGGTGGGCATGCAGTTGGGCGCTGAAGCGTTGGCTGGGCACGACCTGAAAGATGTCTCCGGCGCGGATGTACTCGATGGCTTTCTTGACGGCAGCCTCGAAAGCTTCGCGGGTGAAGTTGCTGGTGAACTCGGATTGCCTGGATGGGCGGTCGCCGGGCACGCCGGGCAACGGGCCACGCAACCTGGCGTGCAGTTTTTCGACGGTCGCGCGGGCTTGATGGTACGCGCTGATCTCGCCGGAAAGCGCGACGGCCACGACGTACATGCGGTGTTTGAGGTGATCGAAAATCACCATGCCTTCGGGTGAAACAAATTTCAGATCCGGGATGTTCAGTTCATCCGGGTTTTTCTCGGGCAGTTTCTCGTAGAGCCGCACCAGGTCGTAACTGGAATAACCGATTGAACCGCCAAAGAGCGCGGGCAGGTTCGGGTCTGGTCTGACCGGGCCGACCGTGCGCTCGTAGAGCGCGCGCAGCGGGTCGTTGGTGGTGATCGTGCCCGTCCCGAAGGAACCTTCCAACGTGACCTGTGAACCCCTGGCGGTGATCGAGCCGCGCGCGCCCACGCCGATGAACGAGTAGCGCGCCCAGCGCTCACCGCCCTCGACGCTTTCCAGCAGAAAGCTCGGGCTGGTGTGCTGCGAGAGTTTGAGGTACGCGCTGACGGGTGTCTCAAGGTCGGCCAGCACCTCGCGGTAAATCGGCACGCGAATGCCGGGATCGATGGCGCTGAACTGTTCGGGCGTGAGGTTCATGTCGCTCCTTTGCAATACGCAATTAACCGTCGAGACAAAAATGCACCCAGGTTTCCCTGGGTGCGCGAAAACAACTCGAGATCACCCAGGCTTTAGCTGGGCCACCACCACGTCAGGTTCGCCTGGGGTGCGCGAGTCGCGGTGCGGTTTGCGGGCGTCTGCATCTGTGCTGAAATTAGCACTTCATCGCGGCGGTGTCTACGTTGGCCCGGTAAGTAGCGCAAAAACCTCGTCCCAGACGGTCTTCCTGAACGGAAAACAATCTGGGGCGGGGTTTGGGGAAGTTTTGACGCTCAGATCACCAGGGAGGGGGGAGCGACCTGAGCGAGAGGAGAGGTCTGACTTGACTTCGACAAAGGGTCTCTGAGTTGACCTCGGCAAAGGCGGTCTTTTACTTGACTTCGACGCTCGCGCCGAAGTTGATGACATTGCCGGTGCTGGCGTTCTCGATCTGGAACTGGACGCCGTGCGTACCCGCTGCTGCACCGTTTTCCTTGACGGCGATCTCGAGCTGGAGGGTCTTGAGGTTTCCGTCGCGCACCAGCTTGACCTTCTCGAGCGTGAAGCTCAGGCCCTCGGGAGCGTTCAGGACGCTCAGGCTGACGGTGTTATCCATCAGGCTGCCATCGGCGGTCACGCTGGGCGTCTGGATGCCGAAGAAGCTCGCGGCGGGCAGACTGATGATGGTCGAGTTCGTGTCGGTATCGTAAGCGTTGACCACGGTGCCGTCCGCGGCCAGGTTGATCCAACCGTAGGTGGTAGCCGGGTCGAGTTGCGTCGGGTACGGGGCGGCCAGGCTGGCTGCGCCGAAGGCGAGCGTGGTGGCGACGAGGGCGGAGGCGATGGTGCGGCTGACAACCTGAGGAATACGTGCAATCATGGTCTTACCTCTTTCTGGGGGTGAGCGCGGGGTGTGCTTGGCGGCGATCCCGCGCTCTGCGTTTGGCTCGTGAATGGGTTGCGAATAACCTCATTGCATCTTTAAGTGGTTTCGATGGACTCCAATTGATCCCCCTTGTGGTGAACTCGAGTTCTTCTGGCTCGAGTGCTTTGTTATGTGAAGTATATTCGGGTTCGCGTGTGGATTTGCCGGAGGTTCTGAGAACGTTTGGTGAATTTGTTTTTCCGTTCGGCTTGCTCGATCTGGGTCCTGTTTCCTGTCAAATGCGGCCTTCTGTGGCCTGAGTCACTCGACTTCTGGAATCCTCGCCCGCTCGCGTGAAGGCTTTTCGAAGATTGCTCGAAGTTTCCGGGAATAACTGCCGAGGTCGGTTTTCTGCGAATTCCATGCTGACAACTTGTTTGTTGTCGTGCAGGTATTGAATCACGCGTTTGATCGGGTGTCCTCGTACCAAAGGCTCGATTCGTGCGTTCGTATTGAAATCCCGATTCGTTTTCTCGAGTCGAAGTCCGATTCGTTTTCTCGAGTCGAAGTCCGATTCGTGTCTTCGTGCCGAAGTCCGACCCATGCGGGCACGTAGACTCGAGCCATGAGACTCGAGCCATGATCCCGGCGCGTGTGGTCAGCTTGACTTCGAGCAACACGGAAATTCTGGCGGTGCTCGGGCTGGGTCAACGCCTGGTGGCTTGCGATTCCAATTCCGACTGGCCCATGAAACTGGTGGCGCGTCTGCCCAGGCTGGGGCCGGATCTGAGCATCGATCTGGACGCGTTGGAAAGACTGGAACCCGATCTGGTGCTCTCGAGCCTTTCGGTTCCCGGTATGGAACGCGTGGTGGATGGCGTGGCGGCGCGCGGCTTGAAGCAGGTCACGCTCGATCCGGTTTCGTGGGATGACGTTTTGCAAAACCTGCTGGACGTGGCGCGCGAACTCGGCGTACCCGAGCGCGGTCAGACCGTGGTGAACGGCATGCGATCTCGGGTGCTCGAGCTGCGGGCGGGGTTGCCAGTGTTTGCGCGAGCCCCGCGCGTGATGGTCGAATGGTGGCCGAAACCCGCGATCGCTGCCGCGCGCCGAAGTTGGGTGACGGGCATGCTCGAGGCGCTGGGCGCGGTCAACGCGTTCTCGCACGTCGACCAGCGTTCGGCTTCGTTCACGGCATTGGATGCCCTCGAGGCCGCACCGGACGCGATCACCTGTTCGTGGTGCGGCGTCAGAAAACTTCGACCCGAAGTGATCCTGAATCGCGCAGGTTGGGAACGCGTTCCGGCGGTGCTGAACGGCATGGTTTTCGCCGTGCCGGAATCCGGTCTGGGTCGTCCGGGGCCGCGTTTGCTCGAGGGTTTCGAGGCGCTCACCGGAATGCTGCGCTCGGTGCGCGTGTGAGACCCATCTGGCGCACGGTGCTGGCGTCGTTGTTCATCGCGGCTGGCGCGCTGCATTTCGTCTCGCCGGGCTTTTTTGGGCGAATCGTTCCGCCGTTCGTGCCCTCGCCTCTCGGAGCGGTCTACGTCAGCGGACTGGCGGAAATCATCGGTGGCCTGGGATTGGTGATGGCTCGGACGCGACGGCTGGCGGGCGTGTGGTTGATCGCGCTTCTGATCGCGGTGTTTCCGGCCAATATCTACATGTCGCTCGAGCCGGATCGGTACGGGCTGCCCGCCTGGGTGCTGTACGCGCGTTTGCCGTTGCAGTTCGCGCTGATCGCGTGGGCGTGGTGGAGCTCTCGGGACGATACGACGCGAAGACCGTCCAGCACGCAATAATCGCGTGTCAAAAAACATCGTCCAGCACGGTGTTCAAGAGATTGGCGCGGGAAGATTGCCGCTTCAATCGGGTGCGTTCCAGTCATCGGGATTCGCGCGTTCTCGAGCGACCACGCGCCTCACGGTGACTCTCGAGGTCGGCACGCCTCGAGCGTCGTAAAAAACCCAACAAAAAAGGGCGCGATGTTCGCGCCCTTCAGAATTCCGTGCGGTGAAACCTCAGTCCTCTTCGCGGCGTTTGACTTCGACGCCACCGAAACCGTGATCCTTGCGGCGCCCGAAACCGCGCGGCTCGCTCGAGGTGCTGGATTCGGTCTTGGGTCGGTCGGTGCGCTCCGGTCGGGGCGGGAAGCTGCGCGCGGGAGCGCTGCCGCGCGAATCGTTGCCGCGCGAGTCCGAACGAACCGGGCCGCGCGAATCGCTTCCACGGTCGAAACCTTTCGAGAAGCCGCGCGAATCGTTGCCTCTGGAATCGTTGCCGCGCGAGTCCGAACGGGCCGGGCCGCGATCCGATGGGCCTCTGGAATCGCTGCGCGGCGCAAAGGAACGTGGGCGCTCGCCACCGCGATCGGACGGGCCGCGCGAATCGCCGCGGGGTGCGAACGAACGCGGACGGTCGCCGCCCGCGCTCGAGCCGCCGCGATCCGATGGGCCGCGCGAATCGCTGCGGGGCGCAAACGAACGTGGGCGCTCGCCGGAATCCCGGTTGGGGCGGTCGCCACGCGGTTGGAAATCGCGCTTGGGACGGTCGTCTCGAGACTGGAAATCGCGTCGAGCTGGACGTTCCCGGCTCGCATCGGTTCGGGGACGGTCGTCGCGGCTCGCATCGGTTCGGGGGCGGTCGTCGCGGCTGGGTGCGCTGCGGTTGGCGTTGGAGCGCACCACGGCTTCGATCCGGTCGAGCTTCTCGGCCAGGGTCGCCATGACGCGGGTCAGTTCTTCGATCTGTCCGGTCAGCACGCCGAGTTGAATTTCGACGCCGGAGGCATCGTCCAGGTCGTCCTCGTCGAATTCGTCCTCTCCGGCGGCCAAAGCAGTATTGGTCAGCGCGCCGCGCCCGACCGTCGCGGCGTTGGTCAGTTCGTCGTCTTGCAAGTCCGCTTCATCGGGCTCGAGCTGGACGGTTTCGACCTCGGGTGCAGCTTTCTTCTTGCGGGTGGTTTTCGTGGGCGCGGGCGTTCCGCTGTCCTCGGCTGTTTTCTTCCTGGGCATGTCGACCTCTTTTTCTCGTCACGCTGGTTGTTCCATACGCGAGGCGTAGCTTGCCATTGTACTCCCTCGGTGTGAGCGGCTGGCTTTGAGTCGCAGGCACGCAAGAAAAGACTGTCCAGGACGGTCTTTCTGAAGGCTCGAGCGAGCCGTGCCTGACGGCGACTTCGTAACCGGGACGCTGCTTAAGGAATCTCGAGGCTGAGGGTTTCATATTCCGTCGCGGTTCGCGCCATGCCCAGAACGGGGTTCTCTGCGGCGTTCGGCATCAGGTTCAGGTTGGTCGCGATGCTCGAACGGCCCTGAAACTCGATCCCCAGGAACGTCCCGACCAGCATCGGGTTGATGACGTGGCGCGTGTTGGTGCGGCCCTGAACCCGCCTGACTGGCCCTCGAGCCAGCCACTCGCGGCCTTCGATCAGGCTCGAGTCGGCGCTCCAGGGGCCGTCCCAGACGGCGGCGTTCGCGCTGGGTTGCACCAGAATGTGCGTCCCCAGGGCGTCGGCGCGCTCCAGGGCGCGCTCGAAAAACGCATCGAAGCAGATCAGCGTCCCGAGCGTGCCCAACGGCGTGTGTGCCGCGTGCCAGGCTTCGGGTTTCATCCTGGACAGCCCGAGCGAGGATTCCAGCCCGCCCGTCAAATTGATTTTCCCGGTGCGCGACAGGATCTTCCCGCTCGGGGAAAACGTGTACGAGACGTTCTGCACCCGCCCACCCGCGATGTGCAGGCCGCGCGCCGCCTCGAGTTCAATTTGTGGCAAGAGCACCGACCCGCCGACGATGAAGCTGTTCGTGGCTCGCGCAGCACGCGAAAACGCCGCAGTGTACGCGTCGAAAATCGGGATGGCTCTGGGCAGGATCAAGCTGGAAATCCCGATGTTGCCGTGCCGCAACCCGAGCTGAATCGCTTGCGACCAGCGCTCGCGCGCCAGTTCCAGCACGGCGTCCCGAGCGCTCGCGGCCTGGGTGCGGCGCTCGAGAAACACCAACAACGGCAGCCCGATCATCTCCGGGAAGGCCACCAGCGCGGCTTGCAGCGGATCGCGCCCCTGAAGCGCGGCGTTCGTCTGCTCCAGAATCCAGTCCGCGAAGGCCGCACTGGTGCGGTACGCGTCCGGCTCGAGTTTCGTCTGTACGGCAGCCACGAATGCCACGCCCCGAGTTTACGCGGATGATTCAGAACACCGTTCGGTGCGCGCGACGCTGCCCCGGTTTTGGCAATCATTCAGCGCATTTTTGAGCGTTCCGGCGCTCGCTCGAGTATCCTGATTCAACCCAGGCTCGAGCGGAACACCGTGCGGCACGCGTCGTAAACACTGCGTTCTGGACGGTGCTCTTGAAGGAGAACCCATGAACGCCCTGCGATTGTTGGCCGACTGGCAACCGAAAGATTCGTACAAACCGAGCCCACTCGAGGAACGCACGCGGAGAGTCACGTCGGGATCGCAGGTCTGGAAGAATCCGCGCCTCGAACTCGGAATCGTGCCCGACCCGGTGATTGAGCCAAACGAAGTGTTGGTGCAGGTCGAGGCGGTCGGCATCTGCGGCTCGGACATGCACATGTACGAATCGGATCGGGACGCTTACATGCTTTATCCCGGATTGACGCGCTTCCCGAACATTCTCGGGCACGAGTTCGCTGGCCGCGTGGTGGAGGTCGGCAAGGGCGTCAAGGGGCTCGAGGTCGGCGATCCGGTAGCCGCCGAGGAAGTCAACTGGTGCGGCGTCTGCGACGCCTGCCGTCGCGGGTTGGTCAACCACTGCACCAGCATGGAAGAGATCGGTTTCACCACCCCCGGCGCGATGGCGCAATACATTGCGGTCGGAGCCAAGTACTGCTGGAAGCTGACCGAACTGGCCGAACGCATCGGTGAGCCCGAAGCGATGGTGCTGGGCGCGATGGTCGAACCGACCGGGGTGAGCTACCACGCGATGTTCAACCGCCTTTCCACCTGGAAACCCGGCGTCTACGCGGCGGTTTTCGGCGGCGGCCCGATCGGGTTGGCGGCCATCGCGCTGGCGCGGGCTGCCGGAGCCTCCCAGATCATCGCCTTCGATGTCAGTGAGCACCGCCTCGAGATGGCGCGCAAGCTCGGCGCGACGGCCACCATCAACCCAACGGGCATCGATCTGAACGACGCGATGCTCCAACTGACGCGCGGTCACGGCGCGGATTTCGTGGTCGAGGCGGCGGGCGCACCGCAGTACACGCTCAGTCCGCTGACGACGGGCTTGGCGGTCGGCGCGACCATCGCGCACATCGGGCGATCCGAGAAACCCACCTCGCTCGCGCTCGAGCACTACCAGGTGCGCGGCGTGCAACTCGCGGGTTCGCTCGGGCACGCGGGGCACGGCACGTTTCCGAACGTGATCCGCTTGATGGCCTCGGGTCGCTTGGACATGCGGGCGATGGTCAGCGCGAGGTTGCCCTTGTCGGACGCTATCGCCGCCTTCAAGCGCCTGGAATCCCGTCAGGACGCCAAGATCATTTTGTTGCCAAATTGAAGAAAACCGTCCCACACAGTGTTCTCGAGGTGCGCAAGAAGGCCGTCCAGGACGGTGTTCTCGAGATACGACTCCCGAGGTAAACGATGAAACTCAAATGGTACGGCCACGCCAGCTTCCGCATCACCGCACAGGACGGGGTGAGCATCGTCACCGAC
>CAXTKV010000137.1:0-14704 GCA_964244895.1 uncultured Deinococcales bacterium
TGCGTTCACGATCAGTGGCACGCTGAGCTTGAAGTACACCGTCTCACGCACCTGGTTCGAAAACGGCACCGGTGCCGCTCCAGATTTCGACATGGATCGCCTGAACATCGGCTTCCCGTCGTCTGGCGGATCGGCTCCCGCGAACGCGCGCGATTTCGCGGATTTCGGGAATTCTCAGTACCCGGTCAACAACTCTGGCGTCGCGGCCACGGGTCAGGCCTACACCATCGCGGGCGGTTCTGTCGGAACCCCGACGACCCCGACCGGCAACCGTGAGGGTGCAGTTGACGCGAACATCGGCTTGAACTTCACGCTCCGTCCGCGCAACCTGCTCTCCGATCCGGGCAACTTTCCGGCGGGTTCGATCACCATCGGCCTGAAGCTCGACAACGGCGACGATTACTACACCAACTCGCAGGCCGACACGAGCAAGCTCGCGGGCATCAAGCTCAACCTGACGGGTCTGTCGGCGGCCTTCAAGGTCGGCGCAGCGCCAGCCATCGTCAACTTCGGCGTCAAGCCGGGGTTCGCCTTCACCAAGTACAGCTTCAACAACGCTGGCGGTCGCGGTGACGGTTTCGTGGCCGACATCGGCGGCGCGGGATTGCCACTGGATGCGGCCCTGTCGGTGGTCTACGGCTCGCGCTCGGACGAGTTCAGCGGCCCGACCCAGACGCTGTTCTCTCGCAGCCTGACGCCGAACGCCGATCCGACCAAGACCGGCACCTACGCCGCGCCGGTGGTCACATTGAACGCCAACGTTCCGAAGTTGACGGTCACGACCGGCGGTCGTCGCGGTATCACCCGCCTGGATTTCGACACGACCGTTCGCGGCAGGTTCGTCGTGTACTACGACAACAACGTCTCCATGACCTCCCCGACCTTCGATTCGGGAACGGGTCAGAGCTGGTCGTTGCGTTCGGACGCCGCTGCCGGAAACTTCTCCGGTGGTCGCTCCAACACGATCGTGCAGATCGTCTTCGTTCCCAGCCGGGGCATCACGGGCGCCAACGGTGACAACTCGTACTTCACCGGTATCAAGGGCACGCTCAGCATCATTCCGGGGCTCACCGGCGGCGTGTACTACGCGATCGAGGGTGGAGATGTCCTGACCGGCACCGGCCCGAGCACCAACTACGGTCTGTTCGGCGCGGGCAAGCTGTTCGGCCTGATCGATCTCGAGGGCGAGCACAGCATCAGCTTGAAACCCGCCAGCGCCGCCCAGAACGCCTCGTACATCAAGGCGGGCGTGACCCTGGGGATCTTCTCGGTGGGCGGGAATTACCGCTTCATCGAGAGCGGCTTCAACCCGATCGGCGACGACGGCAATTACCCGTACAAGACCAACCAGTCGGGCTTCGGCGTCGATGTCGGCCTGAACAACCTCTTCGGCTTTTTGACCGTCTCGGGTTACTTCGATTCGCGCACCAAGCTCGGCGGCGCGAACCTGCCGAACGGCCCGAAGCAGCCGACCTGGGGCCGCCCGGATACGGCCACCGGCGCGACCAACTTCGGTTTCGCAGCCTCGATCAGCGTCATCGGCTTCGCCATCGGTGGCGGTTTCGATTCGATCAGCGAGACCGGCAACGGCTGGACCACGACGGCCTTCAACGTCACCGCCAAGCACGACGGCAGCAAACCGACCGCGCTGATCAAGGGGCTCAACCTGGCGCTCGGGTACTACAGCGAAAGCTACGCCGGGGACGCGGGCAGCATCCAGTACGACCCGGTCACGGGCACGACCAAAACCTTCGCCAGCCCGGTTGCGGCGACCGGTTCGCAGCTTTCCACGCTGGTGGCCTACGCCGACTTCACGATCGGCGCAGCGGGCTCGTTCCAGATCATTCCGGCAGCCTGGTTCACCAGCGCCAGCTACAACGGTGCCAACAACACCGCCACCGGCCTGGGCGGCAAGCTGACGGTCAACATTCCGTTCCTGTTCGGCTCGACCCTCGGCCTGGCGGGCGCCTACGACCAGACGAGCTACGGAGCCGGTTCCGGCACCCTGGGCGGGGTTGCGGGCACGGCCAGCACCACCTGGCTCAGGGCTGGATTGAGCTTCCCCAGCTTCTTCCTGCCGAACTCGACGTTCTCGGTCGCGGTGGCCTCGCGCACCGACATCAACCGCGACGGCAACGCTTTCGGCCCGAGCTTCGCATCGCCGGACTCGGTCGGGGCTTCGTACTTCTCGCCCTCGAGCCCCTGGGGTCGCGACGGCACCGGTCGCGGCGGTTCGCTGAGCGGCCTGTACCTGGGCTGGAGCTACTACGGCTTGCAGTTCGGTTACGGCATCTTCAACCTCGTGCCGTTCTCGGGCTCGAGCGCTGGCAAGAGCACCTGGGGTCAGGAGTTCACCATCGGTTACAGCCTCAAATTCTGATTTGAGGCGTGCGAGGTGCCGCCGGAGTGATCCGGCGGCACTTTTTTGGCTCGCGCGTTCAGCCCAGGAAATACCTTCCTGGACGCCGTTCTCGAGGAGCATCGGGTAGAACCGGAAGCTCGGGCGAACAGCGGCACCGTCCCGGACGCAGATTCTGATGCTCAAAATACATCGTCCCAGACGATGTTCGTGGTGGCCGAGATGCGACTGGGAGCGTGCGACACGCGGTTTCTCGAGGCTCGAACCTCGGGTATCGCGAGACATGCGGTATCCTCAGTCCGTGATCGTCGTCGGCGTTGACCCCGGATTGGCGAACCTCGGCATCGGCGTGGTGCGCGAGGAAGGCAAGACGCCGCGCTTCGTGGCCAGCGAACTGGTGCGCACCTCATCGGAGATGAGCACGCCCGAACGCCTGATGATGATCCACCGCGCGCTCCAGAGCGCGCTCGAGGTTCATCAGCCCGAAGCGCTCGCGATCGAATCGCAGTTTTTTCACCAGCAACCCGGCACGGCCTTCAAGGTCGGCGAGGCCGTCGGCGTGGTGCTGCTGGCCTGTGCGCAGCACCGCATTCCGGTCTTCGAGTACGGCCCGATGGAGGTCAAGCAGGCGCTCGTCGGCACGGGCGGCGCGAGCAAGGAACAGGTGATTTTCATGGTGCGCGCGACCCTGGCGTTGACCAAAAACCCGGAATCCACGCACGCGGCGGACGCGCTCGGGCTGGCCCTGACGCACCTGGCGAGCCGCCGCGTGCGCGAGGCGGGACAGCTTCTGAGGCGGGCGTGAAAGACAGTCAGGGATCGACCAGACTGGTATCACTCAAACGTTGTACCTCGAGAACACCGTCTGGAACGGCATTCCCAGGAATACGCGCTGAACGGTATTCATCGGGGAACGCGTGAACGCCGCCGTGATCGTCGGGCTGGCGTTCGCACCGGCGCTCTTCTGGTTCTGGTTTTTCGCGCGGCGCGACCGCAACCCGGAACCGGCGGGATTGCTGCTGCGCACGTTCCTGTGGGGCGCACTGATGGTCATTCCGGCGGGCTTACTGCAGGTTTTTCTCGAATCCATCGGATCGAGCGCTTTCGGCGCGGGCATCGGCGCGGGCCTGCTGCTGTTGGTGGTCGGGCCCATCGAGGAAGTCTCGAAGTTCATCGCGGCCCAGAGCATCGCCAAGAACAAAGCCTTCGACGAGCCCATTGACGGCTTGATTTACGCGACCGCCGCCGCGTTGGGTTTCGCGACGCTGGAAAACGCGCTCTACATGTTCCAGAATGGCGCGAGCATCATCTTGATTCGCGGGCCGATCAGCACGCTCGGGCACATCCTGTTCGCGCTGCCGTGGGGATACGCGATGTCGCTCAAACGCTTCCGTGGAGGCCACTGGGTGCTGCGGCGCGGCCTGCTGCTGGGCGCTTTGCTGCACGGGCTTTTTGACGTGTTCCTGATCGGCAGCGGCACGACCGGCTTCGAATGGTTGCTCTTGCCGTTCATCCCGTTGATGATCGTGATGTGGCGCTTGGCCAACCAGTATTACGCGCGCACCAAGGACGGTTTCGCGCCCGAAGTGCGCACGGTTGCGCTCGAGCATCGGGACGCGACCGAGGGCGTCTCGGGTTGAGGGACAGAGGGAAACTCGAGACCCACGATTTTTGCCGCAGCCGATGAATCGAACTCGAGCACACGACTCGAGAAGACCATCCCGCACACGAATTCTCGAGATCAGAAATAAGCGTCCAGGACGGTGTTCCTGGGGCTCAAACGATTCAATAAGCCGTTTGTCGGATGGCTCCGGGAATCAAACGGCGCTATGCTCCAGGCACCGACTCGAGTTCCTCGACGGCCACGACCGCCCTCGCTGAAAGGCTCATCGCTTGACCCGCCGCCGCTAAACCCAACTGACCCGAGTAGCCCCGATTGACGGGGCGGTTTCTCTCGAGCATTGGAGGTTTTGCGGTGAGCTTGTTGTTGAAGCGCGCGACCAGACGGTTCGCGGACAACCTGATTTTTGAAGACATCGCCCTGGAATTGCACCCCGGCGAACGCGTCGGTTTGCTGGGGCGCAATGGCAGCGGCAAGACGACCCTGATGCGCGCGCTGGCTGGCCTGGACGCGCTGGACGCGGGCAGCCTCGTGCGCGTGGGTCGGGTCGCGTACCTGGCGCAGCGCGGCGATCTGGACGCTGGGCGCTTGCGCGAGGTCGCGCTGCCCGAATCGTGGCGGGTGTTGAAAGCGCAACTCGAGGCGGCGCAACTCGCGTTGGCTCAACCCACGCCGGAACACCTGGAAGATTACGCCGTGGCCGAAGAGGATTTCCGCGCGTCGGGCGGGTACGAACTCGAGGCCAGGGCCGAAGAAATTCTGGCCGGGTTGGGGCTGGACGGTGGGCGCTCAAGCGACGCGCTCTCCGGCGGGCAATCGCGGCGGGCGCTGCTGGCGCGCTTGCTGATCGAGCCCGCCGATTTTTACTTGCTGGACGAACCAACCAACCACCTCGATCTGGAAAGCGCGCTCTGGCTCGAGGCGTGGGTCAAGGCGAGCGGCGCTGGTTTCCTGATCGTCTCGCACGACCGCGCGTTTCTGGACGCGACCGTGACGCGCTGTTACGAACTCGAACGGCACGCATTGAACGAGTATCCGGGCAATTATTCGGCGGCCATGCGAGAAAAACAAAGCCGCCTCGAGGCCGCCACGATCGCCTTCCAGCAGCACGAACGCAAGGTGCGCCAGCTCGAGGAACAGGCGCAACTGGCCGCCCAGCAAGCCTCCAGAGCCGAGAACAAACACCGCGCGGGCAACCGCGACAAGACCACCGCCAGCCACCTGATGAACCGCTCCACCCACAAGCAGGGCAGGCGCGCGTTGGCGCTCGAGAGGCGCATCGAGCACCTGGGCGAGAAAGAAAAACCGTACACGGATCGGTTCATGACCCGCATCAAGCTCGAGCGCGTCGATCACGGCCCGAACGAGGTGCTGACCCTGCGGGATGTTTCGCTCGAGCGCAACGCTCGAACGGTTCTGGATGGCGTTTCGTTTCACATCCGTCGCGGCGAGCGCGTCGCGCTGATCGGGCCGAACGGTGGCGGCAAAAGTACCTTGCTGGCGGGCATCCTGGGCCACATCTCGAGCGTTGGAACCGTTCAAAAGGGCGTGGGTCTGAGCATCTACTGGGCGGGGCAGAACACCGAAGAACTGGATGCGTTCACCAGCCTGGAGGGCGCGCTGCTGGGTGCGAACCCGGATCTTCAAACCCGTGAAATCTACGCGCTGCTGGCCGGGCTGGGCTTGCCGAAAGAACCATCCAGGCCGATCACCAACCTGTCCGGCGGTCAGCGCACGCGTTTGTCGCTGGCGCGGCTGAGCGTGACCTCGGCGCACCTGCTGGTGCTGGACGAACCGACCAACAACCTGGACGTGGACGCCATCGAAGCCCTGGAAACATTGTTGCTGGATTACCCCGGAACGGTGCTGTTCGCTTCCCACGACCGGCGTTTGATCGAAACTGTTGCCACCCGCACGCTCGAGGTTCGGGGCGGTCGCGCGCTGGAGATCGAGGTTTGAGATCCGGGAAAACCGTCCTGGACGCATTTTCTCGAGGTGATCAATTCGCGTGCTGGACGGTCTTCTCGAGCAGATCGCGGCGTTTTAGCACGAGGTCGCCCGTAGGGGCACGTCACAGACTTGCCCTCGAGACGCGCCCGAGGCGTATCCGAAGGCTCGAGACGATCCGAGGCTGCCTTGAGCTTTTCTTTAATCAACCCATTTTTGGGTCGTCGGGGACTATGCACCCGTGTTCGCGTGCCCTAACGTGATTTTGTGACCCCAAGCGCACTCAGTGAGTACCTCACCCAACTGGTGAGCCACAAGATCAAGATTTCCACCATGCTGTGGGGGCCTCCGGGCGTCGGCAAGTCCAGCATCGTGGCGCAGACCGCCAGGCAGCACGACCTGGAATTCGTGGACGTGCGCCTCAGCCAGCTCGCGCCGACGGATTTGCGCGGCCTGCCAGTGCCGGAAAACGGGGTTAGCAAGTGGTTCCCGCCGGAGTTCTTGCCCAAAGGTGGACAGGGAATTCTTTTTCTGGACGAACTGAACATGGCTCCGCCGACCATGCAGGGCATGGCGCAGCAGTTGATTCTGGATCGCAAGGTCGGGTCTTACACGCTGCCGGAAGGCTGGTTCATCTGGGCAGCGGGCAACCGCAAAGAAGACCGCGCCGCCGTGTTCGACATGCCCGCGCCGTTGGCGAACCGCTTCTTGCACCTGGAAGTCGAACCCGACCTGGAGAGCTTCAAGGCCTACGCCTTCGCAGCGGGCTTGCACGAGCGCATCCTGGCGTTCCTGGCGTTCCGACCGTCCTTGTTGCACGCGGTGGACACCAAGCACCCGGCCTGGCCGAGCCCGAGAAGCTGGGAGATGGCCAGTACGCTTCTAAAGGCTGGGCTCGAGATTGCGCCCGTGATCGGCGCGGGAACCAGCGCGGAATTCGATGCGTTCGTCAAGGTCTACGAGGTGCTGCCGGAACTCGAGCCGATTTTGTCGGGTCGGGCGCTGGATCGGGCCTTCCCGGACGAACCGAGCGCGCGTTACGCGATCACGATGGGCTTGACCTTGCGCGCCGAGGATGCGACGCAAGCCCTGAACGCCTTCCGCTGGCTGGCGGACGTGGCCTCGCCGGAATGGGTGCAGCTTTTCGCCGCCGATCTGTTCGGACGGATGCGCACCAAAGGGCAGATGGGCGTGCTGGCGGAACTCGTCGGGCAGGACGCGCGCTTGCAGGAATTCCTGCGCGAGTACCGGCAGCTCGTGGGGCTCTGAGTTGGTCAGGGATCAGAAGCCCTCGGAAACCGGACGCTCGAGATCGCGTATTTCGGGAAGACCGTTCAGGATTGCCTTTTTTGAATTCGCAGGGATGCCGTCCTGGACGGTGTTCTCGAGCCCTGTACCCGATCAGACGCACCGCGCGTCGAGGGTGCACGCTCACCGCGGATCGAGGATGCACGCTCACCGCGGATCGAGGATGCACGCTCACCGCGCGTTCAAGCCGAGAGGAGTAGCGTAAACCCATGCTCGAGCCGGATCGGAACAATCAGGCATCGCTCGAGGTGCTGCGCGAGGCGAGCGATCCGCGCACGGCTCAGGATCGGCTGAAACGGCTGGCATCGCACCGCGACGAGCGCGTGCGGCGACTCGTGGTCAGCAACCCGAACGCGCCGACGGAGGCGCTCTACAGGCTCTGCGTGCGGCACCCGGAAGCGTTCCTGCAAAATCCGGTGCTGGAGCTGTTGATTCTGGAAAACCCGAACCTGCTGGCTGAAATGCCTGAATACGCGCGCTCGAGCCTGCTGTCGTGCGAGGACGCACCGATGGTTTTCCTGGAGTGGAGCGAGAAGTGGAACGAGGGCGTGCTGGCCGTACTGCAGAACCCTAACGCGCCGAAAGCCCTGCTGGAACGGCTGGTGGATCACGCCGACGAGCGCGTGGCGCGAGCCGCGAAACTGCACGTCAACGCAGACGCTGAGTCCGAACGCGATCCACTGGCGGAAGCGATGAACGCCGTGTCGAAGGCCGCGCTCGAGCGCGATGGCGAAACGATCAAGGACTTGTTCGCCCTCGAGGCCGTGCCCGTCTGGGCGCTCGAGCTGCTGTGCCAGGATTCGGACGCGGAATTGCGCGCGCTGGCCGCAGCGCACCCGGACGCGCCGCCCGCCGTGCTGGAACGCCTGGCGCTCGACGAGGAAGAACCCGTCCGGCAGCGCGCCGCGGCGCACCGGAACGCTTCCGGCGATTGGAGTGAGCGCTACCGCAAGCTCCAAACGATGGAGGCGCTCGAACCTGAACGGGTAGAAGGTCTGGCGGGTGCGGGATCGTGGGCGCGCAAACTGGCGGCGCGTCACCCGAACGCGCCATTGGCCTTGATCGTGGGCTTCGCCAGCGACGAGGACTGGCGCGTGCGCGAGGCGGTCGCGCAGAATCCGCAGTTGCCATTCGACACGCTCGAGGCGCTTTTCAATGACAGCGACCGGGATGTGCGGGCGGCGGCGGCATCGCACCCGAGGGCGAGCGTGGCGCAACTCGAGCGGCTGGCAGGGGACACCGACGAACGCGTCCGGCAGGCGATCGCGGCGCACCCGAACGCGCCTCAAAGACTGATCGAGCATCTCGAGCGCGCCGCCAGCAACGACCCGAGCCTGAACGCCCAGGAACTCGAGGTCGTGCAGCGTTACGGCGAGTGGGGCCGTCAGATCGCGGCGGCGCACCCGAACGCCGACCGGGGCACCCTCGAGCGCCTGTCGCGCGACGAGATCTGGCGCGTGCGTCAGGCGGTCGGGCACAACCCTTGCGCCAACCCAGCGATTCTGGAAGGGCTGGCGCAGGATTCGGATTCCGACGTGCGCGGGGCGGTTGCGCAGAACCCGAGTGCGCCCTTGCACGTCCTCGAGACGCTGTCGCTGGACGCGCACAACGAGGTTCGCAAATCGGTCGCGCACAATCCGAACGCCAGCCCCGCAATCCTCGAGCGCCTGGGCGCGGACGACCACTGGACGGTGCGGCAAGCCGTCGCGGCGCACGCCAACGCACCGGATCAGACCCTGGTGATGCTGGTGCGCGATGCCGACCGCGACGTGCGTCAGTCCTTGATCGAACGGCCCGCGTTGCCGGAGGCGGTACTCGAGGCGCTGTTCGCGGGCTGGCTGGAACCGATCGATCTTTCCACGGACAAGCTGAACGACCTCTACCGCCGCGCCCTGCGGCTCGATCCCGATTTGCCGGATGCGTTCCTGGCGTCGCTCGCGGTCGGCGAGGAGTGGGCCAGATTGCTGGCCGCGAGGCACGCGAACACGCCCCAGGGCGCGCTGGAACACCTCTCAAGCGACAACGACTGGCGCGTGCGTCAGGCCGTGGCGCAAAACCAGAACGCGCCGTGGGCGGTGCTGGCGCGGATGCTAGACGACCACGACGCGGATGTCCGCACCGCCGTGGCCAGCCACGCCAACGTGCCGCAGAGCGCGCTGGAACGGCTGGCGCACGACGCGCACACGGGCGTCAGAACGGCGGTGCTGGCGCGCGAGGACGCGCCGCAGGCCGCGCTCGAGACGCTGGCGGGCGACGAGGAAGAAGAAGTCCGCCGCCGGGCGCAAGCCGATCCTCGGGTGCCGCGCGAACTGGTCGAGGGTTACGCGCGGGCTGAAGCTCAGGATACTGGGCTGGAACCCGCCGCGCTCGAGGCGCTTTCCTTGGGCGGTGCGTGGGCCAGGGGTCTGGCGGCACGGCACCCGAACACGCCGCAGAGCGCGCTGGCGCGGCTGGCGACCGATGAGCGCTGGGTGGTGCGCCAGGCCGTGGCGGGCAACATCAGCGCTGGAGCAGGGCTGCTCGCCTCGATGGCGGCGGATTCCGATCTGGATGTCAGACGCTCCCTGGCGGGCCACCCGAACACGCCTCAGGATGCCCTGGAAACGCTGCTGCACGATGCCGAGGACGGCGTGCGCCGCGCCGCGCTGAGCAACCCGAACCTGAGCGCCGAACTGCGGATCGCGCGTCGGCGGCGCGCCATCGGCGGTTGCGTTCGGGCCAAGGAAAGCCTCAACCGGGTGATCGGATTGTCGCACCCGGACGTGCCGGAATCCGAACTGATGAAATCTCGGCACCTGGCTTCAGGTGAATGGCTCGAGCGGCTGGCGTTGGCGCTCAATCCAACTTTGCCGCAGACGGGCATCGAACGCCTTTCGCGCGACGGCAACCGGATCGTGCGGGCGCTCGCCAAATCCAGGCTGGAGAAGCCGTGAGCACCGTCCAGGACGAGAAAAAACTTGTGCGTCAGGGACAGGACAATGCCACCGCGAACCCGATCCGCATGGAATCGTCCGATCCGCTCGAGGAGCGCCTCGATCCTGAAACACCGACCTCGCCCGAGGTGCCGCGAGCCGTCCCGAACCTCGAGCGGCAGATCAGCGCGTCCTTGTTGCGCTTGCGGATGCGCTCACCGTTTTTTGCCACGCTGGCCTTATTTGCCAAGTTCAAGCCGACGCTGGACTTACCGACCGCCGCCACCGACGGGCGCGACGTGCTCTACAACCCCTTTTTCATGGGCAAATTGCCGCAGACGCACTTCGATGCGGTGGTGCTGCACGAAGTCCTGCACGCCGCCATGCTGCACGTGCCACGGCGCGGACACCGCGACCCGCAAGCCTGGAACATCGCCGCCGACATCGTGGTCAACGGCATCCTGATTCAGAACCAGTTCGAGCTTCCCGAGGGCGCAGTCCGCGACGAGAACCTGGAAAAATACAGCGTCGAGGAGGTCTACGCGCTCCTGCCGCGCCAGGGAGGCCAGCATCACCTCGAGACCCAGGACTTGCTGGAACCCGGCGAAGACCCGAACCCCGACCAATCAGGGGATGCCAAAGGGCGCGACCAGGACGGCAGCCTCAAACAATCGCGGCGCGCCAAGCTCGAATCGCACTGGCGGCAGGCGGCGCAACAGGCCAGCGTGATCGCGCGCGGCGTCAATCAGGGCAAGCTTCCGGCGGGCGCGGAGCGGCTGTTGAGCGCGACCTCAGCCGCGCGGCTCGACTGGCGCACGCTGCTGTGGCGCTACCTGACGCGCACGCCGACCGATTTCGAGGAATTCGACCGGCGCATGGTCGGACGCGGCCTGTACATCGAATCGCTCGAGGGTCAGAGCTTGCGCGTCTACGCGGCGGTGGATACCTCCGGCAGCGTCGATGACGCGCAGGTCAAGGATTTCCTGGCCGAGCTGCGCGGTATTTTGCGCGCTTACCCGCACGTGCAATGCGATCTGTATTACGCCGACGCGAGCGTCTACGGGCCGTACCCGCTGCTGGGCGACGGCGAGATTCCCGCCCCGCAGGGCGGCGGCGGCACGGACTTCAGGCCGTTCTTCGAGGCCGTATCCCAGCGCCTCGAGGCGCACGTCTCGAGCGTAACGGTCTATCTGACGGACGGCTACGGGGATTTCCCCGACGAAGCGCTCGAGGTTCCGACGCTCTGGGTGGTGACGCCCGGTGGCCTGGACGCCGACAGCTTCCCGTTTGGCGAGGTCGTCAAGCTGATCGACTGATCGCGGTGCCCGCTTTGAAACTGACAACACCGTCCAGCACGCAAGCTAGAACTCGTGTGCTGGACGGTGTCCTCGCGGCATCCGAGGCGCGTCTTGCAGATCAGGCTCGAGGGCTGGGATACAAGACGGCCTCGATGGCCGCTTTCTGGGCGGTCTCGAGCGTGCCGCGCACGTCGAAGCTCGGCCAGGGCCGCAGGTTCCGCATACTGCGCGAGGACACCGCGCCGACCGTGATGCGCCACGCGCCCTGGTTTGGGCCGCGCACCTCCATCGCGTGACCATCGATCTCGGCCTCGATCAGCAGCACGCCATTCGACTCGAAATGCTTTTTCCAGTTGACGGTTCGGCTCAGCGCGGGCGGCTGCGCGGGCCAACGGCAGGCCGTACCCAGGTTGAAACCGCGCAGGCGCGAATGCATCCGATCCTGGGTCGGGTTGATCGGGTCGAGGCGCGGCGTGAACTCGATCCGACCCGACCAGAAATAACGACCCGGAACCCAGCCGGAACGGTCGAAGTACGCTTCCAGGATATCGCCCTCGCGCAGGGCGCGACCGTCCAGGTAGTACTGGTGCTGATCGTCGTCTTTGCGCAGCGTGATGCGTTGAGCGGTTTCAAAACTTGGCATGCTGGGTTCCTCAATCCTTGAACAGCAAGGGTTTGACCCAGGTGCTGCTGGGGTTCAGCCCGCGAGCGGGGAATGCTCCAGCTTACTCTTCGGCTGCGCAGCCGAATGAGATGCCCCTCAAATCGTGATCGGTGATATCGAATCCGTTTTGATTTGATCCATATTTTGATCAAATCAAAATCGCGCTTCTTTCGCGAAGGATTTCATGTGACTCGAGACTAACGACGAGGCTGCCGACAAAGCGCGTCCCAGACGGTGTTCTTGCCACCTAACACCGTCTGGGACGCGCTTTTGCTTATTTGATCAGGTTGGCTTGCTTCAAACCGTAAGCTGCCAGCCCACCGAGCGCCGCGACCAGCGCGACCTGTCCGATGAACTGCCCCAACCAACCCAACAGCGCGTTACCGAGCAATCCAGCGACCGCTCCGGCCACGCCCGAGATCACCATCGCTTGCGTGCCCCCAGAAAGTTTTTGCGTCTGCGAAACCACCACACCCGCCACCGCACCGATAATCAACGCAATCAACCAGGACATGTCGTACCTCCGTGTTCCATTATGCGAGAGATTGAAGGATCGTTCCCGGAACCAGCGTTCCTGGCTCCTGATTCTGCGTCCCGAAGGGCATTCGCAGAATACGCCCAGGCTGGCGCGAGACGCGCCGAAGCCAGAGCGGGACGCGGCGAAGCTCGCGTAGAATTCGCGCGTGAACCAGAAACGCACCCCGCAGACGCTCCTGCTAACCGGTTTCGAGCCTTTCGGCGGCGACTCGAGCAATCCCTCCTGGGCAATCGCGCAAGCGCTCGACGGGCTGGGCATCGAAGGGTTCAGGGTCAGTTCTCACCGCCTGCCCGTGGACGGATCGCGCGCGCCGAAGGTCCTGACGAAGCTGATCGATGCGAAACAGCCAGCCGCCGTGGTGATGCTCGGCCTGGCGCGCGGGCGCGTTCAGATCGCGCTCGAACGGGTCGCCATCAACGCGCTCGATTACCGCATCCCGGACAACGCGGGACGCGTGCGGCGCGATCAACCGATCATCAAGAACGGCCCGGACGCGTACCTGACGACCCTGCCCACCGAGGCCATCCTGCGGGCCTGGTACGAACGCGCGATGCCCGGCTACGTCTCGAACACGGCGGGTTTGTACCTCTGCAACCAGGTCTTCTACGCCGCGCGCCACCACCTGGCCTCGAGCGGGCGGGATCGCGTTCCTGCCGGATTCATTCACCTGCCGAGCGACGAATCCCTGGTGCTGGACAGTCTCGAGGCTTTCGTGCCGCTCGCGTTTCAGATCGAGACGGTTCGCGCGGCGCTCGAGGTTACGGGCAGCCTTCTGAAAGGGAACCAGCAGCGGGCATCTCGGGCTTCGGGTGCGACCACAACGCGGCCAGTGCGATAAGAACACCGTTCTCGCTCATCAGACCGCACCTAGCGGGCTATTCGCGCTCCAGCACGCGTATGTAAGGTTGCGTCCAGGACGGTGTTCCTGAGATACGCGAGCTTGAACGCCGTTCGGGAGATACTCTTCGCATGGGCCAGTTGCGAGATCCCGAAAGCGTCAAGCGGCAGTACGCGACCGAGGAACACCTGAACGTCCGTCAGCAGACGCACGCGCGCTACACCGTCGGCATGAGCCTCGAGGCCGCCGTGGACGCCGCGCTCGAATTGCGAACCACGGACGACTTGCTGGACGTGGGCACCGGGCCGGGCAGCTTTCCGGGGCGCTTGCGCGAGTCTGGTCACGTCGGGCGTCTGGTCGGGCTGGATCAGTCCGCAGGCATGATCCAGAGGGCCGCGGCATCGTATTTGGGTGTGGAATTCATCGTTGGGGACGCGATGAATCTTCCTTTCGAGGACATGAGCTTCGACGCGGTTTCGGCGCGACACATGCTCTATCACGTTCCGGACGTGGCGCGGGCGATCCGGGAGGCGCGGCGCGCGCTGAAACCCGGCGGGCGATTCCTGGTGCTGACCAACGCCGACGGTTACATGCGCGAGTTCTGGGAGGCCGCACTGGAGGGTATCCGACCGATTCCCGAATTCGGGGCATTCGTTCGAGAACACGAAAACCCGCGCTACCACCACGCGAACCTTGAGCGTGAGATCGCCACGGTTTTCGGGCGCGCGAAACTCGAGTCGCTGGAGGGCGCGCTCGAATTCCCGAGCGCCGAACCCGCGCTGGCCTACTTCAATTCCTTAAGAACCCAGTACGGTCTGGACGAGCCGACCTGGGCGAAAGGGCGCGAGGCGTTTCAGCGCGTACTCGAGGAAACCGCGTACCCGTGGCGCGTCTCGAAGCGGGTCGCGGTCTTGACTTCAACCCGTTGAGCGCGGCGGGATTGCACCGCGATGCTCGAGCTTGGCGCTGGCGACCCGGTTGGCGAGAAGAGCGGATTCCAATGGCGTCTGGCCGCGCGTCAGCCCGTGCAGGAACGCGCCATTCCAGGCGTCACCCGCGCCCGTCGTGTCCCTGAGGTGGCGCGGCGACACGGCGGGCGCGCGCGTGACGGCGTCACCTTGCGCGATCATCGCGCCGTCCTGACCGAGCTTGATCGCCACCACGGACACCCGCGCCGCGAGCGCCCGAGCCATCGCCTCGGGTTCGAATTTGGCATCGT
>CAXTKV010000138.1:0-14651 GCA_964244895.1 uncultured Deinococcales bacterium
GACCAACGCAATTTCTTCATGTGTGAAACCCAGGCTTTCGATGTACCGATCCGGGTACGCCTTGAGGTAATGGTGAATGATCACGTCGGCGCGGGCGTAGCTGATACCCAGATTGGACTCATCCGTCTGCCCGACCTCGAGATCGGCGCTCGGGGCCTTGTCGATCACGGCGTGCGGCAAGTCCAGGTGCCGCGCCAGACCCCAGACTTGCGTTTTCAGCAGATCTCCGAGCGGGCTGACTGGGCCCGTGTCCGCGATGTCGTGCCAGGTGTAGTACCCGAACAGACGCTCCGTTTTATTGCCCGTCCCGAGGTGAATCGCGCGGTGCTGTTCGGCCATGTCGAAACCGACGATGGTGCGGGCGCGCGCCATGACGTTGCCTCTGCGGCGCGCGTCGATCTCCGGGATTTGCGCGCAGTACGATTCGACCATGCCCGTGATGTCGATGGTCTCGAGCCCGATCCCGAGCGCGTCCGCCACGATTTTGGCGTCGCTCAGGCTGGACGGGGACGATTGCTTGTGCGGCATCCGGATGGCGATCACGTTTTCCGGGCCGAACGCCTTGACGGACAGCGCCGCCACCACGGCGGAATCCACGCCGCCGGACAACCCCAGCACGACCCGGCCAAACCCTTTGACGCGCGTCACTTCTTCCTTGAGGAATTCGACCAGCACGCGCTCGACCAGCGCGTAGTTCAGTTCAATGGATTCGCCGATCTGGGCGGGCTTGATGGTTTGCATGGGGAATCGACCTCAGGTTTCTGCTGGAGGGTTTGTTCAAAATAACGTCTGGGACGGTATTCTTGGAACGGCTACCTGAGCGCTTCCTCGAGTGAAGCCATGACGCGCGGCAGGTTGGCGTGCAAGTCGGAGAGCAGCGGGTTCTCGTAGCGGGCGGGTTGGATCTCATCCAGGTTGACATCGGCCAGGATCACAGCGTCCTCCAGGATCGGGGCGCGGACGATCACATGCCCGCGCGGGTGGATCAGGGCGCTCGCGCCCATCAAGCCCTTGCCGCCCTCGAATCCGGGCAGGGAGCTGAGCGCCAGGAACACGCCGTGTTCGGCGGCGATACCGCGCACGAGGTTGTGCCAGTACGCGACATTGGCGGGTTCCGCCGCCTCGAGCCCTCGGATCGGGCTGGCGGACGGCACGTAGATCACTTCGGCCCCTTTTAAAGCGCAGATGGTCGAGGAGATCGTGTGCCAGGCGTCCTCGCAGATGATCATGGCAGCCCGCCCGAAGCGCGTATCGAAGGCATCGAAGCGATCCCCCCTGGACTGATAGCGCTCCTCATCGAACACGCCGTAGGTCGGCAAAAAGACCTTACGGTGGACGTGCCGGATGCCCGGATCGAACAGGTCGCCCGCGCGGGCTTCACCGAACTGCGCGTAGATGCTCGAGTTGAAGTAGTCGTTCTCTGAACGCTCGAAGAAGCCCGCCACGACATCCAGAGGTTCGGACCAGGCCTCGGACACGACGGCCTCGAGTTCGCCGTAGAAATCCTGGCTGGTGACGGCCAGCTCGCGCACACCGCCCTGCAGGAAGTACCCGGTAAAAGCACCTTCCGGCAGCACGACCACGTCCACCGCTTCGCCCGCGCTGCGCAGCTCCGTCAACGCTCGCCGGAAGCGCTCGAGGTTGTCTTTTCGTTTGCCCTTGGCGGGTTTCATCTGAAGAATCGCGTGTTTGACGACTCGGGGTGAAGCATTCATGCGGCCAATTCTACGTCCGATGAGCGACCGAGAACGCTTTTCTCGCGACATGTCGCGTCACTCAAGTATCTCGATTGGCCCACCGGGTCCATTCGTCGCACCGGTCAGTGATTCAGCGCGGTCAACTCGAGAACGCCGTCCTGGACGGTCTCTCGAGGATCGAATCGCGATGGCTCGAGCCGCCGACGCCAGTGATCATATTTCTAATTTGTAAGAGATCGGAAAGTCATCATGAATCACACTGGGATCACGACCGGAGCGGGCGGCCATCTCGTCGTGAGTGGCCGCCTCCGAGCCAGGAGGCACTCTTGAACAGCGATACCCCTTTCCCCCAATTCAGGAAAAGACACCAATCCGTGGCCCTCGTGATTGCGACGAGCCTGAGCTTGGCTGCCTGCAACAATGCCGTTTCCGTACCCCCGCAAGAAGCCTCCGTCCAGCGGTTCAACTTCACCACCAGCGTCACCGTCGCTGCATCAGACACCCGCGCGAGCATCGAGGGGCGCTACGGCGGTCAGGTCATCGTCTGGCATCCGGAGTCGGGATTCGCCATTCTCGGCCTGGATAGGCTCGCCGTCCGGGATTCGCAACTCGCCGCAGCCGCCGTCTCGAATACCAGCCCGAACCAGGACGCGCTCGCCATTCCCGAAACCGTCAGCGGCTCAGGCTGGTCCGCGTGGGCTGGCGGTTGGTCCGCCTGGGCTGGTGGATGGTCCGCTTGGGCGGGAGGTTGGTCCGCCTGGGCGGGCGGTATCGCCACGCCGACGACCTTCGGTGAAAACATTCCTGACTGGCAACTGATCAGCCTCGAGGCGGGTCAAAAACTGGCTCCGAACTATGGAGCGGGCGTCAAGGTCGCGGTCATCGACACGGGCATCGATCTCAAGCATCCGGCCTTCATCGGACATCTCGCACCAAAAACCGAGTGGAAAGATTTCGTTGATGGCGACGCCAAACCCCAGGAAGTCGGGGCGGTCGGCGATGTCGGATACGGGCACGGAACGGGAGTGGCCGGAATCGTCTTGCAGGTCGCACCGAACGCCACCATCCTGCCGATCCGCGTCCTCGACGCCAGCGGACAGGGCGATCTGGACAAGGTCGTGAGCGCCATCGACTGGGCCATCCAGAAAGGCGCGACGGTCATCAACCTCTCTCTCGGCAGCACCCAGAGCCAGCCATCGCTCGAGCAGGAACTGAAATACGCCTCTTCCAAACAGGTCATCGTGGTGGCGGCGACGGGCAATACGGGCGACGAAAACGTCACCTTCCCAGCCAGATTTGGGCTCGACCTGAAGTCCGGTTGGAACGTCGTCGGCGTGGCCAGCGTCAATGCCGACGGCAAGAAATCGAGCTTCTCGACCTATGGAACGGGTGTGGCCGTGACCGCTCCGGGCGAGAACCTGTACACCGCCGCGCCCGGCAATCGTCTCGCCAGCATGAGCGGCACCTCGATGGCAACCCCGGTCATCGCGGGTCTTCTGGCGCTGGCCATCGGCGAACACCCCGGCATCGACAAGACCAAGCTCGGGTTGTCCATCGACTTGGCGGGGCAGCTTTACAAGTCCAACCTTGTGAACCCCGACTACAAGTTCAAACTCGGCATGGGCTTTCCAAATGTGGAGCTGTTCTTGAAACTTGCCGCGTTGTAAATTCACTGGATTTCCTGGATCAGTCGCGTAATCTGAAGGTCAGTATGTCGACTCCATCGGGAAAATCCGATTCCCCAACCGCACGGTACGCTTCCAGATCCCGCGCGGCGAGCGACTAAGTTAGGGTCGCATGGAGTCCACCTTGAACGCCAGCGCGATCATGGATGCTCAAACCCGGACTGAGGGAAGCCCCATCAGTCCGGTCGATCTGTGGACTGCCGGTCGGAGCCGCTATCAGTCCACGGATTTTGAAGCCGCTCGCGCCCTTTTCGCCGCCGCGCTCGAGCATTTCGGCGCGAGCGGCGAGCGACGTTCGTACACGCAGTGTCTGGTGGATGCCGCCCGAGTCGAGATTCGCACCGGCCACCTCGACCGTGCCCGCCCAATGCTCGAGCGTGCCCTCCTAGAAAGCCGCCAGTCCGGGGACAAACCCTGCGAATCGGACGCGCTCAACACGCTCGGCAACCTGCACAACCTGACGGGCGATCCCAGGGGGGCGCTCGCGCTGCTCGAACGCGTACTCGAGATCAAACGCGAACTCGGCGATAACGAGGGATGGGCCAATACCCTGAACAACATCGGCATCGTCCATACCGACATGGGCGAGTACCATCGCGCGCTTGAGGCGTTGTTCGAAGGCTACAAACGCTCCGAATTGCACGATTTGCCCTCGCGGGGCATCTGCCTTCTGAACATCGGGAACGTTTACCACGCACTCGGTGAACTCAACGAGGCGCTCTCGTTTTTCAACAAGGGACTGACCTTCGCGCGGTCGCACGCCAGCGTGCCGATCGAAATCGAATGCCGCGTCAACATCGCCATCGTGCATCTCGAGCTCGGTGATGACCAACGCGCACTGCGGATGTTCGCCGAGGCCGTATCGCTCAGCCAGAAGGCCAGCTACCCGCGCTACCTGGCGATCGCCCTGAAATCCATGGGCGAGATCCACCTCCGGCTCGGCCAGTGGGAAGCGGCCCTCAACTACCTCGAGCGTTCGCTCGGCCCCGCTCAGGAATCCGGCGATGTTCAGCTTCTGGCGGACACGATGGTTCACCTCGGTCTGGCGCACCTGCGCGCCTCGAGGACCGTGAACGCCTTCGAGTGCCTGCTCGAGGCTCTAAAGCTGATCGAGCAGTCGGACAGCCACCAGTCGCTCTCGAAATGCCATCTGGCGCTTTCTGAAGCCTACGAGGTGGTTCACGACCCCGAGCGCGCGCTGGCGCATTTCAAACACCACCACCGCGTGTCGCAAGAAATCTTCAACCAGGAGATCGAACGCAAAACCCGCTACCTCAAGGTCGAATTCGAGACCGAGCGCGCCCGCACGGAAGCCGAAACCTACCGCGTCCGCAACGAGGTGATCGAGCAGGCCAACACGATGCTCGAGGCCAAGGTGCTCGAGCGCACCGCCGAACTCGAGGAATCGCAGCTCGAAACATTGAATCGCCTGGCCCTGGCCGCCGAGTTCCGCGACGACGAAACGGGCCATCACACAGCCCGCGTCGGACAACTCTCGGCCCGGATGGCGCAGCAACTGGGCATGTCGGAGGATCAGGTGCGCCTGATCCAGCTGGCGGCGCGGCTTCACGACGTGGGCAAGCTCGGCATCTCGGACGCGATCATGCTCAAACCGGGCAAACTGAGCCAGGACGAGTTCCAGACGATGAAAATGCACGCGCATATCGGCGCGAAGATCCTCTCCGGCGGCAAGTCTCACATGATCCAGATGGCTGAACGGATCGCGCTGACCCACCACGAACGCTGGAACGGTCAGGGCTACCCGCACGGTCTTCGCGGAGATGACATTCCGCTCGAGGGCCGGATCGTGGCCGTGGCCGATGTCTACGATGCGCTGATCTCCGAACGCCCGTACAAGCGCGCCTGGTCGCACGAGGAAGCCATCGAGGAGATCACGCAGCAGTCCGGCGCATTCTTCGATCCTCGCGTGGTCGCCGCGTTCCTGAAGCTGATGCGCGTCTGAGCCTAGAACCTCGACTCGATCACCGCTTTCAAGGACTGATGTTCTTCAAGACATGACTGGCTCCCGATGACTGGAGAGCGCCGGGTATTGTGAACCATGATCGAACCCGATCACCTCGTGATCGCAGCGAAAACCCTCGATGAGGGCGCGCGCTACGTACTCCTCAGGCTCGGTGTGGAACCATCCGGTGGCGGAAAGCACGCGCGCATGGGGACGCACAACCGGCTGCTGGGATTGGGGTCGGGCGCGTATCTCGAGGTCATCGCCATTGACCCGGACGGGAGCGCCCCGTTCCAGCCCCGCTGGTTCGGACTGGACGATCCCGAAATGCGTGAATCGCTCGAGGCTGGCCCCAGGTTGATTCACTGGGTCGCGCGGACGGACAACGTGGTGCGCGATGCCCCGGCGAGCCTCGAGCCGTTGGGCAGAATTCACCCGATGGAGCGCGGGGATTACAAATGGCGCATCACGATCCCGGATGATGGTCATTTGCCCGGTGACGGGATCGTGCCGACGCTGATCCAGTGGGACGCGCAGACGCGCCCGTCGGAGGCGCTCCCGGACTCCGGATTGAGATTGCTCAGGCTCGAGGGAACCCACCCACAACCGGGCCGCATCCGCGAGGCGCTCGTGACCCTCAGGCTCGAGAGGACGCTCGAGCTTCGAGACGGGGCGGAACCCAGGCTCGAGGCGCACGTGCTGACCCCGGACGGCTCAGTTATCCTGGGGCGTCACTGAGCTGCACGAACCGAACACCGTCCTGCACACGTTTCAAAATTCGCGTACTGGAGAGCGAATTGCCCGGTCGCGATCTCGCCCGTCAGCTCCGCAAGCCCGTCAGGTGCTATCTGAAGCGGCAAGAAGGTGCATCTTGAGATCGAGCCCGTCAGGTGCGTCTTGCAATCAAGAAGGTGCATGTTCAAAATCAAGAAGATGCTGTTCGTTGCTCGAGAACGGTGTTTCTTTCGCCCTCGAGCATCCTCGGGAAGCCGTGGTAGACTGACATTCGCTCGGAAAGTCCTCGAGCCGCGACGACCATGAACCTGCCTCTCTCCCACTCGAACAAGACTGTTTTCTGGACGCGAACCCCCGCGCGGGGGTAGATTTCTCGCGTTTGCTGCGCGCCCGACGCAAACCCTCCAGGCGCGCCACCCGGAACCGACACTCTCGAGCTACAGGAAGAGGTTTTTTCATGCACGTTTCCTTGCCGGACGGAAAACAACTCGAATTGCCGAACGGCGCGACGGCGCTCGACGCCGCCAAACTGATCGGCCCGAAACTCGCGGAACAAGCGCTGGGCGCGAAGGTCGACGGCAAACTGACGGACATTTTCACGCCCTTGCCGGACGGCGCGACCCTCGAGATCATCACGACCCGCAAACCCGATGCCGCCATCGATCTGGCGCGGCACACGCTGGCGCACGTCATGGCGCAGGCGATCCTGGAACTGTACGCGGAGAAGGGCTTCTCTAAAGACCGCATCAAGATGGGTGTCGGCCCGGTGATCGAGAACGGGTTCTACTACGATTTCGACCTGCCCGAACCCTTGAAACTCGAGGAACTCGAGCCCCTGGAAGCGAAAATGCGAGCCATCATCGCCCGCGACCTGCCGCTCAGCCGCTTCGAGGTCACGCGCGCGCAAGCCCTCGAGACGTTCGAAGGCCGCGACCGCTACAAGACCGAATTGATCGAGGGCTTGCCCGAAAACGAAGCCATCACCTTCTACCGTCAGGGTTCAGAATCGGATTTTACGGATTTGTGCCGCGGGCCGCACGTGCCGCGCACGGGGTTGATCCCGCCGCACTGGAAACTGACGGCCACGTCCGGCGCGTACTGGCGCGGTTCAGAAAAGAACCCGATGTTGCAACGCGTCTACGGCGTGGCTTTCAGCACCGCGCAGGAACTCGAGACCTATCTGTGGCAGCAGGAGGAAGCCAAGAAGCGCGACCACCGCAAACTCGGCAAGGAACTGGATTTGTTCACCTTCGCCGACGAGGTCGGACAGGGATTGCCGCTGTGGCTCCCCAAGGGCGCGTTCATCCGCAAGAAGCTCGAAGATTACATGTACGACAAGGAACAAGAGCACGGCTACGAGTACGTGATTTCCCCGCACATCACCAAGGAAAGTCTGTACCTGAAATCCGGCCACCTGCCGTACTACGCGGATGGCATGTACGCACCGATCGAGATCGAGGGCGAGAATTACTACCTGAAACCCATGAACTGCCCGCACCACCACATGATCTACGCGGCCCGACCCAAGTCCTACCGCGACCTGCCCGCGCGCTACGCGGAGTTCGGCACGGTCTACCGATTCGAGCTTTCCGGGGCATTGTCGGGGCTGGCGCGGGTGCGCGGCTTCACGCAGAACGACGCGCACATTTACTGCGCCAAATCGCAGGTCAAGCAGGAATTCATCAAGGTGATCGAGCTCTTCAAGGAGGTTTACGCGGATTTCGGCATCAGCGATTACTGGTTCCGGTTGTCGCTGCCCGACTTCGAGAACAACCCCGAAAAATTCGGCCAACCCGGCCCGCAATGGGACGAGAGCATCGCCGCGATCCGCGCCGCGCTGTTTGAAACGGGCGCGCAGTTCGTCGAAGGCATCGGCGAGGCCACCTTCTACGGCCCGAAGCTCGACGTGCAACTGCGCACGGTCGTCGGCAAGGAAGAATCCATCGCCACGAACCAGCTCGATTTCATCGTGCCATCGCGCTTCGACCTGGAATTCACCAACGAGAAGGGTGAAAAAGAAACCCCCGTCGTGATTCACCGCGCAATCATGGGGTCATTCGATCGGTTCTTCGCGTTTTACCTCGAGCACACGGCGGGCAATTTCCCCGTCTGGCTCGCGCCCGTGCAGGCGCGGATCGTACCGATCAGCGACCGCCACCTCGAATATGCGCATGCGTTGCGCGACCGCATGAAGACAGCCAAGCTCCGCGCCGAGGTGGACGACTCGAGCGAGCGCATGCAGGCCAAGATCCGCGACGCGGAATTGCAGAAGATCCCGTACATTCTGGTCGTCGGCGACAAGGAAATTCTTGAGAACGCCGTCAGCCTGCGCGAACACGGCAAGGGCGATCGCGGCAAGATCAATACGGACGCCATGATCGCAGAATTGCAGGAGCGTTCGGCAAGTCGAAACTAACGATGAACACCGTCCAGCACACGAATCTCGAACTGCGTGCTGGACGGTGCTCTCGTGTGTCCGAGTTGAAGCCGGACGCGGTTTCACGCCTGACTTCTGACCTCGGGCTGCTGTGCCGCCACCCCGATGTTCTCGAGGGCCGCATCGAGTTGCACCGCCAGCGACGCCAGATCGCCGTTGTTCTCGAGCGTGAGGGTGGCGCGTTTTCGCTTTTCACTGGCTGGCATCTGCGCGGCATCTCGGGCGCGCACGGCGTCTGAGCTCAGGCCGTCCCTGGCGACGACGCGCTCTATGCGCTGCTCGAGCGGTGCGTCCACCAGAATGGTCGCGTCGAAGAGCGTCTGGAGGTCGTTTTCAAACAACAGCGGGATGTCCTGTACGGCAGCCCGAGCGCCGGATGCCTCGAGTTCGGCTTGCTGCCTGGCCATTTCCTCGCGCACGCGCGGGTGAATGATGCCGTTCAGCGCGGTGCGGGCTTCAGGATTATTGAACACGAGTTGCGCCATTTTGGAGCGGTTGATGCCGCCTTCCAGGACGTAGTCCGACCCGAACGTGCGCGAGATGGCTTGAAGAACATCAGGAAAGCTCGAGACTTCCCGCGCAATGACATCGGCGTCCAGCACGGGAATGCCGCGCTCGCGCAAGAGCCGCGCGACGGTCGATTTGCCGCTGCCGATGCTGCCCGTCAGACCGATGCGAAACACGCTCAAAGTCTACAGGCCATGGACGGGTTCCCGAGCCTCGAGCCTGGGTTACACTCGCGTCGTGAACGGGCTCGAGATCGCGGCGCTGGTCGGAACGCTGGTGTTCGCGGCGTCCGGTGCGATGCTGGGCGTGCGCAAGGGTTTCGATCTGCTGGGCGTGATCGTGCTGGGCTGCGTCACGGCGGTCGGTGGAGGCTCGCTGCGGGACGCGCTGACCGGGGCGACGCCGCCGATCTGGTTCCGCGACGAACGCTACTTGTGGGCGGCGATCATCGGGGCGCTGGCGGGCTTCCTGGCGTACCGCAGGCTCGAGCGCAGAGAACGCGAACTGGACGTACTGGACGCGCTGGGGTTGTCGCTGTTCGCGGCCACGGGCGCGCTGCAGGGCATCGAGCGCGGCTTCGGGCCGCTCGGGGTGATCTTTATCGGCACGGTGTCCGGCGTGGGTGGCGGCGTGATCCGCGACCTGCTGGCCGGGGAAGTGCCGCGCATTTTCTTGCCGGGCGAATTGTACGCTTCGACTGCCGCTCTGGGCTGCCTGACGATGTTCGTGTTGCGGGATGCCGTCTCCAACGAGGTCGCGGTCGGTATCGGGGCGCTCGTGACGTTCGTGTTGCGAATGGCATCGCGGCGGTACCGACTGAGGCTGCCGGTGCGCGATCCGAGCCGACCGTTGATCCCCAGAGATGGTGTCGTGAGCGAACGCCAGCCCGACTGAGGCGTGTTAATCTTCGCGGGCATTCCCGAGCGCGTCCTCGCGCTCTTCGAACCGAGCTCGAGTTTCGCAATCTCAAGGAGCCAGCATGGAACTGATCAATCAGCCAGCCCCAAACTTCAGCCTGAAAGCCCACACGGGCGAAGAAATCACGCTCGAACAATTCAAGGGCGACAAGAACGTGCTGCTGATTTTCTATCCGCTCGATTTTTCGCCGACCTGCTCGATGCAACTGCCGGAGTTCAGCGCCATGAAAGAGGATTTCGACGCGCTGGACACCGTGATTCTGGGCGTCAACCGCGACAGCACCTGGACGCACAAGGCCTGGGCGAAGGACTACGGCATCGAAGTTCCGTTGCTGTCCGACATGACGCTGGCGGCAGCGCGCGCTTACGGCGTGGAACTGCCGGAGCGCGCCATCAGCAAACGCGCCACGTTCCTGATTGACAAAGCTGGAACGGTCGTGCTGGAGCACGTCGAGACGAACACCGGGGATTTCACGTTGCACGCCGATGATGTGCTCGAGAAAATCAAAAGCCTGTCCGCGTAACGCCCAGACATTGCGAGCCGGGGTTCTCGAGTCCCGGCTTTTCCGTGACGAAAGCACACCCTGCTTGCGCCATCAGACAGCACCCTCTTGACCAGAAAACGCACCTGATGGGCATGGTCGCTTCTTGACCAGAAAACGTACCTGATGGGCATGGTCGCTACCCGGAAATTCGCGCTTCTTGCTCATCAGACAGCACCTACAGGGCTATTCGCGCTCCAGTACACGAATTAAAAATGCTGTACTGGACGGTATCGGGCTGAAATTGATCGCTCGGATTCGGCGTGTTCGGGCATTGGCGCACGGGCTGGCTCGGGTCAGCCTCGAGCTTTTGGAGTTACTTTGCGCGGTTGTGCGGCCTCGAAGGTGAGCGTGGCGGTCATGATCCGGGACAGGATCGAAACGGCTTCCTGCCTTGAGTAACGCCCAGCCGCTGCCGCTTCGGACACGGTTTCGGCGGCGCCGACGAATCCGAGATAAAGTCCGGTCGATTGTTCATCGAGCAATTTTACGAATGGCGAAAAGGCCGTGCGGAACTCGTCCACCAGGAACTCGCGCCAGGATTGCCGGAAGCTGGCTGTTTCTTCGTTGGCCGAGAGTGCGTTGTAAATCGCAGTCATTTCCGGCCCCATCGCGAGGCAGGAATCCACGTAGGCGGCGCTGAGGATAGCAGCGATGTGCTCGATCGATTCGCCCCCGTTTTGAAGCGCAACGTGCACCGATTCGGTGGTTTGATCGTCGTAGTCGCGGAACAGGGCGATCAACAATCCTGCTCGCGTGCCGAAGTGTTCGTAGGCGATGGGTTTGGTGACCCCGGCGCGTTCGGCCAGCCGCGCGAGGGTCAGGGCTTCGGTGCCTTCTTCGCGGACGATGGCGAGCGCGTTCTCGAGGAGCTGGATTCGGCGTTGGTCTTTGGTCATGCGTCTCGCTGGATTCACGGCCCGGCTCCTCGAGGCGACGTGGGATTTTAGGCGCGCAAGCTGGGATCGGACGGCTTGACATCGGGCGACCCATTGCCTATATTACACACCGTAAGTTACGAACCGTAACCGACGATTCGACTCCCTTCTCCCCTCGCCGGACGGCGAGATCGAGGCGCGTCAGCCTTGAGGCATGCCCTCGAGAACCCGAGAGGTACACGACATGAACGAATCGTTGTTGCAGAGCCTGCGCGTCGCCGCCGCGCTCGGCTGCGGGCTGATGGCGGGCGTGTTCTTCGCGTTCTCGACATCCATCATGGGTGGCCTGTCCAGGCTCGGGCCAGCCCAAGGCATCGCTGGAATGCAGGCCATCAACAAAGCGATCCTCAACCCAGCCTTTCTGGGCGTGTTCCTCGGGACTGGCGCAATCTGCGCGATCGTATTGATCGCCTCGATCTCGAGATTGCAAAATGCCACAACGATCTGCGCGCTGATCGGCTGCATGTTGTACCTGCTGGGCTCCATCGGCGTGACGTTGGTCGCGAACGTACCCCTCAACGACGGTCTGGATACGGTCGTGCCGAACGACCCTCAGAGCGCAGTTCTGTGGAACGCGTACCTGACGAACTGGATGCCGTGGAACCACGTCCGCACCGCGACGACGCTCGCCGGGACGTTGCTGCTGATCCTGGGGCGCTGAAGGGCGATCTCGGCTAGACTCGAGACCCAACCCCAAGGAGGCTGACCGTGACCCAAGCCGCGACGCAAAACGTCATCACCAGAGTTGAAAACAACGTCATCTACATCGCCATGAACCGCCCGGAGAGCCTGAACAGCGCCAACGAAGCGATGCTGCTGGAAATGCAGGACGCGCTCAAAACCGCCGAACGCGACAAAAACGTGCGCTGCATCGTCGTGACCGGCAACGGGCGCGGATTTTGCAGCGGCGCGGACCTGCGAGAACAGCACGCGGCGCTGAACTTCAAAGCGCACCTGGACAAGACTTTCAACCCGGTCGTGCGATTGATGCGAACCATCGAAAAGCCCGTGATTACCGCCGTCAACGGCGTGGCGGCGGGCGCAGGCGCGAGCATCGCACTGGCGGGCGACATCCGCGTCTGGAGCACCGACGCCAGCCTGATGGAAGCCTTTTCCAGAATCGCGCTGATTCCGGACGCGGGTTCCACCTGGTTGCTGCCGCGCCTGGTCGGTTACCACCGCGCTTTTGACCTGATGGTTCACGCCGAAAAAGTCGGGCCGGACGCGGCGCTCGGAATGGGCTTGTGCGAGCGCGTCTACCCGGCAGCGGAATTCGAGGCGAAAGTCAAAGCGCTGGCCGAGAATCTGGCTCAGGGGCCGACCAAGAGCTTCGGGTTGACCAAACGCGCGCTCAATCACGCCATGAACGCCAGCTTCACCGATCAGCTCGAGTACGAGGGTCAGATCCAACAGATCGCCGGTGCGAACCCGGATTTCGTGGAGGGCGTCAGCGCCTTCCTCGAGAAGCGCGCCGCGAAATTCAAGGGCGACTGAGCCGACACGCTCGTCTGCTCGCGCAGGAAAGGCCAGGGTCAAAGAATTCGAGAGGCGGGGGCAGCATGACGGTCGTTGCACAATCGAACCAGCCGATCCTGAATCTCGAGGGGCGCACCTTGCAGTGGCTGGCGAACGCCTCAACTGGCGCGATGCAGACGGCTTTACTGGAAAACGTGATCGCGTCTCAGGGCGCAATACCGCCGCACCATCACGCGGTCGAAGAACTGCTGGTGTGTCTCGAAGGTCAGGGCGAAGTCGTGCTGGATGGGGTAACGCACCCTTTCGTTCGGGGCGACACGGCGATTGTGCCTGCGGGAATGATCCATGGCGTTCAAAATACAGGGGTGCAACCGATGCGGATGCTCGGGTTTTTCCCGACGGCGCACCCTGAGACCACTTGGACATTGAAATGATGCGCCCAAAGAAGGCCGTCACGCGCGCCGTTCTCTGATTCCCAAGAAACACCGTGCTGGACGGCCTGCTCGATCCCGGATGCTCGAGCTTAAAATCGCGGACGAGTCAGCGAACTGTCTGTTTCCAGACACGCGAACTCGAGATCATCGGGTTAACCTCTACCCATGAAGCTGAGCGAGCACGTCTACGCGCTGCCGATCACCGCCGACCTGTGGAACGGCCCGATGACCATCTATCCCGCCCTGATCCTCGACGAGGTGCACGGTGCGACGCTGGTGGACGCGGGCGTTCCCGGAATGCAAGCTGACTTTGAGACCGCCCTCGGCTCCATCGGCGTGAAGCTCTCCGACGTGCGCCGAATCATCATCACTCACCACGACCTCGATCACATCGGTTCGCTTCCGGCGCTGGTGGCGGCTACGGGCGCGGACGTGCTGACCTCGGTCGGCGAAGTGCCCTACGTGCAGGGCGAGAAACCCGGCCAGAAGCAACCGTCCCCCGAGGCGATTGCGAGCATGCCACCGGAGGCGCGCGCCCGTTTCGCCAACCCGCCCAAAGCCGCCGTGACCCGCATTCTGAACGATAACGAATTGCTCGAGATCGCTGGCGGCGTGCGGGTCATCTCGACGCCGGGGCACACCGTCGGGCACCTCAGCTTGTTCGTGGAATCGGACGGCCTGCTGATCACGGGCGATGCCATGACGAGCGAAGCGGGCCAGTTGCGGTTTCCCATGGCGAGGGCCACACCGGACATGCCCCTGGCTCTTGAAAGCCTCAAGAGATTGGCGGCGCTGCCTGTGAGGGCCGTGCTGACCTACCACGGCGGTCTGGTCAGCCGCGAGGCCGCCCAGCAGCTTCAACGCCTGTCCGCAGAAGCAGATCATCAGGCGTGAGTATTCCCAGCATTTGCGGGCATCCGACCCGAGATGCGCATTTCACCAGCTCCGCGTGAACGGCGCACGTTCGGGCTTTCGTCATGGCTTTGTCCTACCCACTTTGATATCGCGTCACCATCGTGAATTCGGCTTGGACAACGCTCGAGCGTGTACGTTCGCCGATGCGCGAGCGTGTACCTTCGCCGATGTGCGAGCTTGTACCTTCGCCGATCAGAAAACCGATTCCGGGCGAAGCCGAATCGGATTCGCCCGGAATGATGCCCGCTTCGATGAACGCGCCGATTACTGCACGCTGACCAGGAACTCTACGACGCGGGTCGCACCCGTCTCGAGGTTCTGGATCGTCATGGACACCGGGTACGTATCTTTGGGGGTGTTGGACGGCACCGACGGCCCGGCCCGGCGGCTGGTGCTGGCGAACGC
>CAXTKV010000139.1:0-14325 GCA_964244895.1 uncultured Deinococcales bacterium
TGGACGACCTTGATCGCCTCGCGCACGTCTCGCCGCTCGAGGGTGCCGAAGAGGCTCTCCTGGTACGGCACGGGCTTGAGGAGGTCAGAGAGGGTCACGGTCAGCTTCGAGAACTCGAGTCCGGCGTGGGCCTCGAGCGTCAGGCGCTGCGCGGCGCTCGTCAGGGTCCTGGCGTGGGCCGTGTAGGTCTTCAGCACCTGCCGGGCACTCGCCTCGCCCAGGGCGGTGGTCAGCGTCACGGTCACGGTTCCCGCCACCAGCGGCGGCAGGCGCTCGGCCAGTCGGGCCACGAGCCGCTCGAGCGCCGGTTCCCAGTCGCGCGGCTCGAGCGCAGGGGGATCGAAGCTCCAATCGGTCTGAAGGCTCGAGGGCGGGGTGTAGATCCCCACGGGCCGCGCGTCCGCACCGGTCGCCAGCGACCACAAGAGTGCCCCGTCCTTCCCGAACTGGGTCTCGAGTTGCTTCGGCGTGACGCGCATCAGCACGTCGCCGAGGGTCTTCAAGCCGAACAACTCGAGCCGTTTCAGGGTGTCACTCGAGAGGCCCGCGCCGCGCAGCAGGTAGACGGGCGCTCTCGAGAGGAAGGCGGCCTCGTCCTGGACGAAGCGCGCCCCATCGCCCTTGGCGGCCAGCGCGGCCAGCAAGGCCCCGCCTCGAGAGGGGGCCAGGCCGACCCGCACGCCCAACTCGAGCGCCAGGGCCTCGCCATCCAGCGCGGTCAAGCCCGCCAGGTAGGCGAGGCCCATCCGCGAGGCCTCGATCCAGGGGGTGGCGCGGTGCATCGCCTCGAGGGCCGAATCCCAGGCGGCGCTCAGTGCGCTCGGTTCGAGCTGGGCGACGGCGGCCTCGGGGCAGAGCGTCCGGGCGCGATCCAGCGCGTCGCCGGGTTTGACGCCCGCCTTTCGGGCGCGCTCGCAGCGTCCGATCACGCGACGGCCCGAGACGACGATCACCGGCGTCTCGCGCAGGCCCGGCTCGAGGCGTTGTAAGGCCCAGGAGGGCAGGTCGGACACCCAGGCGCAGGCCAAAAGCCTCGAGGGGGTCTCGAGGCGGGCTGCGGCGGTCGTGGGGGCAAGTTGAGTTCGTGGCGGCATGCTTCACCAGGGGCCGCCAACGGGTCTAAACTGGACCCCTGACGGCGCGAGTCGTCGGATGCCGGGGGAATGGGTCAGGCTTGCAGGCGAACCCCGTTCCTCCGGCGCTGTGCTGTACGGTCTGCGCGTGCGTTTACATGCGACCTCCGTTTATACGATGGTTGATCCTACCTGAGAAGATTATGTAGGATACAGAACGTCGAGGTCAAGAAAAATGTGTGGACGCTACAGCCTGAACATCGGACGGCAGCGCTTCGAGGCCGTCTACCACGTGCAAGCGCCGCTCGAGTTCGCGGAGCGTTGGAACGTCGCGCCGACGCAACGCGCGCCGATCATCCGATCAACTGGGACCGATCTCGAGGCGGCGATGCTCCAGTGGGGCTTCCAGCGGCCCGGTCAATCCCTGCTGATCAACGCGCGGGGGGAGACGGTCAGCCAGTTGCCGACCTTCGCCTCGAGCTTCCGGCAGCGGCGGTGCATCGTTCCGGCGGGGGGCTGGTTCGAGTGGACGGGAACGGGGGCGGCGAAGCGGGCGCACCACCTCAGGCGTGCTGACCTCGAGCCGCTGGCCTTCGCGGGATTGTGGACGGGGTCGCCGGAGGGCGAACGCTTCGCCATCGTCACGACGAGCGCCGGGGACGCGATCAGTCACATCCACAGCAGGCAGCCGGTGATCCTGTCACAGGAACGCTGGAAGGTCTGGCTGTCGGACGCGCCCGTTTCCGAACTCGAGGCGATGCTCGAGGCGGACGAGGGCGTGAAACTCGAGACGTACCCGGTGGGCGCGAGGGTAGGCAATGTGCGGAATGACGACGAGGGGCTGATCCGCAAGCTCGAGGACCTCCGAAACGGGGTCTCGTGAGAGTTGGCGACAAAAACCAGGTTAGCGGGCTGTGACAACCCTACGGACAGGAAACCCCGTGAGCAGCAATTCTGCCAATTAGCCATCGCGCATAGTCCACGTCCAGCACGCGTACTCTGGAGGTTTGGTCCGATTTCGTTTGTCGCGCCGTGTGAAGAATTATGATCGGTGATCCCGATTACTGGAGGCGTTCGATCAGCGCGCTCCAGAAATACTCGGCGGCCCCCTCGTGGGTCAGCTCGGCCTTGCCACCAGTTTTCTGGATCATCCCGGTCATCATCGCGAGCGGCTTGAGGAACAGGCTGAAGCCGTCGTCCTCTACAGACATGGACTCGTTCCAGCTCATGCCGTTGCCTGGGCTGAGGTCGCCCCACGAGAAGACGATCCCACCAACTGGGCCTCGCCGCCCACCGAGCATCACGGTGCAGCGGGCGGCCTCCTTTCCGTTGCGGTAGAGTGTCGCGGTGAAGCGGTTGGCGTCGATGCGACGGAAGTCAGTCGAGATCTCCTGGTTTCGTTTCTGGAGTTCAACCAGGGAGTTCTCGAAGTAGTTTGCCATGTACTCGAAGCCCTGGGTGAGGTACTGGTCGCGGTCGTGGTCGGTGAAGGTCTTCTTGAGCCGGAGGTTGCTTGATCGGGTCGGTGCGCCCGCGACTGGCGCAGGCGATGCTGCCGCAGGCTGCGGGGCGGGTGGCTGGGCTGAGCGACCGAGTTCGTCGGCGGCCCTGCGGATCGCCCGGGTGACGTCAAGGAAGGCGTCATGAAGATTGGGAAATTTGGTGACGGGTTTGCCATCGGTCGGGGTGGCCAGCAGCTTGCCGAGGGGCAGCGAGGTCCAGTCGCAGGGATCAAGAATCACCGGGATGACCCGAGCCTCGCCCGCCGCGTGGCGTTCCATCGCACGATTCATCTCGATGTCGTAACAGTAGTCCGACGCGACGAAGTAGGGACTTACCAGCAGGAGGATCACGTCCGCCTCCTCGAGATTCCGGTCGATCTCGTGGGCAAATTCCTTTCCCGCGCCGATGCGGCGATCGTGCCAGGTCTCGATCAGTCCCTGGCGTTTCAACCCCGCCAGGTGGATCTCGAGTTCGTCACGCAGGGCCTCGTCGCGGTGGGAGTAGGAGAAGAACAGTTTGATCATGCGCCCCAGTCTGACACCCATCCAAGGGCATTCCAACGGGTGGACCCTCCACCCCGGTTCGGTTCCGCCAGGTTCACATCGCCGGTGCGGCCTCGGGTGATGCACGAATTGTCTTGTCGCTCAATCGGGTGGGAAGGTCCTCGTACTCGTCACGGTCAAACGAGAAGTACACCTGATCCCCAGCACTCCCGGGCATACACAATTGGGTGGAACGCTCGGAGTGTCGCGCACGCACCTTGCCCTGGCCTCGGATTGTGCGTGTTCTCGACAAGCCTTCCTCCATGGCCTACGCCAGGAGGATGATTCCTCTATTTATTGTCCTCGAGCGCCCGGTCGATATCGCGCTGCGCGATCAAGCGGAGTTTCCGCCAGACGTCCCGAACCGCGCGATACTCTGGCTGCCCGGCATCGATCTTCTGTTGCGCCAACGCCTCGCCGTGGATGGCGCGGTCGCGGAGGCCAAGGTCCTCGGGGAACGGCAGCCCCGCCTCGCCCGACTTTGACCAGATGCGGAAGCCTGAAACCACCTGGTGCTCAAGGCGCTCTTCGTGCTCGACCACCAGGTGAAGCTCACGTCCCTTGAACAGGGCGCGCTCGATCAGTCCGGTGCGCCGCTCGGTGTCCGGAAGGGCCTGCGCGAAGTGGAGGGCCGCCATCAGGGCGGTGAAGTCGTGGGCCGCCTCGATTCGACGTCCTGCATCTTCGATCAACGCCTCCTCCGCTACGAGGCTGAACGCGCTGTAGACCGCCAGCGCGGCCCGCGAGAGGACGCTACCCTCATCGGCGTACCAGTCCCAGAGGCGGTCTAGGCATGCCGAGAGAGCCCTCGATTCGTCGGGTGGAACCGAAAAGATCTCGTTTAGTCCCCAGCGCGGCACGAGTTCCAACGCCCGATCCGGTTGCACTGCCCGAGCCTCTAAGTGGTTGAGCAGCCACACGGGATCGGTACGCGCCAGTGCACGGGTCAGGCTGGAGAGTCCCTCCGCGTGGAGCCCGAGCGATTCGAGCGGGACGTCCATGAAGCGCTCCAGCACCGCCCGGGCGAATTCGGCGGGTACGTCGCGGTCGTAGCCGTACAGGGCTTCGAGCGCCGTGGCTGCCGCTCGCGCGAGGCCCTCGTCCGGTTTGATCGCGTCGAGGGCGAGCCGGATCCAGCCTTCGGCTTCCGCCTCGCTCTCGGTCGCTGGGTCCCGCCAGAAAGCGCGAAGCGCGGCGGCCCTCACCTCGGACCGGTCATGCCGCAACAGCCGCTCGAAGCACTGGCGGAGTTCGGGCCGCGAGACCCTGGATTGCGCCACGAAGCCAGCGACGGTCATCAGGGCAGGGACGTCGTTCCGCTCGAGGGCGCGGTTCACCTCGGCGAGCGCGACCTCGGCATCCTCGCCATCAAGCGCCCGCAAGACCTGCAAGGCCGTCTCGGCGAACGGCGGACTGGCGCGCAAGGCGCGGAACAGGGCCAGGCCGTAGGCACGATCCTCGCGGCAGACCGCCTCAAGGGCGGTCTGCACGCGGTGGAAGAACTTATGGTCATCGCGATCTTCCGATGCGCGCAGGCGGTTGGCCTTTTCCAACAGGGCGACGACTTGAGCCACCTCCTCAGTGGCTGCAACCCGGCGTGCAAGGTCGGACGTTTGCCGTTCCATGCGTTCGCGGCGTCTCTCGTAGGCTGTTTCCCTGTCGAGGGCCTCTGCATCCCCGACGTCGAACAGGGTTGGCGGGTCGAGGAACAACCGCGCCAGCGCCGCCCCCGGCAGGGCCTCGACAAAGTCCAGCAGATCAAGCGCGGCAGGGCGGAGGCCCGGGTCGCCGAAGCGTGCGACCCAGCTTGGCTGGTCGCGCAACGCCTCAATGTGCAATACCCCCAGTCGGGGAGCGAGGGACCGGACCACGCCAAACCAAGCGAGCGCCTCCGCCGTCATCGTGGCACTTGGGTTCGCCCGCTGGTCGAGCGCCACGAGGCGCACGAGTTCGCGCAGCGCCTTCGCGTATTTGGCTCCGTGTTGCGCCAGGACTTCGTCTGTCGGGCTTGCGAACAGGGATCGCGCTTGCGAGTAGAACGCACGGTAGGTTGGGTCCTCGAGCGTGAACCGCCACGTCCGGATGGTGAGGGTGTGGCGCTGGCTGGGGTGCATCCGATGGTCCTGGTGTTCTAGGCGCATCATTGCCTCGAGGGCGACGATGGCCAGCCCTTGCAAGGCGTGGTGAGACCCGCGAAGCCACCGGGAAAAGACATCGAGGGTCTCGGCCAGCCCCTCCAAGGCGTCGTAGCGCTCCGGCGCTGGCGAGGCGGCGGCTTCGACCAGCTCTCGCACCTCGCCCCGAAGAACACCCGGATTGCTCTCGCCGACCCGCGTGACCAGGCTGAGTACCCGCAAGCGATGGGACGGCCACGACGCTACGGATTTGAGAACCTTGAACAGCTCGGGCGCGAGCTGGGGCTGGCTCGAGGCCAGCGCTTCGGCCAGTTCAAGGGCGCGATCCGGGTCGGTTGGACAGAGCGGTTCGATCACGTTCCGGGGGAAGCGAGCCGCCCCCGCGTCCGCCTGGGTCGATCGACGCAAGAGTTCCTCGATGTACGAACTCAGGTACGGGGTGTTGAGGTGAAATGCGTGCATCAGGCACGCGGCAAAGATCTCCCGGAACGCGTCGCCGCGCTCGCCCGGATCGAAGCGCCGAAGCACGACCTGCGCATCTCGAGGGGCGAGGTGTCTCGAGGCGAAGCACTCGCCGACCAAGTCGAAGCTGAAGCGGTACACGCCCCGAGATTCGCGCAGGAGCGACAACTTGGTCGCCTCACGGAGAACCTCCTCGACGGAAGCCACATCCGAGCCGACGAGCTCCGCCAGGAGTTCCATCGAGCGCTCGTCGCCTTCCCCGACGCGCCGGAACACGGCGAGCCTCGCCAGGCTTCTTTTGGCAAGGTCGCGCGGGCAGCCCTCGTGCTCGAGCCCGTCGAGCGCCTCTTCGATGTAGCGGGTGAGCACAACTTCCTTCGAGGCCAGCTCGTAGGGATTCTCCCTCCGTCTGATGCGCTCGAGCGCGGCAATGAGGAAGAAAGGAACCCCTTCGGAGAGGGCGTAGAGCTGCTCCTTCGGCTCTGCGGCGGTCACGCCAAAGTGCTCGAGGAGCACGACCGCCTCCTCGAAGCTCAGCTTGCCCAGGGTGGCGCGAAGCCGCGCCACCGCGCTGAACCGGGACAGCTCGCGCTCGAGTTGTCCCTCGAAGGTCGTGCGGGCGAAGCCAAGCAGCCTGACGGACTTCCAATCAGGATGTTCGAGTGCCAACTGGTGCAACAGGGCGTCCATGTGGGCGGATTCGGCATCGTCGACCAGCACCAAGGTTCGCCCCGATGGAAGTTCGCCCAGGTGTCCTGGATACTGACGAACCTCCGGGTGGACAAAACACACCTCCCAGCCGAGCGCCGCGCCCACCCATAGGCCAATCTCGAGGGCGAGGCGGGTCTTGCCGAAACCGCCAGGCGCGGTCAACAAGGCGACGCGCTCATCAGAGGCGAGGAAATCTGTGATTGTCTTCTGGACGTCGGTGGTACCGGTGAGCCAGCCAGTGCGCACGAACGGCACGGCATAACCGAAGGCGCTGCGGATCTCGAGCAGGCGGGAAAATTCGGAGAGGTTCAAGAACGTCTTCGTGCCCAGAATCCTGCGGATGTTCTGAGTGTCCTCGTAGATCGGCTCCGTCTGTTGGCGAATTTCCTCGCGGATCGCTTGCTGTGTACGCTCGAGTTGCTCGCTGAGGACGACTGCGCCCTCGCTCGAGCGCAGCAGGGCATTGCGGTACTCGACGAAGAAGTTTCGTACTACTGCCTCGACGTGGGCGGTCCCTTGGATGGGGTTCTCGAAGTCTTTGGCTTTATCGAATAGTTGAGCCAAGTAAAGCGAATTGACCTTCTGTGGATCGGTGCGGATCTCTGAAATTACCGTTTGGAAGCCGTCGCTCCTGAACCACGCGAGCAGGCCATCACGGGCACCAGTCGGGTTGGGATGGTACTTCGTGGCCCGTTCAACGGCGGTTGTCAAGGGTTCGGGCTGTTCCGCCCGGCGTTTTTTGGAGAGGGTTGCGAGGTCGTAGAGGGCGTTTGTTGCCATGCCAAGTCCAACCTGGCCGAGGGTTGTTAGGGCGTCTGCGAAGGCCTGGTCCATCGAAGCCTTTTCCTTTCCCTGGCTGGTTCGCGTTTTCTCGAGTTCAAACCCGAGTTGCTCGACGGTCGGCAGTGCCCCCTTGAGTTCCTTCGATAGCGCGTAGCCTGATGCGACCCGAATGTCGTGCGGTTCCTGGATCAGGCAGCGTAACTAGGACGGGGTTATTGGCGGTAGACCCACATTTGATTTTAACTCTTACGAGACACCAAGACGAACGCTTTGACCTCGCTGATTTTCTCCATAAACGGACCGTCCACGCGGATGCCGTTCGTCCCGCCCTCGGTGATCTCGACTTCCGTGTCCTTGCCAAAGCGCTCTTGGAGTTGAGGCTGAGCAAGGCCAGCAGGTCGCGACGGGCGGCGACGCTGTCAAAGGCGGGTGCAGCGCTACCGCCGCGCACGGCGAATCGGATCGTGATGCGTTTCTGCATTCTCGTAACCTCGAGCCTGAGTTTACGCTATCATCGTATTGCCTTGCCGCGCACCCTTGAGCCAGCCCGGAGGCAGCAGGTGCTTTGGCGATCCGGGCAAGGTGCAACTCGATCCAATGGTTGACCCGCGCGGCCTGAGCCTCCCTGCGAACACCGTGCAGAACGGTGTTTCAAGCAGCTCTGGGCGCACGTGTGTAGTCGCGTGGCCAGCGGTGTTCGAGTTCATCAGGCGCGTGGTACGTCTCGATCCCAGCGTCCCAACCCACGAGCACGGGCTTCGAACCGGTCTCTAGTTTCAGCACCCACCCCACCCCGAGCGACGGCTCGCGTCGGTGGCGCACACCGTCACCGACGCGAAATCCAGCATTGAGCCGTGGCTCATTCGGCGTGGGGCGGCGAAGACGCATTCGGAACCTCCGAACCTCTATTGTGCGCCCTCCGAGGCAAGCATCGAGTGATCCGCGACGCGTTCGGGGAGAGCAAGCCCTGGCAACCCATCCTCCGGTGGCTGTGCCGCCCCACCAGGTGGTTCCTCAGCGGCCACCCGTTGCCCCGAAGGCAGACCCTGACGTGTACGTTCTTCCGGATAAGATGCTCGATACGCCATGCCAAACATGTTCGAACTGAAAACACTCTCGGAGCGTCTGGCTGCGCTCGAGTCTGCCGTGACCGATCCGGCATTCCTCAAGGGTGAGGGACTCGGCAACGAACTCGGGTTTTTCATCTTTGATTTCGAGCCAAAGTTCGCGCCTCGGGTCGAGGCGCACGTCGGGCGGCTCAAAGCGAAGCTCTCGCGCGAAACCAATCTCAGGGTGCTCGAGATCGACCTGTTCGATCTCGTCTTGTCGATCCTCGAATCGCGCGGCTTGCTGGAACGGGCGCTCGAACGGGAGCGAACGGAGGGCAGCGAAAGACTGTTCAAAGCCCTCGCGCCTCTGGTTCGACCCGAGCAGCTCCGCGCGCGCATCGCCCAGATGATCGATCCCTTGCCCGACCTGATCTTCCTGACGGGCGTTGGGGCCGTCTGGCCGCTGCTGCGCTCGCACACGGTGCTCAACAACCTGCACGAATTGATCGACCGCACGCCTCTGGTGATGTTCTTTCCCGGCGAGTACGACGGTCAGGAATTGAGGCTCTTAAGCGCGCTCAAAGACGACAACTATTATCGTGCGTTTCCGCTGTTGCCCCGCAGCCCGAGGAGCCTGGAATGAAAATCGCTGAACTCTTTTTGAAGGACATCGCGCGCCCGATCAACGGCGTCATCAAGGTCGGTCAGCAGGATGCGACCAACGTCCAGCAGGAACTCGAGGAGTACGTCGTCACGAGGGAGCTCGACAAGCACTTTCACACCTTTTTCGACCGCTTTTCCGATGGGCTCGAGCGTCCGAACGGCGATGTGGGCGTGTGGATCAGCGGCTTTTTCGGTTCGGGCAAATCGCACTTCTTGAAGATCGTCTCGTACCTGCTCGAGAACCGTATAGCGGGCGGTCAGCGTGCAGTTGAGTATTTCGACGACGGCCTCAAGCTCGACGATCCGATGCTGCTCGGGAACCTCAAGAAGACGGCCAACGCTTCAATCGACGTGATCCTGTTCAATATCGATTCCAAAGCCGATGCGAACGCAAAACAGGACAAGGACAGCATCGTTAAGGTCTTCCAGAAGGTTTTTGACGAGCACCTGGGCTACTTCGGGACGCTGCCCGGATTGGCGAACTTCGAGCGGCAGCTCGATGCACGCGGATCGTTCGTGGGCTTCAAGACCGCCTTTGAACGGATCGCTGGGCAACCCTGGGTCGGGGTGCGCGACGGCTGGGCCTTCGAGCGCGACAGCATCATTCAGTCGCTCCAGGACGGGGCGGGCATGACCGAGAGCGCGGCGGTCGCGGCCTTCGAGTCGTGCGACAAGGATCCGGTCTTGAGCGTCGAGGGGTTTGCCAAGACTGTCAACGCGTACCTCGAGACGAAGCCCAAGGCGCACCGGATCGCGTTCATGGTCGACGAGGTCGGGCAGTACATCGGCGAGGATTCTCGGCTGATGCTGAACCTGCAAACGGTCGTCGAGGACCTGGCGGTGCTGACCGGCGGGCGGGCCTGGGTGGTGGTCACGTCGCAGGAGGCGATGGATCAGATCACCAAGAACATGCGCGGCAACGACTTCTCGAAGATCCAGGGGCGCTTCAAGCACCGCATCAACCTCTCGAGCACCAACACCGACGAGGTCATCAAATTGCGGTTGCTGCGCAAGACGGACGCCGCGCACTCGGCCCTGGAAGCCCTGTACGCCGCGAAGTCGGCGGTGCTGAAGAACCAGATCGCCTTCACCGACGGGGCCGAGTTGCCCGGATACCGCAGCGAGGCGGATTTCGTGGGTGCGTACCCGTTCGTGCCGTACCAGTTCAACCTCTTGCAGAAGGTCTTCACGCAGATCCGCATCATGGGCGCGGCGGGCAAGCACCTGGCCGAGGGCGAGCGATCCTTGCTGGACGCGTTCCAGGCGGCGGCGCGCTTCGTCGCGGATCGGCCCCTGGGGGCGCTCGCGCCATTCAACGCGTTTTACGAGGCGATTCAGAACTTCGTGGACGGCGGCATCAAGCGCGTGATCGACCAGGCGGGCCAGAACGCGCAGCTCGAGGCGTTCGACGTGGAACTGCTGAAGACCATGTTCATGGTCAAGTACGTCAAGGAGTTGCCCGCCAGCCTCGAGAACCTGACGACGCTGCACGTCTCCGAGATCGAGGAGGACAAGCTCGCGTTGCGCGAGCGGGTTGCGGCCTCGCTCGCGCGGCTCGAGAAGCAGACGCTGATCCAACGGCAGGGCGACCGCTACGAGTTCTTGACCAACGAGGAACAGGATGTCGGGCGCGAGATCAAGGGAACCAACGTCGATCCGGGCGAGGTCGCGGCGGAGCTTCAGAAGCTCGCCTGGGACGGCGTGATCCGCGAGCGCAAATTCAAGTTCTCGAACCGCCACACCTACGAGTTCAACCGCAAGCTCGACGATCAGCTTTTCGGCAAGCAGGTCAGCGATCTTGGAGTTCACATCGTCACGCCTTACGCCAGCCGATACCGCGAGTTGCAGTCCAACCAGGCGTGCCTGCTCGAGACGGGCAACGGCCTGGAGGTTCTGGTGCGCCTGCCGGAAAACAACGGCATCATCGCGGAGGCCATCGAGTACGTGCAGACCGACAAGTACCTGCGCCGCAAGAGCGGCACGAACCTGACGGCGACCGCCCGCACGATCCTTCAAGGGCGCGGCGAGGAGAACTCCCGGCGCGCGGAACGGCTCGAGCACGCGGTCGAACAGGCGATCGCTCAGGCGGACGTGTTCGCCAACGGAGCGCAGGTTGAGGTAAAGACGCGAGAGGCCAGGAGCGTCGTCCAGGAGGGGCTTCGAAGCCTGGTGACGAACACGTACAACAAGCTCGATCTGATCCGCAGCGCCTTCGACACCGACGAGCAGATCGCCAGGGCGTTGACGGCGGATTCGAGCCTGGTAGCGCTGGACGGCTCGCACGCCAACGCTGGGGCGCACGCGGAGATCGCCGCCTGGCTCGAGGATCAGGCGCGACGCCAGCAGCGCGTGACGATGCGCGCGCTGATCGATCACTTCGGTTCGCGCCCGTTCGGCTGGATGGAACTGGACACGCTGGGCGCGATGGCGGAACTGATTAACGCGGGCCGGGTCGAGTTGCGGCTCGCGCAGGGCGCGGTCAACCCCGCCGAACGCGGCCTGGTGGCGAAGATCCGCTCGAAAGCCGGGCTCGAGGAGTACACGGTGCGGTTGTCCGAGACGGTGGATTCCGGCGATCTGGTCGCGGCCCGCAGGCTGGCGCGCGACCTGCTGGACGAGATCAGCCCGCCGACCGAGACGCCCAAATTGCTGGCCGTGTACCGACTGAAGCTCACCGAGAAACGCGAGCGGCTCGAGGGCTGGGCGAAGCTCGCCAGCGAGCGAGCGTACCCGTTCCGTGAGGATCTGGAGGCGAGCGCGAAGCGGCTGGGCGATCTGTTGAAGGCCGACACGCCCGCCCCGTTCTTCGCGGGCGTCAAGGCGAACGAGGCCGCGCTCGAGGCGTTGATCGACGCGGAGGGCAAGTGGAAGGCGTTCTTCGAGAAGCAGGTCAAGCTCTTCGATTCCGCCCGCGAAGACTTGAAGGTGCTCGAGCCGGATCTGCACCACGTCGCGGACGCGGCCCTGATCGAGCGTGTCAACCAGGCGCGCGCCATCCTGGGTTTGCCCGATCCGACCTCCCGCATTCCGAACCTGCCGGGCTTGCTCGAGCCGTTGAAGAAGCACGTGGCGGGCTTGCTCGAGTCGCGCAAGGCCGAGTTCCTGGCGCGCGCCGGGACGCTGCGATCCGGGATCGATGACGTGGCGGCAAAACTGGATGCCGCCGAGGTCAGCAGGTCGCTCGAGCCGTTCGCGCGCGCGCTGGACGGTCTTCGCAACGCCTCGAGCATGGATGCGGCCATCGCGCGCAACGCGGAACTCGAGGATGCGCTGGGCAAGTCCAGATCCGCCGTGATTGCGCGCATCAACCACGCCGTCCAGGACGCGAACAGCAACGGGAACACCGTTCGGGACGGTGTTCTCGTCAGGCCAATCGTGAGTGTACGCGCCAAGGATCTGATCGGGGGCGTGATCGAGACGCCCGAGCAACTCGAGGCGTTCATGCTGGCCTTGCGCGAGCGTCTGACCCGAGAACTCGAGACGCACAACATTTCCATCGAATGACGTCTGCAAGATTCCAGACCCGCCCGAGCCACTTCAAACACCCGCGAGGTTGACCATGAATCGCACTTCGATCAAGACCTTCGCCACCTGGGCGCGACGCACCCTGACCGAGCAAGTGCAGTCCAGGGCCGCGCAGTTCGGCATCACGCCGGGCGGCATCGCGGCGTACACGACCGTCTCGGGCGGGTTGATCGTCAACGGCGCGACCTTGAACGCGGACGAGGCCGCGCAGTACATCGGTTTGCTCGAGCGCCTGACGGAACTCCAGCGCACGGAACGCAACCTGGCCGAAGCCATCGACGCGCTGGTCAACGAGGTCGCGTACACGTGGTTCAACCGCTTCACCGCGCTGCGCTTCATGGAGGTCAACGGCTACATCCCGCGCGCCATCGGCTCGAGCGACCCGAACCTGAAAGACCCGGACTTGCTGCGCGACGCGACGGGCCTGGTGCAGAACGGGGATCTGGGCGGCGTCAGCCTCGAGCGACTGGACGAATGGCGACGCTTGTACGACGCCGAGGGCGTGTACCGCCGCCTGCTGGTGGCCCAATGCGACGCGCTGGCGGTCGGGTTGCCGTTCCTGTTCAGCCCATCCCTCAGCTACACCGCGCTGTTCCTGCCACCGAACCTGCTGCACACCGAGAGCCTGATCCGCCACCTCGAGCGCGACATCACAGAAGACGACTGGAAGGACATCGAGATCGTCGGCTGGTTGTACCAGTTCTACATCAGCGAAGAAAAAGACCGCGTCATCGGCGGCAAAGGCAAATACCCGGCGCACGACATCCCCGCCGCCACACAGTTGTTCACGCCGCACTGGATCGTGCGCTACATGGTCGAGAACAGCCTGGGCCGACTGTGGCTCGAGGCGCACCCGGAATCCGGCCTGCGCGATCACATGCCGTACTACCTGGAATCCCACCCGGACAACCCGAAGCCCGACCCGAACCCCACCCTGCGCCCCGAGGACTTGACCGTGATGGACCCCGCGTGCGGCAGCGGGCACATCCTGGTGTACGCCTTCGACGTGCTGAACCAGATCTACCTGGAACGCGGGTACGCCGAACGCGACATCCCCGCGCTGATCCTGGCGCACAACCTGCACGGCCTGGACATCGACGAACGCGCCGCGCAGCTCGCGAGTTTTGCGGTCATGATGAAAGCTCGCGCCCGCAACCGCCGCGCGCTGCGCGAACCACCCCAATTGCAGATCCTAGCCGTGCGACCCACGCGCCACATCAAGCTCGAGGCCCCGGCCTTGCCCACCCCGCAATCCGGTTTTTTCGATGCGAAGCCCGCCGCGCCCCAACCGTTGTGGACGCAGACGATCAACCCGAGCGACTGGAAGCCCCTGCTGGACGCCTTCCGCGACGCCGACAACCTGGGCAGCCTGATCACGCCGCCCGCGTTCGATGACCAGAAGCTGGAATCGCAACTGCGCGCCCTGGAATCCGAGGGCGGTTTTTTTGCCGATGCCCTCGCGCCCGAATTGCGCCACACCCTCGCGCAAGCGCGTTTGCTGTCCACGCAGTACGCGGCAGTCGTAGCGAACCCGCCGTACATGGGGAGCTCGAGCTTCAACGTCACCTTGAAGATGTTCGTGGAAAAGAGTTACCCGCGCAGCAAGTCCGATCTGTTCGCCGCCTTCATGGAGCGTTGCCTCGAGTTCACCGTCCCGAAAGGTCGGATGGCGACGATCAACCAGCACTCGTGGATGTTCCTCTCGAGCTACGAGGCGCTACGAAAGAACGTGATCGAGCAATACGCGATTCAGAGCATGGCGCATCTTGGGCCTCGAGCGTTTCCCGAGATCGGCGGCGAGGTCGTTCAATCCACGGCGTTTGTTCTCGAGAAGCGCATTCCAAAAGACGAACGTGGCGTGTATGTGCGCCTCGTGGAT
>CAXTKV010000140.1:0-14269 GCA_964244895.1 uncultured Deinococcales bacterium
GAACCTCGCCTACAGCGCGTCGAGGTCGTTGCTTTTCCCTTATTCCCTTGTCCCTTCTCTCCTCGAGTCAGCCCTCATCGACACGCTCGTGAAACGCGTCAGGGACGGTGCTGGCGCAACTCGAGGGCCATCGCCACGTTGGCGGCGTGGCCGTTGCGTTCGCCCACGATCACGGCCTGAAGGGGACGCCCGACCAGGTACAGGTCGCCCAGCAGATCGAGCGCCTTGTGGCGGGCGGGTTCGTCCGTGCCGCGAGGTTTCAGGCTCGGGCCTTCCTCGCCGTACACGACGGCGTTTTCGGCGGTCACGCCCATGCCGCGACCCATCGCCCAGAGGCGCTCCAGGTCGCGCTCGAAACCGAAGGTGCGGGCGTCCAAGAGCGTGCGCCAGTCGTGCTGATGACCGTGCCAGACTTGCGCCGTGATGGCCGGGTGCGGGTAGCCGATGGTGACGCGCACGGCGGCGGACTGACCTGCGGGCACGGTCTCGAGGCCGACGTAGCCGCCGCGCACCTCGACCGCGATCTCGGGCGGTACGAGGCGTTCGGGCAGGGTCTCGGGTTCGATGCTCGCCAGGGCCTGCGCCCAACCGAGCGCGCTGCCGTCCAGGATGGGGACTTCCGGGCCGTCCACTTCGATCAGGAAGCCGCTCCAGTGGTTCATGACGTACAGGGCCGCCAGCAGGTGTTCGACCGTGGAGACGCGAACACCGCCCACGGCCAGTTCGGTGGCCAGGTTGGTGTCCACGACGTTCTCCGCGATCAGCGCGATGCGTTGCCCATCGCGCAGCAAGGCGATCGGTTCGCCGGGCGCGCGGTGGAAGCGAACGCGGGTGTTCTGGCCGCTGTGAATGCCGATGCCATCTATCCAGGCGGATGCGCCCAGTCCGTCCCAGGCGTTGATGATGGAGGTGTTGTGGCCTTGAGTGGTCTGAGATGAAATCACGGTTCGTCCCCCGGCGTTTCAGTATGACCTACGTGGAATGTTTACCACGTGATGGTTCGATGTGAGCCTTCATCTTCGAGTTCCCGGACTCATTTGCGTCCTGCTCGAGCCGATCAGCCTCGTGCTGCTCGAGCCGATCAGCCTCGTTCTGCTCGAGCCGATGCGCGTCTCGTCCTTCGAGCCGATCCTCGAGCGACTTCAATCGGGCTTCCAGGCGTTCCAGATCGCGGATTTTGGCCTCGAGCCGGAGCTGATCGCGGATCGGTTGCGCCGGGCTGCCCCGATACACGCCGCCCGCCGGAAGGCTCTTGCTGATGCCGGACTGCGCGGTCACGGTCGCGCCCGCCCCGATGGTGATGTGTCCGACTGAACCGACCTGACCCCACAGCACCGCCCGATCCTCGATCGTGACGCTGCCCGCGAGTTGCACCGCGCCGATCAACAGCACGTCCTCTCCGATCGAGGCGTTGTGCGCGATCACGCAGGCCGGGCCGATCTTGGTGCGCGCCCCGATGCGGGTCTGACCGACCGTTCCGCGATCCACGACCGTATTGACGCCGATTTCCACGTCGTCGTCCAGCGCGACCGTGCCGATGTGCGGCAAACGCACGTGATGGTGTTCCGCCGTGCGCCGGAAGCCGAAACCGTCGCTGCCGACGACCGCACCCGATTGCACGATCACGCGATCACCGATGGTCACGCGGTGCAGGATGCTGGCGTTCGGGTGGATCAGGCAGCCCGCGCCCAAGCTGGAATCCTCACCGATGTAGGCTCCACCCAGGATCACGCAACCGTCCCCGACGCGAACGTTTCTGGAAACCACCGCGTTCGGCCCGACGTGAACCCCTTCACCCAGGCGGGCGCTCGGGTGGATCTGGGCGCTCGGGTGAACGCCGGGTTGGCGATCCAGATCCGGAAAGAACGCGCCCAAAATGCGTTCCCAGGCGAGTTCCGGGTCGGGCACGCGTAAAAAAGACCGTCCTGGACGCGTTTCTAAATTCGCGTCCAGGACGGTGTCTCGATGAATCACGATCAGGTGGGCGGCGCTTTGCAGGCACGCAGGCAAATACTTCGCGTGGCGCACCACGACCACATCTTCGAGTGCAGCGTCCTCGGGATCGCGCAGGGCGATCACGCTTCCGTCCTGACCCTCGAGCCTGCCGCCCAGCAGCGCGGCCAACCCGGATCGGGTCTGGGTCACAGCTTCACCGTCGAGGCGCGCATTACTTTTTCACCGTCAGCTCGAGCGGGATCAGGCCCGAAACGGGTGCGCTCTGGGCCTCGAGCGCCAGCACGGTCGGCGTGCCGGAACCGTCGGCGCGCATCTCGACCAGCACGTTCTCGCCGGAGATGCGGTTGCGCAGTCGCTCGAGCAGTTCCTCGAAGCTCAATATGCCATCGAAGACATCGCGCGTGCTGCCCTCGGTGTCCGGGCGAGCGGTCAGGCCGCCGCGCACGGTCAGGTTGAAGGCACCGTCCGGCGCACTGTCCGGGATCTTGACGGCGATCCGGCGCACCACCGGCGCGGCCCGGTACGGCTGAAGGCGCACGTTCAACCCGATCACCTGCCCCGGTTTGACGATTTTCGATTCCGGTTCCACGCGCACCAGCCGCGTCAACGCGAACGGGCTGATCTCGAAACCGATCTTGACGGATTTCAATCCCGGCGTCCTGAACGGGTTCTGGGAAATCAACGCGACCACCAGCGCTGCCCGGAAGGCCGCCAGCGAACCGATGTCGTTCTCGTCCGCCACGCGGTCTCGCACGGTGATCGGGTCGCGGTCGGTGAAGGACAGCGTCCAGGTGATCGAGGCCGAACCCGGTGCGGAACCTTCCAGCCCCGCCTCGAGCGCCGAAGTGGACGCGATTTCGGTCAGCGCCCCCAGGAAACTTTCGACGGGCGCGACCGAAATGCGTGTGGTGCGGGTCAAGTTGCCGTTCTTGAAGCCGATCTCGAACGGAATGAAGCCCGCGTCCGCCCCGACGGTGCCGCCGATGCCATAGGGTTTATCCGTGCTGAACGCGCCGAAAGGCTTACTGATGTTCTCTGCGATCTTGAACGGGAAATTGCTGGATGCAACGATGGCGTTGACGTAGGCCGGAGCCGCCGCGTACCGCGCCCGAGCATCGCCCAGGAACGGGTGGCCGAAGGCCAGAATGGTTTTACCGTCGATGCTGGTGATCGTGCCGACCGCGCCCACGATCAGATCGCCGGTGATCAATTGCGCGCTGACCGCCGCGCCCGGCTCGAGCTTGTATGGTCTGTCTGGGGTGCTGCCCGAAGCGCGGGTTTGCATCGGCGAGCTGATGGTTTCGATGCCCCTGGCGTTGAGCAGGCTGGTCAGTTTCAGACCCGCCCGGCCCGACAAGCCCGAGATCAGCAACGGAGCGGACAGCGGCACGGCCTGCCCGAGTTTCTCGAGCTTCGGCAAGCCATTCGCACCCGAGAAGATCGGTCGCTCGAGCCCGTAGCTGCGCGTCGGTGACTCGAGCCCGTAGCCGCGCGTCGGTCGCTCGAGCCTGGACTCGAAGATCGGTGACTCGAGGCCGTACTGGCGCGCCAGGCTGATGGTCGTGGGTTTGGGCGCGGCGCGCTGCATGACCTCGATCGGCGTGACCAGCCCGAGCTTGTGATCCGCCTCCGGGAAACCCGCCGAAATCGCGCCCGCCAGCCTGTTGTCGAAATACACCGGGCTGCCGCTCATGCCCGCCGCGATGCCGCCCGAGGCGTCGATGAACGCACCCGACGCGCGCACCATGATGTACGGGAAGCCCTGGCCCTGTTCGGCCAGAATCTCCTCGACCTTGACGGGAAACCGCTGAATGACGTTGCCCGCACCCGCCGTCAACGCGTAGCCCTCGAGCCCCTTTTTGACATCGGAGAACGCGAAGATCTGCTGGGCGCTGGCTTGCGAAACGCCGAGACACGAGACGAGCCCGAGCGCCAACCCAACCATAGAAGAAACCGCTCGAGGAGACCGTCCAGCACGCAAGTAATAAGATACGTGCTGGACGGTGTTTTTCGTGTCGAAACCATCTGATAGAACGCGTCGGATGCGCGCACGAACGCCTTGAAGCTGCCCGAGCCAGGAGTTCGAGCGCATCTAAGACCGCGAAAAGTTGTCGCTCGAGGTCAGGTGGTCCTTCAGCACGTGCTTCATGTCGAGCGCCTTGCCCGTGCCGATGGCGACGGCTTCGATGGCGTTCGAGGCGACGATCACCGGAATCCCGGTTTCCTGGCGCAGCAACTCGTCGAAGTTTCGCAATAAACTGCCGCCGCCCGTCATGATGATGCCCCGATCCACGATGTCGGAAATCAATTCCGGCGGTGTGGCCTCCAGGACGCGCTTGACGAGTTCCACGATCTTGGAGACGGGTTCCGCGAGCGCCTCGATCACGTCGGCGGTGCTCATGGTGATGGTTTTCGGCAGGCCGTTGATCAGGTCGCGACCGCGCACCTCGGCGGTCAGTTCCTCGCTGCCGGGACGGTGCATGGCCGCACCGATCTTGACCTTGATTTCCTCGGCGGTGCGCTCACCGATCATCAGGTTTTCCTTGCGGCGGGCGTAGCGGATGATCGATTCGTCGAACTCGTTCCCGGCCAGTTTGATGCTGTCCGAAACCACGATGCCGCCCAGCGAAATCACCGCGATGTCCGTGGAGCCGCCGCCGATGTCCACGATGATCGAACCCGTGGGTTCCTCGATCTTGACGCCCACGCCGATGGCCGCCGCGAGCGGTTCCTCGATCAGGTAGACCTTGCGCGCCTGCGCGTCGCGCAGCGCCTGGATGATCGCGCGGCGTTCGACATCGGTCACGCCGGACGGGATGCCGACCATCACGGTCGGTTTGAACAACCAGTATCCGGTCAGGACTTTCCTCAAAAACAGTTGCAGCATCCGGCGCGTCAGCTCGAAATCGGCGATCACGCCATCCTTGATCGGTTTGACCGCGACGATGTTGCCCGGCGTGCGCCCGATCATCCGGTAGGCTTCCTCGCCGACCGCTTTGACTTCTTTCGTTTCGCGCTGCATGGCGATCACGCTGGGTTCCTGCAAGACGATGCCTTTGCCCCTGACGTACACCAGGAAGTTCGCCGTTCCCAGGTCGATGCCGATGTCTTCTGAAAATTTCACGCTGTCTCCTCGGGTTTTTCGTTCTTTGCGGCACTCGAGCCCCGATTTGACGGTTTCGAGCGCCGTTTCTTGAGGCGACAGTATACCGTGCGCGTTCTGAGACACGTCTAAGTCGCAAAAATGGCGCCCTTGAACCCGTTAGAACCGCCCAGCACGCGGTTTTTGTGGCTCAAGAATCGGGTTTCGGCGTCCCGGACGGTCTTCTTGGTGTGCGCAAACACCGTCTGGGACGCGTATTTCTGAAGACCGCAGGCTCGCGGTAGCCTGAAGGCGATGCTGCCCGATACGTTCCTGATGCGAATGAGACGGTTTCTCGGGGCCGAATTTGGCGCGTTTGAAACCGCCATGCGCGGTGAGCGCACCAACAGCCTGCGCGTGAATAGCCTCAAGCTCGAGCCCGATGAGATTGGGAACATCCTGCCCGCCAGCCTCAGCCCGATCCCGTGGTGCGATGCGGGGTTTTACGTCTCTCACGAATCGCGCGTCGGTTCCAGCCTGGCGCACGCGCTGGGGCTCATCTACGTCCAGGAAGCCAGCGCGATGGCGGTCGCGCTGGCCCTGGCTCCGCAAGCTGGTGATCGCGTGCTGGATTTGTGCGCCGCGCCCGGCGGAAAAACCACGCACCTCTCGCAACTGATGGGCGGCGATGGCTTGCTGGTCGCCAACGAGATCAATGCGTCCAGGGCGCGAATTCTCGAGGAAAATCTGGAGCGGCTGGGTTGTCCCGGCGTCGTCACCAACGAAGATCCGGCGCGGTTGGCGCAGGTCTGGCCCGCGTACTTCGACCGGATTCTGGTGGACGCGCCCTGCAGCGGCGAGGGCATGTTCCGCAAGAACCCCGACGCCGCCCGCGAGTGGCGACCCGAACTCGTGCTGACCTGTGCGCGCCGCCAGACGCAGATTCTGGACGCTGCCGCGATCATGATCAAACCCGGCGGAACGCTGGTCTACTCGACCTGCACCTTTGCGCCCGAAGAGAACGAAGCCGCGGTCGAGGGGTTTCTGGAATCTCACCCGGAGTTTGAATTGCTCGAGATCGCGGGATTCTCGCCCGGACGACCCGATTGGATCGATGGCCCGAGAGATCGCTCGGGCGAACTCTCGAGAACCGCGCGGTTGTGGCCCCACCTGCTGCGCGGCGAGGGTCACTTCATCGCCAAGCTGATCAAACAGGGCGGTCAGGCGTACCGCCTGCCGCTCGAGGAAATGCATCCACCCAGCGGCAAGGCGCGCGGGCTGTGGAAAGATTTCGCCAACCGCTTCGGCCTGCCCGGTGATGGCGTCACGATCTTCCGCGACCGCATCGAGCGACTCCACCCGGAAACGCCCGCGCTGGCGGGCATCAGAACCCTGCGCGCCGGAACGAAAATCGCGGAGGTCAAAGCGGATCGCCTCGAGCCCGAGCACGCCCTGACGCACGCGCTGAAGCGCCACGCCGACGCGCCCGCGCTCGACCTCGAGCCGGACGACGCGCGGGTCGCGGCCTTCTTGCGCGGCGAATCCTTTGAGGTCACAGAAGACGTACCGGACGGCTGGATCGCGGTTCGGGCGCACGGTTTCGGGCTGGGCTGGGGCAAACGCGTCAAACGAACCCTCAAGAACCACTACCCGAAATCCTTGCGCGGGGCGCTCAGCACGGTTCCGCTCGAGGACTGAGGGTCTTGATCCGAATCGAGCATCCTTGGCTGTCACCCTGAGTGCAGCGAAGGATCTATCGCTGCTGGTCGGCTGACTACCGCATCGGCAAGAGATCCTTCGATAAACCTCTTGCGAACGCGGTCGGCAACGTCTCGAGGGAAGGGTAGGGACAAGCCCTACCCCTACAACACCTGTCCTGTAGGGGCAACCTCATGGTTGCCCTCGCGTCAACACGTGCCCGAGACGAGGTTCGCAAGAGGTTCAACGCCAATTCCTTGGGATGAGGCATGGGGCGGGTCGCATCGCGCCAGTCTCTTTCGGTACCGACGCGACCATGCCAGTCTCGAGAAGCCATCTCGAGTGCTCAGTTTCAGAGAACACCGTCCAGCACGCGTTTCAAGAATAGCGTGCTGGACGGTGTTCTTCTTCTGAACGCCCGAAAAGCTCGCGTAACTGATCGAGATGATCTTCCGCGACCTTGACGCCCGCCGCGATCGTGTCCTTGGACTTGTGAAACCCGAACAGGTTGATGTCCGGCATGCTCGGCTCGAGCACCAGGTCGGGTTTGAACAACGCCAGGCGCACGTCGCTGATGCGGGTCTGCATGATCTCGACCGCGCGGTACATGGCGCGCATGCCGGTCAGGTCGCGGTCGCGGCCCATCCAGTGATCCCACCAGCTGCGAGATTCGCGCGGCGAGACATCCAGTTGCGCCAGCGCCGTGACATCCACCGCGACCGTGATGGTCGCGCCCAGGAAACGGGTGGCGTCGGCTGGAACCTGGTTCGTGATGCCGCCATCGGCCAGCAGTTGATCGCCGACCCAGATGGGATCGATCGCGCCCGGAAAGGCGATGGTGCAGTGCAGCGCCTGGTACAGATCGCCCTCGGAGATGTAGACCAGCTTGCCGTTGACCAGGTTGGTGGCGGTCACGCAAAAAGGTTTTTGAAGCCCGCTGAAATCGGGCGGCAGGTGCTTCTTGAGGATCTTCTCGAGTTCGAGGAAGCGCAACATGTCCTTCAACGGGTTGATGTCCAGCAGCCTGTAGAGCTGCACGTCGCCCACCACGGCTTCGACCTGTTTCGAGTCCAATCCTGCCGCGATGAACGCGCCGACCAGACCGCCCATGCTGGTGCCCGCGATCACGTCCGGGTGCAAGCCCTCGCGCTCCAGGACGCGCATCACGCCGATGTGTGCGTAACCCCGCGCACCGCCGCCACCGAGAGCCAGACCGAGTCTCGTGCGATTCGCCATGCGAATCAGGTTACGCGAAAACTGGTTCCGAAGGCTCGAGGTGCCCCGCAGATCAGTCAAGTCTCATGACCCCAGGGTCAATGAACCCTCGAGATTCTGTCCCGGTATTCCTCGGGCACCAGATCCGCGAAATCCTGATGCCTGCGAATGTAAGCCGCCACGAACGGGCACATCGGCGCGACCTTCAGGTTGCGCGCCCGCGCGTCACGAAGCGCGAATTCGATCAGCGCGCTGCCGATGCCCTGCCCCTCGAGCGATTCGGGCACTTCGGTGTGCGTGAAGATCATCACCGAGTTGCTGAGCATGTACTGCGCCACCGCGATCTGAGCGCCCACGTGCGCCTCGAAGCGGTGCTGGTCGGGGTTGTCACGAATTTCCAAGGCTGGTTGGCTCACGATTCCTCCGGCACCGGATTGCGGTGCGTGTTGTCGCAGAAGGGCGCGTTCATTGAACGACCGCACCCGCACAGGCTCGCTCGCGTCTCGCGCACCGCACCGCTCGGCGTCGCGATGACCAGGTCGCCGCGCAGATAGATCGGGCCGTCCGGGTCCAGGCGAACGCTGGTGGGCGCGTCCGGGATTTCGTTGCCGTCCGGACGCGCGTACTGCAGCGCGCCGCTCGGGCATCTGCGAATCACGTCCGCGACGGTTTGCGCGCTCGCGAGATCGGGCTGCACCCACGGGCGTCTGCTGACATCGAAAACCTCCGGCAGGCCGCGCACGCACTCGGCGGCGTGAATGCAGCGCCGCGCGTCGAACGTCACTTCGATGCTCGGGGCGCGGTAGGTCTTGATGGGTCTGGATTCGTTTTGTTCGGGTGCGTCGCTCAAGGAAAGCCTCCGTTCCAAAAACCACCGATGGTTCCCAGCCTAATTGTCCGGTTCCTTCTGGAAGGTGTCAGCGCCGACAAGCGAAACACCCCTCGAATCTCGAGGGGCGCTCCGCAGCAGGAAGGGGAGAGGAGGTCGTGTCAGTTGTTCAGCCTCGAGCCGAACTCGAAGCGCCCATCCTGGAAGTCCACCACGATGCTCGAGTTGTCCGGCACCTCGCCGCCCAGGATCTTTTTCGCGATCGGCGTCTCGAGTTCGCGCCCGATGGCGCGCTTCAAGGGTCGCGCACCGAAGGCCGGGTCGTAGCCGACGCTGGCCAGGTGATCCTTGGCGGCATCGGTCAGTTCCAGCGCCACGCGCCGTTCACCCAACCTGCCGCGCAGCCCGGAAAGCTGGATGTCCACGATCTCGCGCATCTGATGAACCGAGAGCGCATCGAAGATCACGATTTCGTCCACGCGGTTCAGGAATTCGGGGCGGAAGTGCGATTGCAACAATTTCTGCACGTCGTCTTTCGTGCCCTGCGTGACGCCGCCCGACCGCGCCGCCTCGAGAATCAACGGCGAACCGATGTTGGAAGTCATGATCAGCACGGTGTTCCTGAAATCCACCGTGCGCCCCTGCCCGTCGGTCAATCGTCCATCGTCCAGGACTTGCAAGAGCACGTTGAACACGTCCGGGTGGGCTTTTTCTATTTCGTCGAACAGGATCACGGCGTAGGGGCGGCGGCGGATGGCTTCGGTCAGTTGGCCGCCCTCCTCGAAGCCGACGTAACCGGGGGGCGCACCGATCAGGCGGGCGACCGAGTGCTTTTCCATGTACTCGGACATGTCGATGCGCACCATCGCGTCCTCGGTGTCGAACAAAAAGTTCGCCAGGGATTTGGCCAACTCCGTCTTGCCCACGCCGGTCGGCCCCAGGAACATGAACGATCCGATCGGGCGTTTAGGGTCGGACAGGCCCGCCCTGGATCGCCGGATCGCGTCGGAGACGGCCCGGATGGCTTCCTCCTGCCCGATCACGCGCTTGTGCAGCTCGTCTTCCAGACGCAAGAGTTTCTCTCGCTCGCCCTCCATCAATCGGCTGACTGGGATGCCCGTCCAGCGGCTGACGATCTCGGCGATATCGTCGTCCGTGACTTGCTGCGACGCAAACTTCGCGTTCTTGAGCTTCTTCTCGAGCTCCAGGACTTCTTTTTCCAGCGCCGGGAGCGTGCCGTACTTCAGCTCTGCGGCTTTTGAAAGGTCGTACTCGCGTTCGGCCTTTTCGATGTTGGTGCGCACCGAATCGAGTTTCTCGCGCGCCTCGCGGAGTTTCACCAGCTCGGATCGTTCGGCTTCCCACTCGGAGCGCAAGCTCGTGACCTTGCCGGTGATGTCGCGCAATTCGCCGTCCAGGTCGTCCAGGCGGCGCATGGAATCCTCGTCTTTTTCTTTTTGCAGGGCCTGACGCTCGATCTCGAGTTGGAGCTTGCGGCGCTCCAGGCCGTCGATTTCTTCGGGGCTGCTCTCGAGTTGCATCCGCAATCGCGCGGCGGATTCGTCGATCAGGTCGATGGCCTTGTCCGGCAGTTGCCGATCGGAGATGTAACGGTGGCTGAGCGTCGCGGCGGCCACCAGCGCGGGGTCGGTGATTTCGACGTTGTGGTGCAACTGGTAGCGCTCCTTGATGCCGCGCAGGATGCTGATCGTGTCTTCCACGCTGGGTTCGTTGACGAACACGGGCTGGAAGCGGCGCTCCAAGGCGGCGTCCTTCTCGATCTCGCGGTATTCCTTGAGGGTCGTCGCGCCGATCAGGTGCAGTTCGCCTCGCGCCAGGGCGGGTTTGAGCATGTTGCCCGCATCGGGTGATCCTTCGGTCTTGCCCGCGCCGACGATGGTGTGCAACTCGTCGATGAAGAGCACGATCTCTCCGGCGCTTTTGGTGACTTCCTCGATCACGGCCTTGAGGCGCTCCTCGAATTCGCCGCGAAACTTCGCGCCCGCCAGCAGCGTGCCGACGCTCAGGGTCACGATGCGTTTGTCCTTCAGGCCGTCCGGCACGTCGCCCTTGACGATGCGCTGCGCCAGACCTTCGGCCACGGCGGTCTTGCCGACGCCGGGTTCACCGATCAGCACGGGGTTGTTCTTGGTGCGGCGCAGCAAAATCTGCATGATCCGCCGGATTTCCTCGTCGCGCCCGATGACGGGATCGAGCTTGCCGTCGCGGGCGGCTTTGGTCAGGTCGACGCCGTATTTCTCGAGCGCCTCGAAGGTGGTTTCGGCGGTTTTGGTGTCCACTTTCTTGCCTCCGCGTTGTTTTTCCAGGGCGGCCCGGAGCTCCTTGACGCTGGGAAGCCCGTTGGTCGCGTGGTTTTCTCGCATGGCGAGGAACAGCGCGTCCAGTCCGACGAAGCTGTCCCCGAGTTCCTGCGCAATTTTTTCAGCGCGCTCGAAACCCTTGGCAGCTTCCTGGGCCATGTACTGACCGGCGGGCGTGTCACCCGAGACTTTGGGTTGCCTGGCGATCTCGTTTTCCAGGGTCAATCTGGCTTGCGCGGCGTCTGTTCCGGCCAGCGCGAGCATCCGTGCGGCGGGTGAGTCCGGTTCCAGGGCGGCCAACATGACGTGGGCGGGCAGGATTTGCGAGTTGCGGTTGGATTGCGCCAGGCTTTGTGCCTTCTGGATGGCCTGCAGCGCGAGTTCCGTGAATTTCTCCGGGTTCAAGGTGAACCTCCGTGATGGTGGAAATGCTCGAGACACGGGTTTCCGTGCGGCTCGAGGTTCAGTCCTAAATATCATAAGACTTGAGTGTAGTCGTGTCAAGTTAAATTATCTCACCGATTGAGCTTCGGCTGCTTCCGGGCCGAATGGTCTCGCGCGCTGGACGGCGTTCCCAAACGCACAAGATTGCGTTCTGGACGGTGTTCTCTGGATACTCGAGCCATGAGAAAACCCTCATCGGGCTCAGGCTAGCGTGAAGGCACGCCATGCTCGACGACGACACGAAAGCCAAAATCCGCGCAGAGGAGGAAACAAAGGCCGCGCAACGCGCCGCCCTCGAGAGTGAGGCCGAAAAAACGCGCCTGGAACGCGAGTACCGGGCGCGCATCGCCGCAGAACTGAAAGGCAAACGTGTCAGAAGAAACAGGTTCGTCTGGGTCGGCGGTCTCGCCCTGATCGGTGCGGTCATCGCTGGCGCGATTCTGCTGCGATCCTATAGCCCGAAACTCGAGCCGGACGACGGTTTCGGCGGCATCCGCACCTCGGATTTGATCGAGCGCTGCAAAACCGACGTGCGCGGCAGGCTCGGCGACGGACAGGCCGAATTCCCAGGTGACGCCGAAGCCCGCGACCAGATCAGCGCCTCGAGCGACGGCAAACGCTGGGATGGCTGGGCGATCTGCCCGAACCTGCCCGGACGCCCTCGGGTCGAATTCTCGTGCAGCTACACGCCTTTGTCGGACACCACCGAAATCGAAATCATCAAGCCGTGATGCGGCAAGCCCGAGAGGAATCCCATGAAACGAACCGTCCTGGCCGCACTCGCGCTCTCAACGTTGCTCGCCGCCGCCACCGCGCAGACCTCGAGCGCACCCGCCCGCGCGCCCGTGGTCAGCGTGCCCGTGCCGCGCGACAAGATCAACCTGATCTGCAAAGACGATTATTTCAAGGTCGAACGATTGAACTTCTTCTTGCAGGACGAGAACTACGCCCAATGCACCCTGCGCGTGCCGCTGGCGCTCAAGGAACGCTGGCCCGGACGCCGCACCTTCTACGTCATCCCTCGCGTCAGCGCATCCTTGTTCGCGGGCGAGGGCGAGAAAGGCCGCTGGGTGCCGCTGACGCCGCTCGCCAATCCGGGCGGCGACCCGTTCCACCGCGCGCTCGATTCAAAGGAGTACAAGGCCGTGGAACTCGAGGGGCGCATCGGCAAGTTGACCGAACGCGCCGGGGAACTGCTGCCGAACACGGTCAGCGCGGGCGGCAAGATCACGGTCTGCGCCGCGCCCGTGTACCGAGGTGAAAGCCCCTGCACGACCTTCGATATCGCCGCGCGCTTCAAGGTCTACAAGCGCTGACTCGAGAACACCGCTCTCGCTCGCAAAATAGCACCTAACGGGCTACTCGCGCTCAGGGACGCACGCTCGAGCACACCGCACTGGATGGTGCTCTGGCTTGTTCGGGCCAGACGCGCGACCGCGAAGCTTTAAGGTTTTGACGCGACCTCGAGCCACGCCGTACACCCGTCTCGCACCGAAAGAGGAGCGTACCAACCGTGAACAGAGTCTTCCCGCAGGTGTTCTGGAGCGTCGTCGTCGTGGGTCTCACGCTGATTGCGCTCGCGCTGATCGGCATCGGCGGCGTGCAACGCCTGCGCGTCAGAACCTACACCATCGGCGTGACCGGCAGCGCCGTCAAGACCATCCGCAGCGACCTGGCCGTCTGGAGTTTCAGCGTGTCCTACACCGGTTACGACGAGTACAAATCGCTCTACCGGAAGCTCAAACCCGTACCGCAGGCGGTCGAAGGCTTTCTCAAAGCCCAGGGTCTCGACGGGGACGAAGTTCAGGTCGGCGCATCGCAGGTGATTCAGGAAGTCGAAAGCAAGGAAGTGGACTGCAAACCCCAGGAGGACGGCTGCTACACCGTCGTCAAGGACAAGATCGCGCTGCGCTACAAGACCGTCTCGAGGCTTCGCTACACGGTCTCCAGGTCGTTCACCGTCGAGAGCGCCAAGGTGGATCGCGTCACCAAAGCCTCCAACGCGGTCGATGCGCTGTTCGACCAGAACATCGTCGTGGCGGGCAGCGAACTCAAACTGATCTACACCAAACTGGCGGAACTGCGCCTGGAACTCGTCAAGGCCGCCTCGGAGGACGCCTTCAAACGCGCCGAATTGATCGCGCAACCCGTCGGCAAGCGCATCACGATGATCGAGGACGGTCGGTTGGGCGTGTTCCAGATCAACGCCAAGAACGATCCCTCCATCAGCGATGTCGGCAACTTCGACACGACATCGTTGGAAAAAGACGTGCGAGCCATCGTCAACGCGACCTACCGGATCGAGTGAAAAACACCGTCCAGGACGTACGCTCGAGAACACCGTACTGGACGGTGCTCTCGAGCGTACTGCTCGGGCTAGACTGAAGCCATGAACGAGCTGACGCACTTCAAGGACGGCGCACCGCACATGGTGGACGTGTCCGACAAGATCCCCACCAAGCGCGAGGCGACCGCCGAAGCCTTGGTCAAACTGCCCAAAGAAGCCCAGGACGCCCTCGAGCGCGGCGGCGTCGGCAAGGGCGACCCGTTGACGGTGGCGCAACTGGCCGGAATCATGGCGGCCAAGAAAACCTCCGAGTTGATCCCGTTGTGCCACCCGATCCCGCTTTCCAGCGTGGACGTGAGCCTCGAGCGGGTTTTGGGCGGCGTTCGGATCGTTTCACAGGCACGCACGACGGACAGAACGGGTGTCGAGATGGAAGC
>CAXTKV010000141.1:0-764 GCA_964244895.1 uncultured Deinococcales bacterium
GGCGAGTTATTCAGATTTCCGAAACGCTCGAGAGGATCGCATGACCCAGACGACAGCCAAAAAAGACGTGAAGTTCAAGGTCGGTGATACCGTCGTGTACCCGACGCAAGGTGCAGGACGGATCATCGGTGAAGTCGAGAAGGTGATCGCAGGCCAGGCCAAGCAGTACTTCGAGATCGAGCTGATGAAGGGCAGCATGCGCGTCAACGTGCCCGTGGATCGGCCCGAAGCGGTCGGTTTGCGCCGCATCACCGAAGCCAAACGCATCCCGGAACTGATCAGTTGCCTGAAAACCGAAGTCGATCTGCCCGAAGGCTGGACGCCCCGCCACCGCCGCGAGCAGACCCTGCTGGCCGAAGGCGATATCTTTCGGATCGCCGAACTGGTCGGGACGCTCTACCGCCGCGATCTCGAGAAACCCTTGTCGGTGACGGAGCGGCGCATCATGGACGAGGCGCGCCAGATGGTCGCCACCGAAGTGGCGATGTCGCTCGATGTGCCTTTAGAGCAGGCGGACGAGAAAATTGGCGCGGCGCTTTAATCAGTACCGCCAGAAGAAACCTCGAGCGCAAAAGCTCGAGGTTTTGTCTGATGGGGACGCCGAAGCACCTTCGCTGGATTCCCCGCTCGATCTCGCCTCCGAGGCGCTGTACTCGCCGCGGGTGGTGCGCGAATTGCTGGGGCGGCACGGGCTCAGGCCGACGAAATCGTTGGGTCAGAATTTTCTGGTGGATGGCAATACGTTGAGGTATATCGTCGAGGCT
>CAXTKV010000141.1:864-14205 GCA_964244895.1 uncultured Deinococcales bacterium
GGGCTCGCGAGAGATACTGAGGCTGGGCTCGCGAGAGATACTGAGGCTGGGCTCGCGAGAGATACTGAGGCTGGGCTCGAGGAAAATGGCGCAGCAGGGGAGAGCGTCTACGAGGTCGGCCCCGGCCTGGGTGTCCTGACCAGAGCCCTGGCGGAAACCGGTTTGAAGGTCACGACCATCGAAAAGGACGAACGCCTGAAATCCGTCCTGGCGGAAACCCTGTCCGGGCTGGACAACGTTCGGGTGGTGTTCAAGGACGCGCTCGAGTTCCCATGGCAGCACGTTCCGGAAGGCAGCCTGCTGGTCGCCAATTTGCCGTATTACATCTCGACCGCGATTCTGCAACAGATCCTCGAGAGCGGACGGTTCCGACAACTGACCTTCCTGGTGCAGCGCGAGGTCGCGCTGCGGCTCGAGGCCAGCCCCGGCGATGACCATTACGGCTTTCTTTCGGCGTTAGTGGCGCTGTACGGGCGGGCGGAACGCTTGCGGGATGTCTCGAAGGGCGCGTTCTTTCCCGCGCCGGACGTGGTTTCGAGCATCGCGCGGATTCGCCTCTCGGGCGAAAAGCCTGCGCCGGGCGTGATTCGCGTTCTGGAAGCCGTGCTCCAACACCGCCGCAAGACGCTCAGAAATAACTTGTTGCTGGCCGGGTACGGATCGGAATTGGTCGTGGCCGCCCTGTCGCACGCGGGGCTCGATCCGGAAGTTCGCGGCGAGGTGGTTGCGTTGGATCAACTGGCGCGGCTGGCGGAAGTGCTCGAGCCTGCCCAAACCTGAAGCGCCCGCGACTCGACGCCGCGAAAGCCGTTTCTTCTGTCGGTTCGCTCACCGTTCGGCCCGAGCCCGCGTTCCGGGCGGTGCAGATGAGGGCTTGGCGTTGATGAAGATGATTGGGCTGTCTATGACGGCTCCGATTTGCTATCGTGGGTCAACCCGAGATGACCTCCGGGAAGCGCGGTCGCTGTCGGCTGTGAAAAATGACCCGCTGAGAGTGAGAATCGTGTTCACAATAATGAACATGGATTTAAAAGCCTTGATCCTACAAGGAGAGCACTCCGAACTGCGCGTGCAGTGGGGCAGCATCACGCAGGTCTACCGCGATCAACGGCACCGCCCGGACGTTCACCCGATCGAACTGCCCAAAAACATGAAGCGCCGCCGCAAGCTGCCCATCAGCTTGCGGGATGCGTATCCGGGCCAGTTGTGGGTGGCGACCGGGTTTTTCATCATTCCCAAAGCGGAAATCTCGCGTTGGAACGGCCCGAGCGCCATGCGTTTCGGGGTCGAAGGTCTTTCGTTCCACGTCGTGTCGTTGCAACCCTGGACGCACGCGGATGGCGCTCCGTTGTTCAAATCCGACGAACCCTGCGAGGCCTGGAATTTTCGGGCCTTGTGCAAACCCACGCCCGCTCAGGTCGCGCGTTTGACGGGCAATCAGGGGATGCAGTTCGAGAAAAGACCATCGCGCGAACTGGCCAGCACGGTCGCGGATTAAAGGCGCGCCTCGAGTCGAAAGTTCTGAACCCCTGAGCGTCTCGCCGCCTCGGGTTCTGTCACTCGTGCGAAGCAGCCCGTAAGATTGATCGCATGGAACTGCGCGGCATTCGTCTGAAAGGTGAACGAGACGAGTTGCGCGTCTCGACCGGGCGGATCATGCACGCGTACCCGGATCGTCGCCGGAAAACGCCCAAGAATCCCGCGCCCGCCCGGAAATCCCTGGCCCGACGCGATACGCCCAGCGCCATCGAGGGTATCGATCCCGAAACGCGCTGGGTCGTGTCGGGATTCTTGCTGATTTCGACGCCCGAAGCGCGACGTTGGAGCGGTGCGCTCGAGCTGTGGTTCGAGGTCGATGGTTTGCGTTTCCACATCGTCTCGCTCGAGCCGTGGAAGGCGGGCAGTTTGGGCAACCCGGCGGGTTTCGAGACCTGGAATTTTCGGGCGGTGTGCGCGCCCGATGCCGACCAGATCGAATCCCTGCCGCAATCTCGAGGCAGACCTCGGGTTCAGCCCGACGAAAGCCCCAAATAAATTTGGCGCGTCAAAACACCGTCCGGGACGCTATTTCTTGATACTCAAAGAACACCGTCCAGGACGGTGTTCTTGAATTTGAAAGCTGACGCGAGAAGCTCCTGCACAGCGATTTGGAATGCGGGTTCTCGAGCCCGGCACGAGAAATCCCCCGGAGCCGGAACTCCGGGGGATTTCTGGGATGCGGTTTAGAACAGGGCTTGCAAGCGGAACTGCTGCGCCGTGCTGCCGTTGAAGCCCGTCTGCTGCAAGACCGTACCATCCGCCGTACTGAAATTCAGCACGTCCAGGTTCTTGCCGCTGTGAACCGCGACCAACTGGTAACCCAACCCGAACTTGCTGATGACCCAGAGCTGGTTGTTGGCGGGGCCAAGATCCCACTGTTGCAGTTGCGCGCCGTTGGCGAGGCTGGCTCCGACCACGTCGAGCACCTTGCCGCTGTGGACGGCGGTCAGCTTGTAGTAATCGCCGACGGGTTCAATCTTCCATTTCTGGTTGACGGCTCCGTTGCACACCCACTGAATCACCGACGTGCCGTTGGTGGTGCCCGCGCCCATCACGTCCAGGCACTTGTTGGAGTTGACGTTGACGACGTTGTACACGCCCGCCCGAACCGTGGTCGGTTCAGTCCAGCCTGGCAAGCTGCGGATCAGGCGTTCCAGGTTGAGTCGTCCGTACACAAGCCCCGTCCCCGAGGGCAGGACGGTCAGGTCGAGGCTGCTCCAGATGAAATCCTGAATGCGGCTGCGGTCGCTGGTATTCGGCATGTCGGCGTAGGCCAGGGCGATGGCGCCCGAGTACATCGGTGCGGCGAACGACGTGCCGGTCGCGCTGACGGCCTGGTTGCTGGGGTAAGCGCTGTAGATGGATTCGCCGGGGGCGACGCTGTAGAGGCCGCTGCCGAAATTCGAGAAGCTCGAGAGCGTATCGGTGCCGTTGACGCTGCCGATGCCGATGGTTTTGGCGTAGGTTCCGACCGTCCACGAGAATTGCGCGGGCGAGGTCACGCCGTCCTTCTTGCCGGAGTTGCCCGACGATGCGACCACGCGCACGCCCTGCGCGTTGGCCCAGTTGCAGATGTCGTACAGGGACTGATCCCAGCCGTCCGTGCCGAGGGACATGTTGATGACCTGCGCGCCCTTTGAAACGGCGTAGCTGACGGCGGCGACGATGTCGGAGGTGTTGCCGTCACCGTTTTTCTTCAGAACGCGGATCGGCAGGATCGTGACGCGCGGTGCGATCTGAATCACGATGCCTGCGACCGCCGTGCCGTGCCCGTACGCCTTGCCGTTGGCGTTGCCGCTCGCGTCTTCTTGCGGCGTTGCGTCACCGTCCACGAAATCCTTCCACTCCGCCGTCGGCGCGAGGTGACCCTGGAAGATCGGGTGCGCCAGATCGATGCCCGTGTCGATCACGGCGACCTTGACGCCCGCCCCGAAGTTTCTCGAGATGCGGTGCGCCTCGAAGAGCTTGATCTGGTTCCAGGTGGCCTGGTTCTGCGCGGGCAATTCCGGCGCGAGGCTGCTGACGTTGCCGTTCCAGCCGCTCAATCCGCCACTCCAGGCCGTCCAGCCGCCGCTCCAGGCCGTCCAGCCCGCGCTCCACGATGTCCAACCGCCCATGCTGCTGGTGCTTCCCTGGCGGGACATCGGGCCGCGTTCCCTGAACGAATCCGTTGCCGGGGTGCTGACGGTGCTGTCCGCTTCAACGGCTGTAACCGCCGGGTCGGTCTTGGAAGGCTGTGTATCGCTCAGCAGCATGGCGAAGCCCGCGTCCGGCTGGTAGGCCAGCATCCTGGCGCTGTAGCGCTGCTCGAGGCTCTGGGCGCTGTCTGCGGGGCTGATCTTGAGGGTCACGATGTAGCCCTGGGTCGTCGCGGTTTGTCCGGCTGGCGGCGGCGTGCTGATGCTGTTGCATCCCAGGAGCGCCACGGTCAGACCGACCCCGAGGAGGGCTGGTAAGAATTTTCGGGGTGAACTGGTCACTGGGGAATCCTCCGGGTTGGTGCGGAATGAAAGGCTCGAACTCCCCAATAATGTGCCAAATAGAGAATGATGGAATTCTTACAAACTCGCCCCCGGTGTTCACGGGCAATTGCTTGTCAGACGGCCAGTAAGGGCATTTCAATCGGTACGGAAATCGCAGTTTTGGATGCTGGCGGTCTCCGCTCGAGCCACCGAGAATGAAAGCGATGGCTTTTGGGCGAGACCGTCCCAGACGCGATTCTCGAGAGACAAAAAATCGCGTCTGGGACGGTGTTCTCGCGCTGCCATCTCGAGCAAATGGCCCAAGATCCTGGCTTTAAGCAAGGTACCCACCCGTGGGTGAGCCCGACGATTGCTCGTCCACGACAGGGTTTTCGCGATCGCGCCGCTCGTCTTTTCACTCGAGCCGCGAGATCGCGTCTTCCAGAACCGGATGGGTCGAGCAACAAAAAACTCGAGCGGAAGCATTGCGCTTCCGCTCGAGCGTTCAGGGCTTGGATCAGCTGGCGTTCTTGTCGGCGCTCGAGATGTTGAACTGGGCGGGCACGGTCACGTCCGCAGCCGTGATGTCGACCGGGTACGCGATCACGCGAACCGCGTAGGTGTCGCCTGTCGTGAAGGGCACGCTGACGGATCGGGTCAGGCTCGTCTGGTTGCTCGAGTCCACCACCGAACCGTTTTTCAAGATTTGCACGCGAAAAGAAGTCGCACCCGTCGCCGTCCAAGAGGTGCTGACCGTGCGGGTCGCGCCCGAACCCGTGGCGGTGGTCGCGCCGATGGTCGGAGCGGCCAGCAGTTGCGATGCGTCGGCCACGGTCGCGGTTCCCGAATATTGCGCGCTACCGATGGTGGTCGTGATCGTGTACGCGCCGTTGACCGGAGCGGAATTGGTGAAGCCCGTCCCGCCGGGCGGGTTGCGGAACACGCCGAAAGCGTTGAGCGCACCCACGATGAAATCTCCGGGCGCCGACACGGTCGCGTTAACGCCACCGTTAAAGCTGGCCGGACCCGCGACCGTGTAGTTCACGCCCGAAGCGAAGCCGTTGACGATGGCGTTGCTGCCGTCGCGAACGCGCACCAGCATGGCGAAACCCTTGGTGATGCTTCCACCGGCACTGACGATGTTGTACGTGCCGACTGAAACGCCCAAAGCGGCGGGTCCTGCCGCAGCCGCATTGACCGTGATCGGCAAGGCGATGGTCTTGGTGATCGTGCCCGACACGGCCTGAAGGGTGTAACCCTGGTTCGCGCCGACGGTCGCGGCGGCGGTCGCGTTGACGGTCAGCGTGCCGCTGGCGGTTCCGGCGGTGATGCTGCCCGTGCCGGTCACGCCAGTAGCGCTTCCTGGGGCGACCAGCGAGAGCGTCACGGCGCCCGCGAAGCCGCCCGTGGCCGCGACCGTGACGTTGACGGTCTGGGCTGCGGGATTGCCGGTGGCGGGTTTGGTGAAGGTCAGGCTGGTCGGGGAGATGCTCGAGATCGTGAAATCTGGTGCGGGTGGCGGCTGGGTGGTGTCGGGACAAGCGACCAGCGCGGCGGCGAGCGGAAGGGCGATTAACGCGGCTTTCAGATTCATCTGGATCCTCCTCGTGCGCGCTGATTTTGACAGCCCAAGATTAATGCCGCACGAGAAAAAAGCCCCGCCAACACCGATATTCACATGAGAAATGGCGTCGTGGTGCGCATTTTTGCAAAAAACGCCGTCAGGGACGGCTCTTAGAAAATGAACATCGTCTGGAATGGTGTGCTCGAAGAGCAACCTTGAAGGAATTGGCCGTACCGGGTATAATTCCGGGCGTTGTTGATCCTCGAGCCTTCGGCGCGGGGTGGGTTGAAAAACCCACCCCCGTTTGCTTGCAAAAAGACGCCAGTTCGGGCTTGGGGATTCGGAGGTCGTGATGCAGGACATTTCAGCCGCAGCCAAAGAAGTCCTCGAGCCGATGGGTTACGAGGTGCTCGAGGTGGTCATCTCCGGCAAGGTCACGATGAACGTGCTGGTGCGGATCGATCGCCTCGACGAGCAGCCCGTCAGCGTGGAAGATCTCGAGCGCGCATCAAACGTGTTCGGCCTCGAGATGGATCGGTTAGACCCGTTCAAGGGCGCGTACAAGCTCGAGGTCGAATCGCCCGGCCCGAAACGCCCGCTGATCACCGCGCGGCACTTCGAGCGGATGATGGGATTGAAGATCAAGGTCAAGCGCCCCGGCGCGTCGCTGGTCGGGCAGATCGTGGCCGTGGACGCGGAGGGCGTGACCCTGGAACTCGACGGTAAGAAACTCGAGAAACTGCCCATTTCGGGCATCGTGGCCAACCTGGCCGAATGGCCGAACGAACACCGCTGATCCTGAATACCCCCAACAACACCGTCTGGTACGCAATTTAGGCACACCGCGCAGCTCGAGAAGGCTCAATACAACCCAGAATCGGTTGTGGAAGGAGAGAACCAATGGACAGAGAACAGAGCCGTGAGTTCGCGCAGGCGCTCGAGGAGATCGCCATTCAGCGCGGCATGGACAAGATGCAACTCGTCACCGCTTTCGAGGAGGCGTTGCAGCAGGCCTATACGCGCAACGTCGAACCGGACAAGCGCATCGAGGTTCACCTGGATTCGGATTCGGGCGAACTCGAGGTCTTGATCGTCAAGGAAGTCGTGGAAAAAGTCGAGGACGAACACCGCCAGATTTCCCTGGCGGACGCCTTGGAGCTCGACCCGGACGTGGAACTGAGCATGGAGATGGAATTCCCCGTGCCGCGCGAATCCTTCAGCCGCATCGCGATCCAGACGACCAAGCAGGTCGTGACCCAGAAGATGCGCGAGGCCGAGCGCAACATCGTCTTCAACGAGTACAAGGACCGCGAAGGTGAAGTCATCACCGCGCAGATCGCGCGCCAGGACAACAAGGGCAACGTCTTCGTGGAACTGGGGCGCGGCGAGGCGATCATGCCGCCCAAGGAACAGATTCCCGGCGAGCGCCAGAGCATCGGCTCGCGCACGAAGGTCTATTTGAAGGAAGTCGCGCAGACCAACCGTGGCCCGAGCATCCTCGCGTCTCGAGCCGCGCCGGAACTCTTGCAGTACCTGATGAAACAAGAAATCCCCGAAGTCGCGGATGGCACGGTCGAACTCAAAGCCATCGCGCGCGAGGCCGGGCAGCGCAGCAAGATCGCGGTCTACAGCCGCAACTCGAACGTCGACCCGATCGGCGCGTGCATCGGGCATCGCGGCAACCGCATCCAGGCCGTCACCGGCGAGATCGGGCGCGAGCGCGTGGACGTGATCCAGTGGGATCAGAACACCCAGGAATTCATCCGCAACGCGCTGTCCCCGGCCAAGGTCGGCAGCATCGTGGTCAACAACGACGAGAAATCCGCGACCGTCACGGTCACGCCGGATCAGCTCTCCCTGGCCATCGGCAAGGGTGGACAGAACGTGCGATTGGCCGCCAAACTGACGGGCTTCAAGATCGACCTGCAAGAAGCCACCGTCAGCGACCTGGACGCCGCCATGCGCGAGGCCGCCGCCAGCGGCGACGCACCGACGACCTCGAGCGCCGCCCGCGACCGCTTCGACGCGCTCTTTAGCGCCACGCCCGACGGCGAGACGAAGGATGCCCGAGACAAGCCCGCCACGGAAGAGCAGCCCTGAGGATGCCGAGACCCGAACGCCAACCTCACCGCGCCTGGGACGCCAGCGGAAAGCGCATCCCGATCCGCACCTGCGCCGTCTGCCGTTCGCGCAGACCGCAGGCGGAATTGCTGCGCGTGGTGAATACGGCGACCGGTCTCGAGATCGACCCCAAACGCCGTCTCGAGGGTCGCGGAATGTACCTCTGCCCGGACAGGCCCGAATGTCGGAGCCTCAAAGCGCTCCGGCGTTTCGCCCGATCCGACGCGGAAGTATTTTCAGCCAGACTCGAGACTTACCTGAACACCGTTCAGCACGCAAATTAAATCTTGTGTCCAGGACGGTCTTCCCGAGCGAGAATCCCATGAACTAATCCCGTTTTAACGGAACCCCGGAGGTCCAAATGTCGAAAGTCCGAATCCACGCGCTGGCCAAAGAGCTGGGCGTCGAAAGCAAACGAATGCTCGAGATCATCGCGGGCCTGGGTGTCGAAGCCAAAACCGCCTCGAGCAGCATCGACGAGGAGACCGCAGAGGCCATCAAGAGCCTGATCGCCGAGGAAGCCAAGGCCGCCGCCGCGCCGAAAGCATCGGCCAGACCGTCTGCCAAGGCCGAAGCCAAAACCCCCGAAGCGGTCGCGCAACCCGTGGCTCCGGTCGAGGCTGCAATCGAGGCCGAGGTTCCCGTGCAGGCTGCCCAGCCCGACCCGAGCAAGAACGCGAAACCCGAAGTGAAACCCGCACCCAAACCCGAAGTGAAACCCGTCGAGGCGAAGGTCGAACCGAAAGTCGCGAGCGTTCCCGAAGTCTCGAGGAACACCCTGCCGCACCGCGCGCCCGTGATCACGATCATGGGTCACGTCGACCACGGCAAGACCAGCTTGCTGGACTACATCCGCAGCACCAAGGTCGCGGAGCGCGAGGCGGGCGGCATCACGCAGCACGTCGGTGCGTTCGAGGCCAACACCCCGAAAGGCAAGATCGTCTTCATCGACACGCCCGGCCACGAGGCCTTCACCAGCATCCGCGCGCGCGGCGCGCAAGTGGCCGACATCGCCGTGATCGTGATCGCGGCGGACGACAGCATCATGCCGCAAACCCGCGAGGCCATCGCGCACGCCAAGGCCGCCAAAGTGCCGATCGTGGTGGCCATCAACAAGATCGACCTGCCCGGCGTCAACCCGGACAAGGTCATGCAGGACCTGACCAACGTCAACCTGATCCCGGAAGCCTACGGCGGCGACACGATCGTCGTGCCGATCAGCGCCAAAACCGGCAAGGGTGTGGACGACCTGCTCGAGAACCTGAGCCTCGTCGCGGAACTCGAGGATTTGCGCGCCGACCCGCAGGGCGACCTGAAGGGCGTGATCATCGAATCCAAGATCGACAAGCAGGCGGGCGTGCTGGCGACCGTGCTGGTGCAGGAAGGCACCGTCAAGGTCAGCGATTTCCTGGTCGTCGGCGAACTCTACGGCAAGATTCGCGCCATGACCGACTCCAACGGTGGGCGCGTCACGGAGGCCGGGCCGGGAACCGCCGTGCAGATCCTCGGGTTCGGCCAGACCCCGATCGCCGGAGAGATCGTCACCCGCGCCGCCAACGAACACGCCGCGCGCGAAGTCATCGCGGAACGCAAGGACACGCGCCGCGACGACGAGGACGCCACCGAACGCCGCAACACGCCCATCCAGCGCGGCGCAGCCGCAGGCATGACCCTGGAAGACATCCTGGGCAAGCCCGGCGAGGTCAAGGTCGAAGCCAAGGAAGTCAACCTGATCCTGCGCGCCGACACGCAAGGTTCGCTCGAGGCCCTCGAAGGCATTCTGGCGCGCGAATCGAACGATGAAGTGACCGTCAACGTGATGTTCTCCGGCATCGGCAGCCCGACCGAGGGCGACGTACTGCTGGCCAGCACCGCCGACGCCAAGATCATGGCCTTCAACACGACCGCGCCCGGCAGCGTCCAGAAGATCGCGGAAAACAAGAAGCTCGAGATCAAGTCCTACCGCATCATCTACGAACTGATCGACGACGTCAAAAAGATGATGCGCGGCAACACCGGCCCCGTCATGGAAGACCGCGTCATCGGCAAGGCCGAAGTCCGCATGGTGATCCCCGTGCCGCGCACCAACGGCAACATCGCGGGTTCCTACGTCACCGAAGGCAAGGTCTTGCGCGGTGCGAAGGTTCGGATTTTGCGCAAGAACAAGGAAATCCATCGCGGCCAGATTTCGGGTTTGAAGCGCTTCAAGGACGATGCCCGCGAAGTCTTGCAGGGCTACGAGTGCGGCATCAACGTTTCCAACTTCGATAACTACGAGGTCGGGGATATCCTCGAGATCTCCGAGACCGTGGAAGTGCCGCAGGCGGTCTAAAGTCCACGAGTTGAATCATCAAAAGACACCGTTTTGAACGGTGTCTTTTGGTTTGTGCCACTTTCTGCTGGCTCGAGTCTGGAGGGCGAACACAAGGTTCGCCCTCACCAGGACACGTTTTCGCCACGTCGCACTGCACGAGTCTCGAGAGCGGCGACCCTCCGTCATCAGCCGAGGGCGCGCAGCGATGCCGTGCCCTACTTGGCAGGGGAGGCAAAAACGGGGGCTCGAGAAGACCGTCGAGGACGCATTTTCTCGAGATCGGAGAACGCCGTCTGGGACGGTCTTTTTACGCGTCGGCCCGAGCGGGTGCGGGCACTGGAACCTCGAGATTCAGGCGCTCGAGGATTCGCGCTGCGAGCCGCGCCGCAGCGCCGGGCGGTGGCATGGTCGCCAGCAGTTGGGATCGGATGCGTTCGCGTTCGGGTGCGTTCTGCAAAAGCTGAATCGAGGCCCGAGCGATGTCCTCCGGCGTGACGTTGCCGCGCAGTTCGGGCTGGATGGGTTGGTCGGCGATCATGTTCGGCAGGGCCACGAATTTGAAGCGCGCGAGCGCCGTCTCGACGAGCTTGCGCTTGATGACTGGCCCGACGCCGGGGATCAATCCCAGGTAACGCAACGGGTTTTCAATCGGGATCAGTTCCATCTTCTGCAACGGCAAGCACACGACGCTGGGCGCGTGCGCGATGCCCAATTCCAGCGTGTTCGTGCCGGGAATCGTCAGGGCCAGATCCGCGATTTTCATCAGGCCGTAACGGTCTTCTTCGTTCGCTACCCGTATCTTCGTGCCGGACGGCGCGACCAGCCACCGTTCGCTCGAGCCGTCGCCCTCGAGCCGGGTCGGGACGCCGCCCACGTCCAGCACCTTCTGGCCGGAAAGCGCGGTCTGAATGGCGGAATCCTCGAGCAGTCTCGAGCGCGGCCAGTGGAACCGAACGCCGGGAATGGAAGCGCCGATGCGTTCGGCGGCGGCGGCGAACAGGGGCAGCATGTGCTCGACCTCGAAGCGCCTCGAGCCCGCCATCACGAGCACGTCCAGGCCCGAGGGTTTGGCCGGTGCGCGTTCCGCCTGGAGCGCGTCCGCGACCAGATTGCCGATGTTCTCGATCCGATCCTGCGGGCCGGAACGGCTCGCTTTTTCCAGCGTGCGCGCGTCGTGAACGAACAATCGCTCCAAGGAATCCTTCCAGTACGGCTCGAACGAGTACCGCCAGGCCGGGTAGCCCAACCTGGACGCGATCCGTCCGGGAAAGCTCACGTCGCCGCCCAACCCCAGCACAATTCCACTGGGGTGCTTGCTCGAGCCTTCAAAGGCGGCGGGTCTGGGGCCGCCCGCCATGAAGGCCAGGTTTTCCGCGACGGTGGACACGGCCTCGAACCCCAGTTCCCTGGCGATCCGCAATTCCTGCCCGGACGCGAACGGGCACGGCAGCAAGCCCAGCACGACCCGCAGATCCGTTCGGTTCGCGCGCAATGCCCTGAGCATCGGCCCGGCCCAGGTGTACAACTCACCGGGACCGTTGGTCAGCAGCACGATCTCGGCGGGCGCGGTGGCCTTACTCAAAGCACACCGTCCAGCACGCGTATCCTGAATCTCGAGAAAACGCGTCTGGGACGGTCTTCTCGAGCGACGAGGCCCGAGAGGTCGGCTCCTGACCTTTGACCCCTAACCTCTGACCACTGACCATCCCTACCCCTTGCCCGCGAAGCCGGAAAGACCGCGAATGCTGGGCAGGTTGACGAATTCCAGGAAGTGCGCCAGGTGTTTGGAACGCGCGGCGGATTCCCGGAACGCATCCAGCGATTCGCCGTTGCGCACGGCCTTAAAGGCGCTCTGAACCAGGCTGTAATCCTGGCCGCGAATGTTGCGCCGTTTCAGCCCGACCGCGTTCAGGCCGTAGTGCGCTGCCGGGTGACCGTCCACCAGGCTGTACGGCAGCACGTCGCGCGTGACCTTGGAGTTCATGCCGACCATGGCGTGCGCGCCGATCCTGGAAAACTGGTGAACCCCGACCGACACGCCGATCGTGACGTGATTTTCGATCACGACGTGCCCGGCGATCTGGACGCTGTTGGTGATCACGTTCCAGTCGCCCACGATGCAGTTGTGCGTGATGTGGACGTACGCGGTGATGAAATTATCGTTTCCGATGCGGGTGATCTCGCCCTCGCCGCAGGCGCGGTGGATGGTCGTGAATTCGCGGATGGTGTTGCGGTCGCCGACCTCGAGGGCGCTCACTTCGCCCTTGAATTTCAAGTCCATCGGTTCGCCGCCGATGATGGCGTAGGTGCCGATGCGGTTGTCGCGTCCCAGGCGCGTGTACCGCCGCACCTGCGCGCCCGCCTCGAGGATCGTGCCCGCGCCGACGTGCGCGTCCTGTTCGATGATGCAGAACGGCCCGATGGTCACGCCCGCTTCGAGGATCGCGTCCGGGTGGACGATGGCGCTGGGATGGATCGTGGTGACGCTCGACCGAGCGGGTGCGCTCATGCGGGTCATCCTACCGCGCGATTCACCCGTGACGGGTCGGAATGCGGTGTGTGGGCTCATTTTTGTCCCGGAATTCAGCAAATGGTGCTCGAGAACGCGATTTCGGGCTCAATTGCTGATTTCGTTTCTCGAATTTCAAAAACCTTCAAAGAAGACCGTCCTGGACGATACTCCTGGGGCTCGAGAAATCGTGTCCAGGACGGTTCTGAACCAATTCAGCCGACCGCGAACAGGATGTCCGCCTGAGAAACGACGTTCCCATCCACCAGCGCCCGGCAGTTAGTGCGGCCCAGGTTGCGCCGGAAATACTCGAGGCTGACCTCCAGGATCAACTGATCGCCGGGCACGACGGGTTTCTTGAAGCGCGCGTTCTCCACACCCGTCAGGAACGCCAGCTTGCCGCCCTCTAGGGCATCCTCGAACAAGAAAATTCCGGCCTGCGCCATGGTTTCCAGTTGCAGCACGCCCGGCATGATCGGACGGCCCGGAAAGTGACCCTGGCACCACGGTTCGTTGACCGTGACGTTCTTGAGGGCGCGCACGAGCGCCTGCCCGGCCTCGTTCTGCGTGATGTCCAGCACGCGATCGATCATCAAGAACGGGTAGCGGTGCGGCAGTTTCTCGAGCACTTTTTGAATGTCGGCGGTCATGCGAGAAGTGTAACCCCGCAGGCTCGAGCGGGTTGGGGCGGGTGAAAGCCAAAAGGTGAAAGTGAAAGGTCGAGAACCTCGCCTACAGCGCGTCGAGGTCGTTGCTTTTCCCTTTGACCTTTTCCCTTATTCCCTTGTCCCTCTCTCCTCGAGTCAGCCTTCATCGACACGCTCGTGAAACG
>CAXTKV010000142.1:0-1571 GCA_964244895.1 uncultured Deinococcales bacterium
GCACCCGCCGACCGACAACCCGCCGGACGCCATCCGCCCAACGCCCTGACCCCGTAACAGGTGATACTCCTGGCTGGCTTCCGGCTGGTGATGGCCCCGACGACCGTTGGCATCGAGAGGCATGGGAGGCCACGGCAGGGCTCGAGGATGGAACTTACGAACTGATGGGGCCAAAAATCCAAGGCAACCCCGACGGCCTTGCGGCGCACGCACTGATTCGACACGGAGAACAAACAATCGATGCACCGCGAGATTTCGATGGGTTAAAGGCTTTCCTCGAGCCGTTGACGATTGAAGGCATCGTCTGGCATCACCCGGACGGGCGGATGGTCAAAATCAAACGACGCGATTTCTTCAAAGGTCGTCGTTAGGCTGAGGCCAAACTGACCTGAGTCTCAAGAATACTGTTCCAGACGAAAGAATCGAGGCCCGCATGACGCAACTGATCGCCAGAGAAGGATTCACCACCGCCAAGCGCGGCCTGCGCCACGACCACCCCGCCATGCGCTTGTGGCACAAGGCGAAAAAGTTCGGCGTGTGGGATCCCAGATCGCTCGATTTCACGCAGGACACGAAAGACTGGGCGAGTCTGAACGATCTCGAGCGCACGGTCTTGCTGCACCTGGCCTCCTTGTTCCAGGCGGGCGAGGAATCGGTCACGCTGGATTTGCTGCCCTTGATCGGTGCGATCGCAGAGGAGGGCAGACTCGAGGAGGAGATGTTCCTGACGAGCTTCTTGTGGGAGGAAGCCAAGCACGTCGAGACCTTCGACCTGTTCTTGCGCCAGGTCGCCGGATCACACGAGGATTTCACGCGCTTCCACACGCCCAGTTACCGAACGATCTTCTACGATGCTTTGCCGACCGCCATGACGCGCCTGAAAACGGATTCCAGCCCGGTCGCGCAGGCCGAGGCGAGCGTCACGTACAACCTGATCGTCGAGGGCGTGCTGGCCGAAACCGGCTATCACGCGTTCGGTCAGATGCTCGAGCGCAACGAACTGATGCCGGGCATGGTGGACGCGATGGGCAAGTTCAAGCAGGACGAATCTAGGCACATCGCTTACGGTATTTTCCTGCTCTCGCGCCTGATCGCGGAACACGGCGATCCCGTCTGGGAGGCCATAGAATCCCGCATGGGCGCGCTGCTCGAGCCCGCGCTGGGCGTGGTCAACGAGGTCTTCGAGCAGTACACGGCGTTACCGTTCGGTCTGGAAATGGACGAGTTCGTGGAGTACGCGATCTCGCAATTTCAAAAGCGCATGGATCGCGTGGAACGCGCGCGCGGCATGAGCCTGGAAGCCGTCGTGGGCGCGTTCGAGGAAATCGCCTGATGTAGAAACACCGTCTAGGACGCATAGTTGAGTACGCGTACTGGATGGTGTTCTCGAGCATCCGCGATTTCACGCGCGGTTCACGCCGTGGCGCGAGTCTGCCGGAATGAATTTTGATCGGCCTTCGAGCGCGCTTTCCGCGTGGGGCATCTCGAGCTCGATCGGCGCGGGTTTGGGTGCCATCGCCACGCTCGGGTTCGGCGGCGTGTTCCGGTTCGGGATCGTGCTGAACGTGATC
>CAXTKV010000142.1:1671-14155 GCA_964244895.1 uncultured Deinococcales bacterium
TGCTGGGTGCGTTCGGTGGTTTCGCGGATTGAGCGTTCCAGGTGATCGGTTTGTGCCGGCGTGCCTGCGCGAGGGCAACCACAAGGGTTGCCCTTACGAAATCGGTGTCGTCACGCCTGCATCTCGCGCTCGAGCTTTTCGATCAGTCGGGTGCGCACCTCGAACAGACCTTCGGACAGGCTGACGCGGTAAATGTGCGGGTTCAGCAAGCGCAATGAACCCTCGGGCAACTGCGTCAATTGCTGGCTGGCGCGCTGCTGCACCGCCTCGAGCGTCTCGGGTTTAAGGGCGCGTTTCCCACCGTCCAGCACGATGGATCTGGCATCCTCGAGCCGCACACCTTCGGGGATGTACGTGCGGCGCAACGGGTTGGTCGGGTCGGTCACCAGATCGCCGGATTTGGGCGTTTCGGCTTCCAGGCTCATCATGTCCAGCACGAACTGACCGTCCGCACCGAAGGCGCGCCAGACGCGTTTGGCGGAGGGAATGCTGGATTTCTCGCGGTCGGCGGTCAGCTTGATTTTCGGGGCATCCTCGAGCTGCACCAGCTTGTACACGCCGCCCAGCGCGCCGCCGCCCTGCCCGCCGCCCGTGGCGAGTTGCGTGCCGACGCCGTACGTGTCGATCCGCCCGCCCTCGCGGATGACAGATTCGATCACGTGCTCGTCCAGGTCGTTGCTGGCGACGATTCGGACGTTTTCGAAGCCCGCCGCGTCCAGCGCGGTGCGTGCGCGCCGACTGAGGTATGCCAGGTCGCCGGAATCGAGCCGCACGCCCTTCATGTGATGCCCCTTCGCCTGGAGTTCTCGGGCGACCGCGATCGCGTTCGGCAATCCGCTTTCCAGCGTGTCGTAGGTGTCGATCAGCAGGATGCAATCGTCCGGGAAGGCCGCCGCGTACGCGCGGAAAGCCTCGAGTTCCGAATCGAAGGCTTCCACCCAACTGTGCGCGTGCGTGCCGACCACCGGCAGCCCGAACACCTGTCCCGCCTCCACGTTGCTCGTGCCCCTCGCGCCACCGATGAAGGCCGCTCTCGCCGCGCTGAGTGCCCCGTCCGGCCCCTGCGCCCGCCGTGCGCCGAATTCGATGACCGTGCCGGGGCGCGCGCCCGAATGCGCCGCCGTGACGCACCGGGCGGCTTTGGTGGCCACCAGCGTCTGGAAGTTCAGGATGTTCAACAAGGCCGTCTCCACCAGTTGCGCCTCACCGAGCGCACCCGTCACGGACAGCAAGGGTTCGTGCGCGAACACGACGGAACCCTCCGGGAAGGCCGTCACGGTCGCGTTGAACCGCCAGTCTTTCAGGTACGCCAGAAAGTCATCGGTGAACATTTCCAGGCCGCGCAAGTACGCCAGGTGATCTTCGGTGAAGCGCAGGTGTTCCAGGTATTCCAGCGCCGTCTCCAATCCCGCCCAGACCGCGTAAGACCCGCCGAACGGCGCGCGTCGGAAGTACAGATCGAAGGTCGCGCGCTTCTCGAGCAACCCGTTTTCGTGATACCCGGCGAGCATGGTGAGTTGGTAGAGGTCGGTAAATAGCGGGTTCGACATGGCCTTGCCTTTCGGGGATACCGTCTGGGACGGTATGTTCTGAATCTCGAGAATGCCGTGCTGAAGCGCGAGTAGCCCGTCAGCGATCCTGCCCGTCAGGTGCATGTTCAGGATCAAGACAGGTGCTGTCTCACGAGCAAGAACGGTGTTGGCTAGTCTATCCCCGAGACGATTTCCACTCCGTTCCTCTTCAACTGGTACAGGAACAGCGCGTGGTACAGGTCGCCGGGGTGATCCGGGGAATCCCAGGTCTGCGCGCAGTTCTCGGGCACAATCACGCGCTGACCCAATCCTCGCGCCAGCGTGCGGAGTTTCAGCCCGATGGCGAGGCTGTACAGGCACAGATCGGTCACGTCACCGACGGGGATCAGGACTTTCAGGTGCGGCCTGGCGTCCAGCCACGCCTCGAGCGGGGTGTCGACCAGGCTCGAGATCGAGTTCTTCTGGAGGTGCGTGAACGAATCCCAGTTGGGCAGCGCCTCGAGTTCCTGGACGGCGCGGGCTTCTACGGTGCCCTGGACGCAGTGGGGTGGGTAGGCGGTGAATTCTTCGGCGTTTTTGGGGTGGGAGTCCTGAATGAACACGATGTCCCTGATGCCCGCGTCCGAGGCGCGCTGCACGAGGCTCACGATGTTCGGGATGATCGCGGTGACGCGCGGGCTGGCGAGTGGCCCGACCCGGCAGAATCCCTCGATCAGATCGACGGACAGCAGGGCAATTTCGGACGGTTGAACGCCCAGTTCCAGCAGTTTGATTGGCGCGAGGTTCGAGCGCCACGTCTCGAGTTCGTTGAGGTGGTTCTGGCTCGTTTCTGTGAGGGACACGGTGTCCTCCTGGTGGTGAGTTTCGTCGTTCGGGGTGGTCAACGTCAAGCTCGGGATCGGGCGGATCATCTTAGCTGCACTAAGCATATATGTGTATTGCAGATATGTCAAGATAGCGCTCGAGAACACCGTGGTGGACGATATTTATCGCGTCTCGAGAACCTGATACTGGACGGTTCCCTCGGTCGCTCGAGATGAATTTCATGCGCGAGGGCGAACACGTCGTACCTGCACGCATGGGCGTGACGTTCACCCTACGGGAAAACCGTGTGGGACGATGTTTTTGCGTCGACAGAAACACCGTGTGGGACGGTGTTCCCGTATTCTCGAGCAAACCGTCCCGGACGCGAACCTCGAGCACGAAATCCAAATCTCGCGCTCGAGGACGCTGTTCCTCACTTGACGGTCTGCAAATTCGCCACGCACATCTCGTCCTGGGTGCTTTCACCCCAGACGACGTAACGCGGCTTGCCCTGCGCGCCATTCACCCACGGCTGATGCTGCGCGCTGTTATCAAACGTGCAGGTCAACCGCACCCGGTCGCCCGCGCGCAACGGCACGGGTTGCTGGAACCAGTACCCGCTCTGCCAGTGGAAATCCCAGCGCGGAATGTCTAGCAGGACCTGATGTTTCGGCGTGTCCGGATTCAGCTCTATTTTCAGATTCGTGCCCAGCACGTGCATGTGCCCCTGCGTGCCCAGCGCCAGTTGATCCTTGCTGATGGGAAATTCGCAACTCGTGGTGATCTCGTCTTCCTTGCCGGGCGTGACGCCGTTCAATGGCGCTTGCTCGCGGCAGTATTTGAGCAATGCTCCACCTTCCAGAATCTTCGTCAGCCAATCCTCCTGGTACGGGCGCACCGCGTCGTAACCGGCGTTGCGGTTGCAGCGGTCGCTCGAGTCCATCGGGTACGCGCCCGCGCACGGGATTTCAACCGGCGCGACCAGACCGAGCAAGCTGATCGGCCTGAGCGGTTCGTCTGAGAAGTACATCTGGGCCGCCGTCCGATCCGCGCCGCCCTCGCCGCCAATCAGGTTGTAATGCACCTGCACCACCAGTTGCGCGCCCGGTTTGAGCACCACGCCCGTACCCGTCGGGTACTTCACCGCCGCCACGCCCGGAACCCAACTGCCGACGTAGCCCAGCGTGTCCGGGCCGTTGGACAGGAAATCCGCGTCCGTCACCTGCGCTGCCGCCGCCGTGGCGAGCGCATCGTTGCCGATGCCGGGCCCGCCGAAGCACGACCAACCGCCGCGCCCATCCTGTTTCTTCTCGAGCGTTCGGGCTTCATCCAGGAACCGTCCGGTCGCCTGGAAGATCAGCACGTGATGCACCAAGCGCGCGTTGCCCGGCAGGATGTTGTAGCCCGACAGGTAGCGTGTGGACGTCAATTGCGGGTCGATCAGAAAGCAGCGGTACTCGTCCGTCAGGCTGGTGTCCGGTTTGAAATCTCGCCCGATGTCCACGGTCAGATCCGGCTGGCGTTTCTCGAGGGCGAGTTTGAGGCTCGGTTTCGCATCGCTCGCCTGACCCATCGGAGCGCCCGCCCACGACCAGTTGGCGATCACGGCGATCTCGTCGTCACTAAGCCTCATCTCGCCCTTGAACTTCGGGCCTTCGCCGCCCGGCAACCACGGCGGCATGCGCTTCGACGCGACCGCGATTTTGGCCGCCCGCGCGTGCTCCGCGACCGAAGCCGCATCGTCCAGCGCAAACGGCGCGATGCCGCCCGCCGTGTGGCACGAGGTGCAGTGCTGATCCAGGATCGGTTTGACATCCTTGAAATACGTCGGGATATACGGCAAGAGCTTCGGCTGGCTGGACGCCCACTCCGTCTGGGACGCCTGCATCAGACCGGACGGCCTGGCGCGCGTCTCACCGACGGACAGCAAGCGCGATCCCGCCAGCGCCCCGCCCAGCACGCCCAGACCCGCGACCAGCACCGCCCACCGCCACCTCGAGATCGACATGAACGCATCGTGACACGATGCCCCGAATGCGACCTTGATCTCAGTTACAACTCAGGCCCGAAAAGGTGTCGATGAAGTCTCGAGCATTGCGCCTCGGACACACGAAATTCACGCGTTTCAAACGAGCTCGAGCCATCATTCAATACACGCGCTCGACCCTCACTTTGACCTTTTACCTGCTTCCTAAACCAGCGCGATCACGTACCCCACGAACCCCAGCGCCGCCAGGAGCGCGTGCGGTCTGGAACCACCCCGGAAGCGCGGCAGCACCGCCAACGCGCCCAGCGTCAACACCAGCGCCCACCACCTGGAACCCGTCAGGATCAGCCCGAGCGTTCCCGCCAGCGCCCCCGCGAACACGAGCGCGTATAACGCGTGATGCACCCACCTGAACCGCCGCGTGCTGACCAGCCGGAATTGCACGCCCACACCCAACAGCAAGTTGGCGACGTACAACCCGAATCCCAACCACGGCAACGCGTGCATCACGGCTCGAGTATACGGCGGAGGGTGACGGGAAGACCGTCCCAGACGAGGTTCCTCGAGGTATGATTATCGCGTGCTGGACGGTGTTCTCGAGCTGTGATCGCTCGAGATTGACCGCGTGCAAGCCACCACGCAGGATTGCAGCTTCAGTGTCCGGTACAATGCGCCATGCCAAACGAACTGATCATCGAAGACACCGTCATCGGCACGGGCGCGACCGCATCTGCAGGGCAAACGGTCAGCGTGCATTACACCGGCATGTTCCCGGATGGACGCAAATTCGATTCCAGCCTGGATCGCCGCCAAGCCTTCGAGTTTCCCCTCGGGGACGGAGCCGTCATCAAAGGCTGGGATGAAGGCGTGCAGGGCATGCGCGTCGGCAGCAAGCGCAAACTGACGATCCCACCGCATCTGGGGTACGGCGCTCGGGGCGCGGGCAACGTGATCCCGCCCAATGCCACGCTTGTCTTCGAGGTCGAGTTGCTGGACGTAAAGTAAAGGTTGCTCGAGAGATGAATATTAACGGTGAGAATACAGTCCAGCACGCAAATTATGAAATGTGTGCTGGACGGTGTTCATCATAAAGAGTCATTAACGAAATACTTTCAGTAGGGATGGATGATTCGGCTTATTCAAGATATTGTGTCTTTAAAACAGTTTCACGCAAGATGTGCTATATGAATAATGTTACCAGTCCAGTAACATTATTTTGACGTGCTGGACGTGACAAATCATGGATCGAATCGCGTGTACACTGACCAACGTAGGAGGTGAACGATCAATGGGAAAACTCGTCAGTTTTTTTCTGGGTGCTGTGCCAAACGCTCTTGAGGGTGCGGCGCGCATCTTGGACTTTGGAAATACCTTGACCGTCTACAACACCTCGAGCGACCCGACAGAGGCCGATGTTCGCGCCATGCGCGCAGACTGGTCACTCCTGGGCAGTGACATGCGATCCGCGATTCGTTCCGTGAAGAACGAGATCGAGGGATCGTCTAGTGTCCAATAAGAGAGCCAAAGCGCAACGCCGTGATGGGATCGCGCGTGACAAGTCAGGTAATACCATTGCCATGCAAGAAACCCGCATGGAATGGAGGTCAGGACCGTTACCTGATGCAGAGGAACTAGAGCGCCTCGAGCGGCTTGTCCCCGGTTCAGCAGAACGCATCATCCAGAAATTCGAGCAGCAGGTTGATCATCGCCACAGTTTAGAGAATTTTGTGATTCATTCCGGCGCGCAACGCTCGAGGCAAGGTCTCGCCGCCGGGTTTATCGTAGCCTTATCAGGGTTTGGCGTGGCGATCTATGGACTTTCAACAGGTCACGAAATCGCCGCAGCTATAATTGGCGGTCTCGATTTGGTTGGCCTGGTGACGGTGTTCGTTACTGGTAGCGCTCAACAACGACAAGAGCGGGGGCAGAAGGATAAACTTGCTCGTTAGCGACCTGAGAAAGATCATCGTTTTCAAGCCTACATATACCTGATGCGCAAGAACACCGTCCAGCACGCATCCTAAGACTTGTGTGCTGGACGGTGTTCTTGCGCACTGCACTTTCTCGAGAACGCTTGAAGTGCTACCCTTGAACCCGCATCGAGCGTCAACCTCGAGCCAGAGGGGTTCAATGAAAGCGCACATCATCACGTACGGTTGCCAGATGAACGAGTACGACACGCACATGGTCGAATCGCAACTCGTGGCGTTGGGGACGGAACTCGTGTCCAGCGTGGACGACGCGGATTTCGTGCTGATCAACACCTGCGCGGTGCGCGGTAAACCCGTGGACAAGGTCAAGGCCGTGCTGGGCGATTTGCGCAAACTCAAGCGCTCGCGTGGACTGATGGTCGGCGTGATGGGTTGCCTGGCGCAACTCGAGGAAGGCCAGCAGATCGCTCGAAAGTACGAGGTCGACGTGCTGCTCGGGCCGGGCGCGCTGACGGACATCGGCGCGGCGCTGGAATCGAACACTCGCTTCTGGAGCCTGGCCTTCAAGGACGAGATTCACGACGTGATCCCGCCGCCACCCGTCGGCAAGCTATCGGCGCACCTGACGATTCAGCGCGGTTGCGATCACCACTGCACGTACTGCATCGTGCCGACCACGCGCGGGCCGCAGGTCAGCCGCAAACCGGGCGACATCATGCAGGAACTGGACGCGATGATTGGGGCGGGCGTCCTGGAGGTCACGCTGTTGGGGCAGAACGTGAACTCTTACGGCAAGGATCAGCCCGGATCGCCGCGCTTCGGGGAACTCTTGCGGATGGTCGGTAAAAGCGGCATTCCGCGCGTCAAGTTCACGACCTCGCACCCGATGGATTTCACGGACGACATCATCGAAGCCATCGCGGACGCGCCGAACATCTGCAAGTACATTCATCTGCCCGTCCAGTCCGGTTCGGATCGCGTTCTGAAACGCATGGGCCGCGAGTACACGCGCGACTGGTATCTCGAGCGGATCGAGAAGATCAGGGCGCTCGTGCCGGACATGTTCCTGTCCACCGACATCATCGTGGGCTTTCCCGGCGAGACCGAGGAAGATTTTCAGGAGACGATCAGTTTGTACGACGCCGTCGGTTACGATGCCGCGTACATGTTCATCTACTCGGCGCGCCAGGGAACGCCGTCTTACGCGCACTTCGATGACCTGCCGCGCGAACTCAAGACGGAGCGGTTGCAGCGATTGATCGAGGTTCAAAAGGACTGGAGTTTGCGCCGCAACACCGCGCTGGTCGGGCGAGAACTCCAGGCCCTGATCCGAGGCCCCGCCTACGAGCCGAGCTTCGTGGAAGGTCACACGGAGGGCAACCACCCGATCCTCCTGCCCGCTTCCGAAGCGCCCGGCCCCGGCCTGTACCGCGCCCGGATCGAACACGCCACGCCGCACATGCTCTTCGGTAAGGTCACGGAAACCATTCAGACCTCGAGCATCGCGCCCGCGCTGCACGCCTCGCCCGTGATCTCGAGCGCGACGCTGTAATTTTTATGGGGACTCAAAAGCTTGCCTTTCTCCCCTCTCCCGCTTCTGAGAGAGGGGTCGGGGGTGAGGGCGCTCCAAACGGTTACACCGTTCCACACGCAAAAATGAATGTCCGAGAAACACTGTTCAGGACGGTGTTTCTCGGGGGGTACGCGTGAATTTCCCGCCGCAAGCCATCGCGCTCGGGGTGCTGGTCGGGCTGGGATTCGGTTACGCGACCTTCGGGCTGATCACGGTGCTTTCCAACGTGATCGTGGGTCAACGGTTGTGGTGGCTGGAATGGGGTTTCGGGTTGGTGGTCGCGGCGCTGGTGTCGGTTCAGTTCTCGCGAATTCAATCCCAGCAAGCCAACGCGCCCCGAGCGGATCGCGGCGAACGGGTCATCTGGCGGTTGTCGTACCGTCGTGGGCGCACCCTGAGCTTGGATCAGATCACCGCAGAGACCATGCTGGACGAAACTGCCGCGCTCGCTGCGCTCCGAAATCTGGAATCGCAAGGCCAGGCTGAAGCGCTCGAGGACGGTCGCTGGCATCTGCTCGAGCTGCCCCGGACGTGAATTGGGCGCAGACGCTCGGCGCGCTGAAGGACGGCACGGCTGCCAGGGCCGCAGCGCTCTGGGAGGCCGATCCGGGCTCGCTCGAGTTCGTGTCTAGAAGTGCGAACGCCGTCTACAGGTTCACGTCTCGAAGGCAAACGAACTACTTGCGCCTCGTTCACCGCGACTTGCGGGACTCCGAATTCCTGGCGGCGGGCATTTCGTTCGCGCGGCATCTGGCGCGGAATGGCGCTCGGGTCAGCGTGCCGCTCGAATCGGTGCGCGGCAACCTGATCGAGAACATCGTGCAGGATGGTTCCGATTTCCTGGCTGCCGTCTGGGACGGTATCCCTGGCTCGGCCCTGAACGATCACGCCGGCCCCGCCGTACTCGGGGCGTGGGGCGAATCGCTGGCCGCGCTGCACGCCGCCAGCGCGTTCTACAGGCCAGAAACGGTGCAGACCTCCGATGGCGCGGTCGCGCCGGAATCGTTTTATCTCGAGCAATTCTGGAAGAACATCGCGGGCGTGGTCTCGAAAGACCCCGAATTGCGGCTGGCCCACGCGAGACTCGGCGCGTGGCTCGAGACGCTGCCCAAAGACGAAATGATCGTGACGCACAACGATTTCCGCCCCGGAAACTCGATCAGGGACGGGAATCAGGTCTGGATCGTGGATTTCGACGAACCCGCCCTGGCCTGGCCCGAATACGACGTGGCCCGCGCCATGATGCGCGACGAGGACGCGCTCGTTCAGGATCGCCCCGGCCACCGCGAGACCTTCCTGGTGGGCTACCAACGCATCCGAGGGCTCGAGGTCTCGCGCATCGAGACGTTCGTCCAGGTTCGCGCGCTCCTGATGTACGCGTGGTCGCTCGAGGACGAAAGCTGGGTCGGGCCGGAAAGCCTGCGCGACCTGGTCGTGCGCGGCATTCAGTAGGGGAGACGCCCCCTCGAGCCGGATGAATCCGCAAAACACCTTCCAGCGCGCGTTCTCGAGAAACGCGTCCTGGACGGTGTTCCCTGTTCAGGAATTGCGGTGCTTGAAATCCTGGTAGGTGAACTCGCGCACCACGTCAAAAGAACCATCCTCGCGCAAGATGCCGATCGCGGGGTGCTTGACGCCGTTGAACATCGTGGTCTTCACGATCGTGTAGTGAATCATGTCGTCGAACACGACTCGATCACCGATTTCCAACGGCGCTTCGAAGCTGTAATCGCCCATCACGTCGCCCGCCAGGCAGGTCGTGCCGCCCAATCGGTAGGTGTGCGGTTTCTCGCCGGGTTCGGCGGCGTTCAGGATTTCGGCGCGGTACGGCATCTCCAGCACGTCCGGCATGTGCGCGCTGACCGACACGTCCAGCACGGCGATGTCCATGCCGTTGTGGAGCGTGTCCACGACGGAACTGACGAGCCATCCGGTTTGCCAGCCGACGGCCTCGCCGGGTTCGAGGATGACTTCGACGCCCCATTTTTCCCGGAAGGCTTTCACGACCCGAATCAGCAACTCCACGTCATACGTGGCCTTGGTGATGTGGTGCCCGCCGCCGAAGTTGACCCATTTGACGTTTGACAAGAACGCGCCGAAGTTGCGCTCGATGACTTCGATCGTGCGCAGCAGCGTGTCCGAACCCTTGCCGCACAAGCTGTGGAAGTGCAGCCCTTCCAGCCCGTCCAGTAGGCTGGGATCCTGCTCGAGCGCGCGATCAAATTCGTGCTTGGTTACGCCGAGCCGGGAAAAGGGCACGCACGGGTCGTAGAGGGGCGTCTCGACCTCGGAGAATTCCGGATTGATGCGGATGCCCGCAGAGATGGCTCGCGGCGCGTTTTTCACCCGATCGCGGTATCGCGCCCACTGGGAAAAACTGTTGAACGACAGGTGATCCGCGATCTCCAGAATTTGCGTCATGTCCTCCGGCGTGAAGGCGGGACTGTAGACGTGAACCTCGCCGCCGAATTCCTCGCGCCCGAGCTGCGCCTCGTACAATCCGCTGGCGGTCGTGCCGTGCAGGTATTCGCGGATGATGGGGAAGCTCGCCCACAGGGAATAACCCTTGAGGGCGCAGATGATTTTTGCGCCCGATTCGCGCTGCACAAGGTCCAGGATCTCCATATTTTTCCGCAAGCGCGACTCGTCCAGCACGTAGCATGGCGATGGGAACGCGGTGAAATCGATCTGCTCTGATGCTCTGACGTTGGCGCTGGCTCTGGGTTGGGTCTGTGTCATCGGGGAACCTCTTCGGGCGCGGATTCTGGGCTCGAGCGCTGCCGGAGGCGTTCGAGTCGGACGGGTTCGGATTCGCAAAACCACGGATCTTTTGAAAGGAATTCGTGCGCCCGCTCAAAGTGCGCTGCGGCCTGCGCGGGGTTCTCGAGCGCCAGCAGGTTCTCGGCGATCTCTTCGTGAACGTAAGCGTCCGTTTTATCGCGGGCGTCGAGTTGCTCGAGCAATTCGAGTTGAACCTTCAGGGCTTCCCTGAACTGCCCGAGCGACCGCAGAACCCGAGCCGCGCTCCAGCGGGCGATGAAATGCCGATCGAAGTCATCCCGATGCAAGGCCACGGTTTCGTCGAACACCTCGAGCGCTTCGGTGAATCGGCCCGCGTCGTGCAAAGACCAGCCGATGTTGTTCAACAGACTGGCTTTCCATTGCTGCGCGCGCGCATCCGGACTGGTTCGGGCCAGCTCGAGCGCCCGGTCATTCCACTCGAGCGACGCCTCGCCCGGCATCAGCGCGACCATGTGCGCGGCATCGATGGTGAGCGCGTCCTCGCCCAAGCTGGAACTCAGCTCGAAGGCCCGCACGAACAGGGGTTTCGCCCGTTCCAGGTCTCCCGAGGATCGAAACGCGCGACCCCGCTCGAGCCAGCAACGCACCTGAGCCCGAGAGCCCGGCTTGAGGAGTCGCTGGGCCTCGTCGAGCGCCGCGTGCGCCTCGTCGAAGCGCCGTTGAAGCCCCAACGCCCGCCCGATCTGGGTTTGCAATTCGGCCAGGGCTGAAGGTTGATGCGCCAGAGCGGGTCGAAGTTCGAGAAAAGCCCGTTCGGTCGATTCGGGATCGTCGAAATTCCAGAGCGTATCGATATCGGTCATCGGTTTTCTCCCCCACGAACACCGTCCTGCGCGCACCCTTTTGGTTTGCGCCCTGCACGGTGCCCTTCACGGTTTGAGCGGTATCTTCTCGCTCGTGACCACCAGACCGCGTTCCGCCATGCGCCGGTCGTAACGCACGGTCGTGACCCTCGAAGTCTTCTGCGCCGTGTTGTCGCGCTTCGATTGCAGCGCCAGCACGCCGCCGCGCGTCTCGAGGATCAACCCCTGCGCCTCGATGCGCTTGCCGTCGAAGCGCGTCAGTTCCGTGTCGGTGGCGCAGTCCTCGACCATCGCGGATTTTCGCGCGATCAATTTCAGCGATGAATTGAACTTCAGCCAGATCACGTCCTCGCTCAAACCCGCGCCGCACATGCCCTGAACGTTGCAACCCGTGTTGGTCGTGACCTGCATCAGCACGTACCCGAAGCCCGATTTGAACGTCTGATCCAGCACCCGCGCGCGCACGCTGCCGCCGAGTTTCTGTCCGGTTCCGCCATCGAAAAGCCTGCCGGAGCAGCCGCTGATGTTGGATTTCAGATCGTAAACCGTGCGCGCGCGGCCCTTCACGAAACGGAACTGCCCATCGTTCAACGAGGCGATCCGGATCGGGTCTTTCAGGCTTTGCACGGCGGGCTGGCTGGATTGCGCCAAGACCGCGCCGAGCATCACCGCACCGAATATCAAACCGTTCAACACTCGCATCGCCGCTCCTTCTCGAGCCTTCGTTTTTTGCGCGTCCAGTCCTCGGGCGTTCTCGGCTTCGAGACGCGGTTTGGATCAACCGAAACGAACCAGGTTGTTCTTGAAGCCCGCGACCTTCGGTGTTTTGCCGCTCGAATCGATGCTGAAGCCTTCTCGCTCGAGCAAGCCAGCGTGCCCGTCCAGTCCGCCCGGAAAGTGCGCGATCAACTCGCCGGATGCCTTGACTACCCGCCAGTACGCGACCCCCGAACTCGGGTCGTTGGCAATGGCGCGCAGGGCCTGCTTGGTGTCGTAAGGGCAGGTGACTTGAACCTTAAACCGGGCGGCCAGTTCTTTTCGCAAGAGATCGG
>CAXTKV010000143.1:0-13986 GCA_964244895.1 uncultured Deinococcales bacterium
GACGGTCTTCTCGTCCGTGCTCGAGTTAAACTCAGCCCATGCCAGACTTTGCCCTGAAAGAATTGCGACCGAACGCGTACTGCCTGCCCGGAGCCGTCAACGTCGGCGTGATCGGCGCGCCGGACGGTGGCGCGATCCTGATCGATTCCGGCGGCGACAAGGATCACGGCAAGCGCATCCTGAACGCCTGCCGCGCGGCCAATCTGGAACCGAGGGCGATTCTCAACACGCATTCCCATGCTGATCACTACGGCGGCAACGCGTACTTGCAGGCGCAACTCGAGATTCCCGCCTACTGCCCGATCTTCGAGGAAGCCATCCTGAGGTACCCGATTCTCGAGCCGATTTACCTGTATTCCGGCGCGAGACCTCCGAAGGCGCTCCAATCGAAATGGTTGATGGCGCAGGCATCCGGCACGAAAATCCTCAACGAACCCGGCCTGAAAACCATCGCGGGCGTCGAGTTGGAATTGATTGAAACCTCAGGGCACGCCCACATGATGTTCAGCGTGCGCTTCGGTGAGGTTTTATACGCGTCCGACGCCGTGTTCGGTTCGGCGCTCTTGCAAAAATACCCGCTGCAATTTGCGGTCGATATCCAGCGCCAGCGCGAGGCCGTGGAAGCCGTGCGGGATTCGGCTCGAGCCTGCGGCGTGCGGGTCGTGCTGCCCGGCCACGGCGATCCGACCGAGGATCTGGAGGGCTTGTGCGGCGCGAACCTGACGGCCATCGAACGCGCGTCCCAGGCGATTTTCTCCGCCTGCCACGACCCCGGAACCCTGCCTGAAATCCTGGAGCGCGTCTGCGCCATGCTCGAGATCGCGATGACCGACATGGCGCGCTACCACCTCAACCAGACGACCGTTCTGGCGCACTTGACGGATCTTCTAGAACACGAACGGGTCGCGGCAGAAATCTTTAACAATCGCTTGCTGTGGCGCGCGATCTGAACGCGGTACCGAGCCTGAAACCAGCGCCGTTTACGGGTCTTTCGGGGTCTGGGCGGCTGCACACTTGAGCCCGGCGGTCTGGGCCTTCACACTTCATCTCGGGCAATTGCCGAGAATCGCTTCGGGTGTCATACTTTTGTGGTACATGGCGCACAAGCGAATCCTGGTGGTGGCCGACATGGTTCACCCCTTCATCTACCGGGACGCGTTCCCAGGCGGCCTCGAGCCGATAGACCTGATCCTGTGCGCCGGGGATTTGCCTGGGTACTACATGGAATTCCTGGCGACCCGCGTTCCCGCGCCGGTCGTGTACGTTCACGGCAACCACGGCGAGGAAAAAGTCAAGGATTACCTGGGGAAAGAAGCGCCACCGTCCGGCGTGGAAAACGCGCACGGTCGCGTGGTTCGAGCCGCCGGGTTGATCATCGCGGGCTGGGGTGGCGCACCCCGGTACCGAGAGGGCGGTGAAGGCCAGTACACGGGTTTCGAGGCGCGCGTGGGCCTGGGCAAGCTCAAGCTGCCCCTGTGGTGGAGTCAACGCCGCGAGGGTCGGGCATTGGACATCTTCTTGACGCACGCGCCGCCGCCGGGGCCGCACGCGGGCTCCGATTTCGCGCACCGTCCGTGCCGCGCGCTCGGCGAGTTCGACGCGCGATACAAGCCCGCGCTGCACGTCCACGGGCACGTTCACGCCTACGAGGGCAAGAAGGTCGAGTACACCACGCCCGAAGGCACGCGCGTGATCAACGCCTACGGTTACAAGTTGCTCGAGGTCGACCTGCCCGTCCTGACCAAAAAATCGCGCGTCTCGCAAACCGAAGCGCGCCAGAGCGACGTGTCGCTGGCCGCCAGCGCCAACCGACGCTGAAAAGACTCTCCAGCAGGGAACTGAAATCTCGCGTCCAGGACGGTCTACTCGAGTCGCGCGCTCAGGGTGTCTGACGATTCACAGATGCGAGACGGGTATCATCTATGCTCAGTGAGACGGACGGGGTTCCGTCCTGAGCACCGGAGGTGAACGTGTCCATCCAACACCAACAGGCCGAACGCGATGCAGAAACGGCCATGCGTCGGGCCTTCATTCACGATATCCTGCACGTTCTGCGCGGCGAACCGAACGAACTCCTGCCGTTCGAGGCGGTCAAGACGCTCCGTCCGCGCGGCGAGCATTACAAGGGCATGCAGACGATCCCCCTGGAAAACATCATCGGTAGCGTGGATCGCTACCGCGATTTCGACGAGACCTTCCTGCCCAAAACTGAGCACCTGGTGGATCGCTGGGTCAACATTCGCCGCTTGAAGCTCGAGGGCAAGGAATTGCCGCCGATTCAGGTCTACAAGGTCGGCGAGACGTATTTTGTGAAGGACGGCAACCACCGCGTCAGCGTGGCCCAGGCCGAAGGCCAGAAGTACATCGACGCCGAGGTGATCGAACTCGACGTGGCCGTGCCGCCCGTGCCGGGCGACGAACTCAAGGACCTGATCATCAAGGGCGAGTACGCCTGGTTTCTCGAGCAGACGCACCTGGACGCGGAGCGCGTCGGTCATTACGAGATCCTGTTCAGCACGCCGGGCCGCTACGACATCCTCCTGGAGCACATCCGCACCCGCCAGTACTACCTGGGCGAAAACTTTCAACGCGCCGTCCCCTGGGAGGAAGCCGTCGGCAGCTGGTACGACCGCCTGTACCAGCGCATGGTCGACGAGATGCGAGCCACCAACACCCTGCGTTCCTTCCCGAGCCGCACGGAAGCCGATCTGTACCTCTGGATGATGGATCACCGCTACTACCTGACTGAGCAATACGGTCACGATGTCGGATCGAAAATCACGGTCGTGGATTTCACCCGCAACCACCGCCCGCCGTGGCATTCCAGATTCTTGAAACGGCTCTCCTCGTGGTGGAACCGCACCACGGAGCGCGTCCGGGTCTGAATTGAGCCGGTCTCGAGCACCGTCTCGGGTTCGAACGAAACGACGCGTCCGCTTTCCACGTAACCGGGAAGACCGTCCAGGACGCGAGATTTCTTTTCTTAAGAATGTTGTCTCGGACGGTCTTTTTTGTGTGCGCTCGATTGTGCGCGTCGGCGCTATGGTGAACTTCACGGGCGCTCTCATGCTCGACGGTTAACGTGTGCCGTCGCTCGAGCTGTGAACGAGGGTTTCAACACCACGGCTTGACGGGTGTTCGAGAGCACCGAGGAGGTTGTCATGAAACGCGTCCTGCGCGCCCTGATCGTTGTGTTGGCCTGTTGTTCCGTGGCCGAAGCCAGAGATTACTTCGGCGTCCGTCTGGGGTTTCCGGGTCTCGGGCTGCAAGTCGGCTCGACGGATCTGATCTCTCGGAACCTCGGCGGGCGTCTGACGGTCGATTTCGTGTACTTCCGCAACGGCGCGGTCGTCGGCGGCGACATCCTGTACACGCTGAACTTCGACACCCGCCGCTCAGCCCTCGATTTCGCGCTGTACTTCGGGCTGGGCGTCGGCCTGGGCGTGTCCAACAACGCCTTCGATTACGACCTGCACGGGGTGATCGGCTTCGAGTTCCTGCCGATCCGCGACCTGGGTTTGTTCGTCGAGGTGCGCCCTCTGGGATTCACGACAGGCGGATACTACTTCGGCGGCGCGATCGGGCTGAACTTCGGGCTGTAATCGGACGCGAGCCATCGGCGAGCCCGGCAATTTCGAGTCGGGCTGGGCCTCGGAATCCTGGCGTAGCCCGGCCCGAGAAAGTCGAATAGACCGTCCTGGACACACATATTTCTTGCGTTCAGGACGGTCTATTCTGGTTTTTGAGTGATATGAAATACGGGCTCGAGAAGCCAGTTCGGATACGTGCCACGCGGATTTTTTGCCCGGCGGTGGTGAGCCGTGACCGAATCGCCCGTCACCCACGCGAAGCAGGCCGTATACTGCCACAGACGTTTTCAAGGAGGCATCGGATGACCACCTTTTCGAGCACGGCACGCGCCATCGCAGTCGCAGTCGCCGCACTGGCGTTCAGCAATCCGGCCCTGGCCGGGCCGAGCGCGTTCGTGGAACGGGCCGCGCAGCTCAGTTTCGGCTACAGCGCGATCACCAATCCGGGCGTCGCCTTCGGTGTCGGCATCGAATTGCCCGTGGAACTGCCCTTTCCAATCGATTTCAGCCTGGGTGCGGACATCAAGTACGCGGGCAGCCTGAGCGGCGACCTGACGGCCAAGGCGCTGATCTTTCCGGCGCTGGGCGGCAACCCGCCGATCGGTCTGGCGGTGGCGGTCAAACTGAGCGCCTTGCAGGTCTTCAACACCTTCGGTGTGCGATTCGGGCTGGGGCCGGTGGTCAGCTTCGATTTCTCGCCGTTGGTGGTCAGCGCCAGCCTGATGCCGAGCATCGGCTGGCCCGGAATCTCGCTCGATCTGGGATTGGGCGTGCGCTACTACCTCGACCCGATCGCGATAGAGGCGGCGCTCGAGTGGGCGACCTGGGGCGATTTGCGCGCCACCGTCGGATTTCGTTACCTGTTCTAGGGCTTTCAAAATTGCACCAGAGGCTCGAGCCGATCCGTTCCCTCGAGCAGATCGAGGTCTGAGCCGTGAATCCCGCCCTTGCCAAACCCACTCCTCGCGGTCGCGTCAGTATTCTGCGCCCGGCCTGGTGGGGCGTGATTCCGTCATTGACGCTGCTGGTGTTGTTCATCGGTTACCCGCTGGTGCAGGTCATCGGCATCTCGACCCTCAAATGGGACGGTGTGGTGGCCGGTCAGGGCATCGGGGCGGGCAACTACCAGCGCTTGCTGACCGACCCGGACCTGGGTCGCAGCTTGTTGATCACGCTGGCCTTCGCGGCGCTGACCCTGCCGATGTTCGTGTTCCTGTCCGCATTGACGGCGATGGAACTCGAGGGTGGGCGCTTCGAGCGTTCCCTCAAGGCGCTCCTGTTTTTGCCCGGTCTGTGGACGGTCGGGGCGAGCGCGATCGGCTGGTACACGCTCTACTCGCCAGAGTACGGCTTGCTGGCGAGCGTCACGAACGGGTTTTTGAGCCTGCCGTGGGATTCTCAGGGTTGGGCGGCGCTGCTCTTAATCGCGGCCTTCACGATCTGGCAGCACGTCGGTTACGGCGTGCTGGTCGTATCTGCGGGTCTGAAGGGCATTCCATCAGAGGTGCTCGAGGCGGCGCGCGTGGACGGCGCGAGCGAATCCCAGTTGCGCTGGCGGATCGTGCTGCCGTTGCTGCGCCCATCGCTGGTGTTTTTGAGCGTGGTCGGGTCGCTGTACGCGCTTCAATCCTATACGGCGGTGCTGCTCTTGACGCAGGGCAGACCGTTCGGTTCGACCCGCGTGATCGGGTATTTCCTGTACGAAACTGCCTTCGTCAAATTCGAGTTCGGCTACGGCGCGGCGCTGTCCGTGATGGCGCTGATCCTGGCCTTCACCGTGGCGGGCGCTCAGGCGCGTCTCCTGAGGGCCGATTGATTCCCGTCGCCCGCCCTCACGATCCCAGGGAACGCGTCTCGAGCGGCGCGATCCCGCGCGGCACGTGGTTCGGTCGGGTGGTGGTGGGATTGCTGGTGATTTTCATCGCCGCACCGATGCTGTGGCTGGCGTACAGCGCCTTCATTCCCAAGGAAGCGCTCTTTTCCGGCGCGACCATTCCCGTCGGCTTCACGATGAACAACTTTCTCGAGCTGCCGTTCGCGGAACTGATCCGACCGCTGATCGTCAGCCTGGTGCTGTCCAGCCTGGTGGCCGTGCTGAACGTCGGCATCGCGCTGCCCGCCGCCTTCGCGATCCGTTCTGGCACGCCGATATTGGGCGCGTACCTGTTCTTGTTGTCCGTGCCGGTGGAATTGCTGTTGATCCCGTTGTACGGGCTCTTAAAGGACCTGCACCTGCTGAATTCACCGTTGGCGATGGTGCTGCCGTTTCTGGCCAGCCCGTTCACGGTGTTCTTGATTTACGGCGGTCTGGTGCGGTTGCCGTGGGCGTACGTCGAGGCGGCCAAGCTAGACGGCGCGAACAACCTTGCGATCATCGTGCGCGTGATCGCACCGTTGCTGCGCCCGGAACTGACGGCGGCGGGCGTGCTGGCGTTCGCGGCGCACTGGAATCTGGTGCTGTACCCGGCAGTCGTGATGAACGATCAGCGCTGGTGGACGGTGCAGGTCGCGCTGACGAATTTATTGCGCAAAGACCCGAACAACTGGGGCGGGCTGGGCGCGGCGGCCATGCTGACCAGCATCCCGATTCTGATTCTGTACGTGATTTTCGAGCGCCGAATCACGCGCACGATCGAGGGCGGGTTGAAGTAGAACCAGTCTCGAGCCCGCACGCGAGGGTTCCGGCGTCTCCCGAAACGGCGGTAAACTCGTTCGGATGCAGGAACAGATTGATTGGCTGTTCGCGCAACAAGAGCGCGGTATGCACCCTGGACTGGGGCGGATGGAGGGCTTGCTGGAGCGCCTCGGTCACCCGGAGCGCGCCTTCAGGTCGGTGCAGGTGGCCGGCACGAACGGCAAGGGTTCGGTCACGCGGATGCTCTCGAGCATGATCGAAGCGGCGAAACTCGATCCAAGTTGGGGGCCAGTAGGGGAGTACACCAGCCCGCACCTGCACCGCGTCAACGACCGGATTCGGGTCGGCGGTATCTCGATTGCGGACGCGAAACTCGAGGGGCTGATCGAGCGTTTTCGGGATCTGAACGCGGACATCGGCGCGACGTTCTTCGAGCTGCTGACGGCCATGGCGCTGGAGCACTTCAAGGATTGCGGCGTGAAATGGGCGATTCTGGAAGTCGGGCTGGGCGGGCGGCTCGATGCCACGAGCGCCGTGCCAGCCGAGTTGTCCGTCATCACCAACATCGGCCTGGATCACACGGAATACCTGGGTGACACGCTGGAATCGATCGCGTTCGAAAAGGCGGGGATTCTTCGAGCGAACGTCCCCGCACTGACGGGCGCGATCGGTGGGGCGCTCGAGGTCATCCGGGCTCGGGCGACGGCACTGGGTGCGCCGCTGTGGGTGCTGGGCGAGGACATCCGGCTCGAGTACCGCAACCTTTCGCTGGACGGGCTCGAGATTGACCTGACCACGCCGCTCGGCTCATTCCGGGGTCGCACGCACCTGCGCGGCGACCATCAGGCGAGCAACGCAGCGCTCGCCGTCGCCGCCGCGCAACGCCTCGGGCTGCCGCCACGAGCCATTCAGGGCGGCCTCGAGAACGCCCGCTGGCCTGGAAGGCTCGACCTGGTTCCGGGCGCGCCACGGACGCTCGTGGACGCCGCACACAACCCGGACGGGGCGCGCGCGCTGGCGCGGTTCGTGAACGGCCTCCGGATCGAACACGTCACGCTGATCGTGGCGGGCTTGGCGGACAAGGATCTGGAAGGAATGGCCGCCGAACTCCACGGCATCGCTAAAAACGTGATCGTCACGCGCCCCAGCTTCGCGCCTCGAGCCGCGATGCCCGAACAGATTGCGGCCTTCTATCCGGGCTCGCGGATCGCACAGACCGTGCGGGACGCGCTCGAGACCGCCGCAAAGATCACCCCGAAGGATGGCCTGATCGTCGCCGCCGGAACGATTGCGCTGGCGGCGGAAGTGCTGGAGCATCTTCGGCGTCTCGAGCCCGAGGCAAGAGCGCGCTGGCAGTGAACAGGAACACCGTCCAGCACGCAAGTTGAAAGGTGCGTGCTGGACGGTATTCCCGTGTGGCGCACCCCGTCCTGCGGCGGCTCTGGTACGATTCGTGCGTGAGCAAAACCCTCCCGACCGCCCTCGAGAACGCCGCGCCCGAACGCGCCGCAGTAGAAAGCGCTGCAGTAGAAAGTGCTGCACTGGAACGCGCTGCGCTCGAGCAGGCAGCCCGCAACGCCGTCCGCCCCGAGATTCGCAACGCGCCGCATTACCCGTACACCGTCTACGACGCGCCGGTCAAGCTTGATCAGAACGAGAGCCCGCACGATTTCCCGCAGGAACTCAAGGCGCTGGCGGTGGAGCGCGCGCTGGGCGCGCACTGGAACCGTTACCCGGACATCCACGCGGACGGTTTGCGCGCGAAGCTCGGCGCGTTCGAGGGCTGGAATCCTGAAGGCGTCGTGATCGCGTCCGGGTCGAACGTGCTGATCTACGCGCTGACCCAGATCGCCGGGATCGGGCAGCGGGTGCTGACCCTCGCACCCGCTTTCGCGCTCTACGCGTTGGGCGCGAAATTGCTCGGGTCGCAATTGCAGGAATTGCCGCTGGAACCGGATTTTGAATTGCCGATGGACGCGCTGCTGAACGAATTGCGCGCCGGAGGGCCGGGATTGCTGTACCTGGCCGAACCGCACGCGCCATCCGGCAAACTGCACGATATCGCAGAGATCAGGCGGATTCTCGAGGCCGCGCAGGATGGCTGGATCGTCGTGCTGGACGAGGCGTACCACCAGTTCGCGGGCCGCGATCACCGCGCGTTGGCGCTCGAATTCGGCAACGTCGCGATCCTGCGCACCTTCTCTAAGGCCTGGGGGCTGGGCGGCGTGCGGCTCGGCTATTTGCTCGCGCACCCCGGCCTGGCGCTCGAGGTGCAGAAAATGATGCTGCCGTTCAGCATCGGCGCACTCAACCAGGCCGTACTGGATGTGGCGCTCGAGCATCCGGGCTACGTGCAAACCAGGGTCGAGGAGACGCTCCTCGAGCGCCGACGCGTCTACGAGGCGTTGCTTGAACATCCGTCCTGGACGGTCTATCCATCCCAGGCCAATTTCTTGTTGATCCGCACGCCAAACGCGGCTCTGGCACACCGCGCGCTGCTGGAACGGGGCGTGCTGGTCAGACGCCAGGACAGCTACGCGGGGCTGGCGGGTTGCATTCGCGTCTCCATCGGGACGCGCCAAGAAAACGATGCTTTCTTGAAGGCCGCCTCGGAGATCGCGTGAGCCGCGCAGCGCCCGACCGGAGTGCGGTCGTGGAACGCGACACCAATGAAACGCAGATCAGGCTCTCGCTCGACCTGGATCGCGCCCTTCCCGGCGCGCTCGAGACGAATCACGGCTTCACCACGCACATGCTGGATGCCCTGCGTCGGCACGGCAAGATCGGGCTCGAGGTTACGGCCACCGGCGATCTCGGGGTGGACGTGCATCACCTGGTCGAGGATCTGGGCATCACGCTCGGCCAGGCGCTGGCGCGGGCGCTCGCCGATAAGACGGGCATCGAGCGCTACGCGGACGCCTTCGTCCCGATGGACGAGAGCCTGGCGCAGGTCGTGCTGGATCTGTCCGGACGGGCGCACCTGGAATTCCGACCCGAGGAATTGCGCGTCCAGGGCGATGTGCAGGGCTTCACCATCTACCACCTGCGCGAATTCCTGCGCGGCTTTTGCAACCATTCGGGAACCACCATGCACGTGCGCGTGCTGGCCGGGCGCGAGGTTCACCACGTCAGCGAAGCGATCATCAAGGCCTTCGCTCGAGCCCTCTATGCCGCCACCCGTGTCACATCCAACGCGCTGCCCAGCACCAAGGGCAGCCTGTGAGGGAGGTGCCGTGAGCCGCACCGAATACGTCAAGCTCGAGATCTTCGTGCCCGCCACGCACCTGGATGCCCTTCAGGACGCGCTGCACGAGATCGGCGTCGGCAAGATCGGGCTTTACGATCACTGCTTCGCCGTGACCAGCATGACGGGCATGTTCAGACCGCTGCCAGGTTCCACCCCGTATTCCGGCACGCCCGGTCAGGTCAGCCGGATGCTGGAATTCAAACTCGAGACGCGCTGCCCCAAACCGCTCGTGCGGGCCGCGCTGGAGGCCGTCCGGCGCGTGCATCCCTACGAGCAACCCGTGGTGGACGTGATCCCGTTGATGAACCACGAATTCGATACGGACATGTGAGCTCTGTTTCTCGAGTACCCGTGAGGCGCGATGAAAACCTTATTGATCGATTACGGTTCCGGCAACCTGCGCTCTGCGGCGAAGGCCCTCGAGGTCGCGGGCTTCGAGGTTCAGGTCTCGAGCGACCCCCGAGACGCGCGACGCGCCGACGCGCTGGTGCTGCCGGGTCAGGGCCACTTCCGGCAGGTCATGGAGAGCTTCCTGGCGTCCGGCTTCGAGGACGCCGTGCGCGATCACATCGGGGCGCAGAAGCCCTTTTTGGGGATCTGCGTCGGCATGCAAATCTTGTTTGAATCGAGCGAGGAATCCGACAAGCCCGGCCTGGGCGTTCTGCCGGGTCGCGTCAAACGCTTCGTGAACCTCGAGAAATCGCGCCCCGTGCCGCAGATGCAGTGGAATCGCCTGATGCCCGTCGGCGATTCCCCCTTGATGCGCGGGCTGGGCGAAGCGAGCTTCGCGTACTTCGTGCATTCGTACTACGCGCCGCTCGAGGTCGCTCAGGACGGCGCGGTCACGAATTACGGACTGGATTTCCTGAGCGTGATTTCTCGGGGCCACCTTCACGCCACGCAATTCCACCCGGAGAAATCTCAGCGCGTCGGGTTGAAACTGCTCGAGAATTTTCGCGTCTGGGCCGAGAACGCCTGAGCAGCACGATTCGAGAACACCGTCTGGGGCGCGTTTCGCGATTCGCGTGCCGGACGGTGTTCTCGAGCCAACCGCTCGTGAGGTCAGATCAAATCGTCTTTGGGCGGTAGCTCCCTGAACGATGCGAGGTCATCTCCTCGTCCGAGACCGCAATATCGAGAATCAGACACCGACAACATCAATCGCGATCTGATAACCGTCCTCGAGCGATGCAGCCTCAGTTCAAGCCGTACTTCGCCGCTCCCTCGCGCAAGAATTTCATGCCGCCCGCCGCGAGTTCCGCGCCCGTGTGCTTCGGGGCGCGCCACAGGCAGGTGGCCGCCGCCAGCGCCGGGTTGATCGCCGCGAAGGATTCCAGCGTCAGGTAACCGGAAAAACCCGAGTCCTTGAGCGCCAAAAAAACCTGATCCCAGTTGACCGTGCCCGTGCCGACCATGCCCCGATGGGATTCGCTCATGTGGACGTACTCCAGCACGTCTTTGGTGGCCAGGATCGGATCGCGGAAACCTTCCTCCTCGATGTTCATGTGGTACGTGTCCGCGTGCAATTTCAGGTTCGACGCGCCGACGTGCAAGATGGTTTCTCGGGTGTCCGCGAGCGTGTTGTAGAGGTACGTCTCGTAGCGGTTGCAGGCTTCCAGGCCGAGCGTGATGCCCATGCCGCGCGCGCGCTCCGCCAGCACCCCGAGCGTGTCCACGACCGTCTGGCGCTCGGCTGGCTTCGGGCCTACTCCAGTCAGGTGCCCGAGGTGGTACGCGATGCAGCCGCACAGGTAATTCGAGCCGATGGCGTCCACTTTCTCGAGCGCTTTGGTCAGGAACGCCAGGGCTTCCTTCGGGCGATCCGGCATGTGCGCGTCCACAGGCAGCACCAGTGACGCCGTGGCAAAAATCTTGTTCTGCTCGAGTTCGCGTTTGTGGCTGGCCGCGTCGAAACCGTCCGGATCGAGCAAGGGAATCTCGATGAACTCCGCGCCCGCTCTGGCGGCGGCGCGGATGGCCTCGTTGCCGCTTTGCGTGTTCCACTCGCCGATCCAGACGAAGGCGTGTGCGCCGTATTTGATCATTGTGACTCCCGTGTTGTGGTCATGAATTGAGGATAACGCGACGGGCAAGTTCGGTGCATTTCGGACGCGTGAACCTCGAGAACACCGTCCGGGACGCATATCAAAAACACCGTGTGGAACGGTGCTCTCTCATTCCTTCCCCTCACGCGGTGCTGAGTGAGGGGAAGGAACGAGGGCTAAGGGATCGCCTGGCGTTGCAACGTCTTGAGATCGCGCGGTTCGTCTCGAGCCTTACTTGGCGTTCTCTTTGGTGATCAACCCGACCGGGCTCTCCAGGCTGTCAGGCACGGGGCGGCCCTTGAGAATCTTGAGCATCGCCTCGACCGCGATCTGGGCCATCTCGTCGGGGTTCTGCGCGACCGTGCCCGCCAGATCACCCGCTTTGACGGCGGCCACGGCTTCACCGGTGCCGTCCACGCTGAAAATCTGGATCTGACCTTTCTTGCCCGCCGCCTGCACCGCTCGCGCCGCGCCGAGGCCCATGTCGTCGTTGGCGCAGAAAATCACCTTGACGTTCGGGTTGGCCTGAAGCACGTTGCTGGCGACGTTGAAGGCCTTGTTGCGATCCCAGTCGGCGGGTTGGCTGGACACGACCTTCAAGCCGCCCGCTTCGACGTTCTTGCGGAAGCCTGAAACCCGATCCGCGCTCGAGGACGTGCCCGCCGCGCCCTCGATGATCGCGGCCTCGGAACCCTTGGCGACCAGCTTGAGCGCCCGCAGCGCGGCCAGCTTGCCCGCCGTGACGTTGTTGGACGCGACGCGCACGGCGATGTCCACGCCGTCCTTGGTGGCGGCGTCCTCGGGGATGATCTCGTCGATGTTGATGATCGGGATTTTCTTGGCGGTGGCTTTGGCCAGACCCGAATTCAAGCTGGTGGCGCGAAACGGTGTGACGATGAAACCGTCGAAACCGCCCTGGTTGAGCCACGTCTCGAGCACCGCGAGCTGTTGATCGGCGGCGTTTTCGGTCGGTGTGGAACCCGTCACGATGTCCACGTTCATGTCCTTGGCAGCGTCCTGGTAGCCTTTTTTCATCGTCAGGAAGTACGGGTTGGATTCGTTCTTGAATAAGGCCCCGATCTTGAACTTCTTCGTCTGGGCGCTGCCCGTTGTGGCAGCCACCAGCGCGGCGAGCATGAGTGCTGAAGCGGCGATGCGTGCGTTCATAAGAACCTCCTCGTGTTCACTCGAGCCATCCGACCCGAGGTCTTTCCGGTTTCAGTGGACACCATCCAGGACGGTGTTTTTGTCATCTCGAGAAATACCGTCTGGGACGGTCTTCTCAGTGAATCGCTCACGCCATGCACCACCCCTTTCGCGTTAACGCGTTTTGCCCTGACGCCTGCGCCATTGATCCAGCACGGCGGCCAGGATGATCACGCCACCGATCACGAGTTGCTGCCAGAAGCTCGGGACGTTCAGGATGTTCATGCCGTTCCTGACCAGGCTGATGATCAACGCGCCCACGACCGTGCCGGAGATGCTGGCCACGCCACCGGACAGGCTGGTGCCGCCCATGACGGTCGCGGCGATGGCGTCGAGTTCGAAGAATTGCCCCGCGTTGGAATCCGCTGTGGACAACCGCGCCGTCAGCAACGCCGCCGCCACGCCCGTCAACAGCCCGCACAGGCCGTAGACCAGCACCTTGTAGCGATCCACGTTAATGCCCGCCAGCCGCACGGTTTCTTCCCTGGAACCGATGGAAAGCGTGTACTTGCCGAAGCGCGTCTGCGTCAATGTGAAAGCGCAAATGACCGCCAGCACCAGCGAGATGATGACTGGAACGGGAATCTCGAGGATCGATCCGGCGAAGATCGCGTTGAAGCGCGTGCCGTAATCGTAGACGGGTCGGCCCTCACTGATGACCTGCGCCAGCCCCCTGAAAATGCCCATCGTGCCCAGCGTCACGATAAACGGTTGCAAACCCAGCCTCGAGACCATCAGGCCGTTCAGCACGCCGCAGACCGCGCCCGTGGCCACGGCGATCAGGAAGCCCGTCCACGGGTCTACGCCCGCGCGCATGGCGAAGGCCGCTGCAAGCCCGCCCAACGCCACGACCGATCCCACCGACAAATCGATCCCGCTCGAGGCGATCACGAAGGTCATGCCCAGCGCGATGGTCAGGTTGATGGCGGCCTGCAAGAAGACCTGGCGGGCGTTGTCCAACCGCAAGAAGTATTGCTCGCCGCGCACCACCGGCGTGATGATCGCCAGCACCACAACCATCACCAGCAGCACCAGGAAAATCCCGTAGCGCGTCACGAAATCGCTGAAGTTCAGTGCCCCGCCCGGCCTGGCCTGCGCGCGAGTCTGCGGTGCGTTCATTTGTGCCTCCGGCGCGCGCTTCGCGCGCCCGAATCCGACTCGCTCGAGACGGATGGCGTGGGCGGGGCGCTCGATCCCCTGACCTGAAGCGCAGTCGGCAAGCGCAACTCGGTGATCGGTGCGTCGGGCGTCTGAATGCGCTGC
>CAXTKV010000144.1:0-13906 GCA_964244895.1 uncultured Deinococcales bacterium
TCAGGTCGGGATCGAGCCGCGCCACGGCGTAAGCGTCAGGTTCGAGGGAAAGCGTTAACGGAACCATGCGGTGATTTTACCCGGCAAGGTGAGATGATGCCTGAACACCGTCCAGGACGCGATTTTAGAGATACGTGCTGGACGGTGTTCTCAGGGTTAGTGGACAAATTGACCTACGCTAGAAAGCGCGTAGAACCATTTAAGGAATTCTGTACAGTAAGAACTGTTATGTCACTTCCTTGCTTTATTAATGGCTCGCTTCAGTCGTGCCTTGCCTTCAGTTCGGAACTGAAGAACGTCAAGGGTACTGATTTGTTCGAGATTCATGTCACGGTTGCTCCGCTGTTCGGCTCCGAGGTGCAAGCATTCCAGGTGACATGCCGCCAACATGGTTTGAAAGCAATCATGATCGAATTTGGTGTTGACCCAACCCAGCCAATGACGTGCTCACGACATTGGGGCGATCTGCAAGGCGCACATGATGAAACCGATCGAATCAAGACAGTCCTCGAAAGTCACTGCTTCCGTGTCGAACGCGTCAAGATCGAGGCAGCACCGACAAATTCATGCGTACCACAAACCGATGTAGACGCACGCCACGCACCAGACGGCTGTTACTTTGAGCATCACCTCAAGCTGCGGCTCGAGCAAACAGATTCGGGCTGTGAACTGAACGCGGTTTGCTTAAGGTTCGGTGGGCACCTTTCACGCAATGCGTTCAAAAAGCTTGAGGACGGCACACGCGAACAATTCGTGACGTTGCGCGCGCACGGCGTTGGACTCAGAACCACTCAGGAACGAGTCGCGGAACTGACTGTAGCTCTCAAGCACTCTGGTTATCTTCTCATCGCTTCAGTCAGCGAATACTGCGTGTTCGACAGCAACCTTGATCTCGATACCGCGTGGGTGCGTCCATGAGTGACCTGATAGATGCTTTGGGTGAACGCAGTCTCGAGGTAGGTCGCCCGTTCGAGGAAATCCTCGACCTTCACGCCGCCGAGGGGTTTCTGAGGCGGATGCAAGGCTTACCAGACGCGAATTCCATGGTTTTGCGGGGTAGTACGCTGACTCGCCAGTACGTTTATCCGGCTTTTCGTCCGTCGGGCGATCTCGATTTTGTGACGACCTATCCGCACGACCCAGAGCGCGCCTCAGCATTTTTTGCTCAAGTTTGCGCCGTTAGCGAGCAAGACGATCAAGTTATGTTCCACTTCGATGGACTGACGAGTCTTCCCACTTGGTACTACACTGATTCGCCTGGTGTTCGTGCCTCCCTTCCGGTTACCGTTTGCGGTGATTCCCGTGTTCTGCAAGTTGATGTAGGTTTCAATGATCCACTCGTGCCACCCGCCGTAATGCTCGACTATCAGACCCTCATATTGGGATCAAGCGTGCAGGTGCTTGCTGCTCCACCCGAACTTCTCTTCGCATGGAAGGTGCAGGGTTTGTTCGACTACGATCCTGGCGGATGGCGAGCCAAAGATCTCTATGACGCGTACTTGCTCATCAAGCAAACGCGCCTCGATCCTGGTGTACTCGGTCAGGCGCTCGAGGTCGCATTTCGCAGTCGCTACGTATCCATTCAGCGTTTGAATGAGTTATACGGGCGCGATTTTGAGATGGACGGGTATCACGTCTGGGAAGCCTTTCGCTTTCCGAGTGGCGAGCGCATTCCGTTGCTATTTGATGTTGCACTCAATGAAATGAGAACGTTTCTCGATCTGTTGAGACCCAGACCCCTCGAGACCAATTCGTCGTCCAATGTGCAACGATATATCTTGCAGCCTCACATCGAACAATCACCGAAGCGTCCGTGGTGGCAATTCTGGCGTCGTCAAAATCAATAATTCTCGAGAACACCGTCCAGCACGCATAGTCGACTATGCGTGCTGGACGGTGTTCTTACTTCAACGAACGATCACGTCTAGGATCACGCCAGCCAGCATCGTCAAGGCCAGCCACGAATTCGCGTTGAAGAACGCCTCGTTGACGCGCGCCAGATCATCCGGGCGCACCAATCGGTGCTCGTAGAACAGAATCCCGCCCATGATGGCGACCCCGACGTAGTACGCCCAACTCGAGCCCGCCGCCACCCCGACCAGCAAAAGGAGCACCCACATGATCGCGTGCGAATACTTCGCGATCTCGAGCCCGCGCTGAATTCCGAATTGCTGCGGAATGCTTTTCACGCCGTTGGCGCGGTCGAAATCAAAATCTTGCGTGGCGTAAATCACGTCCAGCCCGATCATCCAGAAGATCACGACCGCCCACAAGAGCCACGCGACCGCATCGAAACGCCCGGTCACGGCGATGTAGCCGCCCGCCGCCGCCGCGCCGTCCGTCACGCCCAGCCAGGCGTGGCACAGCCAGGTGAAACGCTTGGTGTACGGGTACAGCACCAGGAACACGACCGCGATGGGCAGCAAGGTCAGGCACAACGGGTTGAGTTGCGCCGCCGCGAAGGTCAGCACCGCCAGCGACACGACGGCCAGCAGGATGCCCTCGAGGGGTTTGACTGCGCCGCGCGGCACGTGGCGTCCGGCGGTGCGCGGGTTGCGGGCGTCGATCGAGGCGTCGATCACGCGGTTGAGCGCCATCGCGCTGGTGCGCGCGCTCGCCATCGCCAGGGTGATCCACAAGACCGTCCAGAAGCCGGGCCAGCCCGTGCCGAGTTGCGTTTTGGACGCGAACAGCATCCCGGCGTACGCGAAAGGTAACGCGAAGATCGTGTGCTCGAATTTGACCAGATCGAGGTAGGTTTTGACCCGCTCGAGCGGGCGCGGCAGGCTTGAACTCACGGCTCGAGATTACACCTGTGGCGCGCGCCAAACGGCATTTAATCTTACCGGATGCGCCAGACGAGCTTGAGCGGTGCGATGCCTGCGATTTTTGGCTCGAGCAGCGCGAAGATGACGTGCGGGTTCCTTAATTTCTCGTTTTTGGTGTGCAGCAGACCGTTTGTGACCTGGAGCGGAACGTCATCTTTGAAATTGCCGCCCTCGAAGCGGGCCGCGAACCAGCGCGCCCGAAAATCCGGGTGCGTCCGAACGCGCGTCAGGCCGGAGGCCGTGAGTTGCACGTCCGGCCATTTTTCGCAGCCGCAGAGCGCGTCGTCGGCGTAGAGGCCATCGCAGCGTTGGGCTTTGAGGCCGTTGGTGCAGACGTAGATCTCGCGCGATTTGAGGATCTCACCGTTTGCGCCCGTCAGCGTCAACCAATTGGCGGCTCGGGCGGTGATGGCCTGGTCGTAGACATCGTAGCTGCTGAGGCACACGCCGTCTGAATGGTTGTACGACTCGAGCGCCCGGCGCACGAAAGCGAGCGGCGGCAACCCCGAGATGCCGCGCACGGCGGCTCGAGCGTCGCGTATTTCTGCTCGGCAGGTGCTCGAGTCCGACCCACCCCCCGCGAGGGTTCGGGCCAGTACCAGCGCGATCAGGGTGGGAACGATCAACCAGGTTTTTCGCATGAAGAGTCCTTTTGCGATCTCGAGAAACACCATCCGGGACGTGATTCAAAATACGTGTGCTACACGGTGTTCTTGACGGGTCAACGCCGCAGGATGCGCTTGCGGAGCGTCTCGAGTTCCCCGACGCGCATGATGGTTGCCAATGCCAGGTACAGGGTTGCCCCCAACCCACCCGCCACGACCAGCCGCAGCGCGCCCGCCAGCGCCCCGCGCGTGCCGTGACCACCGGGCATCAAACCCGATATGAGGTACGCGACCCCACCCGCCGCGAGCGCCGCCAGCCCCACTTTCACGGCGTGCCCGACGAGTTTTTTCCAGTTGAACCCGACCAGTCGGTGCAGCACGATCATGTAGACCACGCTGATCAGAAAACCCGTGGCGGTGGTGGCGTAATTCATGGCCACGAAACCGATGGGCGCGAGCGCGTAGTACCCGGCGGTGTTGACCAGGAAGCCGCCGACGTTGATCAGGATCGCCTCGCGGGTGCGTTGTTGCACGTAGAGCGTGCGCACCAGGAACTGGTTCAAGCCCCACGGGATCATGGCGAGCGCCAGCGGCGGCAGCGCCAGCAGCGTGTAGGTGTACTTCTCTATTTCCAGGCCGCGCCGTCCCCAGTCGTAGAGCGCCGTGACCACGCTGGGCGCGAGCGCGAAGATCAGCGCGGCGACGGGCATCGTCAGGAACAAGACCAGCCGCGCGTAAGTCCCCACGGTCGCGTTGAAGGTTCCCCAGTCCTTCGCGGCGGCGTTTTCCGCCAGGCGAGGGTACGCGGCCAGCGCGGGCGACACGGCGAACAATCCGAGTCCCAGCAGGAAAATCTGGTCGGCGTTGGTGAAGCCCGTGACCGCGCCCGCCGGGAAGCTGGACAGCAGCGTGGTCAGCACGATCGTCAGGAATTCTCGGGTGCCGGTCGTGAAGGTGAACGGGATCATCAGCGAAAAGGTGCGCGCTAGCGCTGGATGCCAGCTGAACCCGAGCTTCGGCATCAACCCGAAGCGCCGCAAGCTGGGAATCTGCACGAAGAACTGCGCGAAACCCCCGAGCGTCGTGAAGACGGCCAGCATGACCGCGCTGCCCGGAAACAGCAGGAATCCGATGATCGAAACCAGGCTGAAGGCCAGCGGGCTAAACGAGGTCGCTGAGAAGCGTTCCTCCGCGTTCAGCAACGCCATCGCCAGCGCGCTAAAAGAGATGCCCGCCAGGAACGGCCACAGAATCCGCGTCAGCGCGATGGTCAATTCCGCGTTGACGCTGCCGCCCGACGCGATTCGCAATCCGATCACGAACGGCGCGAGCAGGATGCCCAGCCCGACCACGATCAAATTGACCGCCGCCAGCGCACCCGTCAGGCTCGAGGTGTAGGCCTTGCGCTCCTCGGGTGGCAGGTTCTTGTAGACGGGAATAATGCTGGAGGTCAGCGCGCCTTCCGCCAGCAGTTCGCGGAACAAATTCGGCACGCGGTACGCGACGTTGAAGGCGTCCGTGATCTCCGTGGGGAACAGGCGGTTGAAGAGCGTCTGGCGCACCAGTCCCAGCACCCGGCTGGCCAGCGTGCCGGACATGACGGTCAGGATGTTGCGCGTGGCGCTGCGGCGCGCGGGTGGGTTGATGGGTTTTTCGGCGTCTGAAGCGAACTCTGTCAAGGGAACCCCGAAGCTCGAGCGTGAACCCTCGAGCGAAGCGATTCAGCCTAGCAGACGCGGCGTGAGCCGAAGATGATTGAAAGCGACCCGCGCCGAGAACACCGTCCAGGACGCGACCCTAGATGTCCAAGAATATGCGTCCTGGGCGGTGTTCTCTTGGGCTCGAGTCCCGAGAAACCGCTCTTTCTCGAGGGCGATCACCGCACGAAAAACCGCGTCCCGTAGGGGCGAACCTCGCGTTCGCCCTCACGCTCGAGGTGCGGTCGTTCAGGGGTGCGTTTTCGTCCCGTCGGTCGGATCGGTACTCGGGGCGTGCTCGCTCGGGGTCTGAACGCTCGAGGTCACGTGCGGCACCTCGACGTGCGCGGTCGGTGCGGGTGTCTCATCGGGCTTCTCGTTGAGTTTGTCCAGCGCCTCCTCGCGCTTGCGAACCTCCGCCAGCACGCGCTGGAGTTCCACGATGATCGGTTCCAGCCGCGCCGTGTCGTCGCGGTTGGTGAAATACATCTTGCCCAGCCGCGCGTACAGCCCGTCGCGTTCTCGCGCCAGGTTGACCAGATCCAGGCGCACTTGCGCGATTTTCGCGCCCAGTTCGCCCTTTTCCTTGGCGTAATCGAGTCCTTTTTTCAGTCCGCCCGCGATGTCATCCAGTAATCCCATGGTTCACCTCATGGCCTGATACGACCCGGCGGGCTTCAGGGTTCCGAAACGAATGCGCCGTCCCAGACGGTGTTTCCGACGCGAACACCGTCTGGGACGCGATGAATTGCGCCTGGTCGCCTCACGCCTCGAGCATTCGCTCTGGATTAGGCTGAGGCCATGAAATCCGTCCGGGCGGTGCGCGCGATCGCGGTCATCGGGGTTTGTCTGGCGTCGCAGGCGTTGGCCTATAACCGCGAGACGCATTTCGACCTGACGCTCTACCTGGCGCTCAAAGCCCCGTGTCTCGAGTTCGCGGACGCGGCGCTGGTGGCCAGCGCCGACTGGAGCCAGGACACCAACCAGACAACCGTGGCCGAGAAGGATTTTTTCAGGGTGATCGCGCTGGACGTGCCCAGCCAACGCAACTGGCACGCCTTCGAGACGCCGGAAACCGTGCGCGCCCGCAAGGACGCGCTCTGGGCGCGGGTCGAACGCGCGCAAACCAGAGAAGAACGCCTGATTCACCTCGGGCAACTGCTGCATTTCGCGCAGGACAGTTTTTCTCACGCGGGGTACGCGCCGGGATTGGGGCACGCGCTGGACACGTTCTCCGGGCGCGACCCGGATTCGTTCGCCTTCCCGGATCGCGCAGAAATCGCGTTGAACCGGATGCTCGAGACGGCCCAGGAAAGCCTCGGCTGGATCGGGCGGACGTGCGCGCTACAGGACGCTGGCCCGGTCAGCATCGCGCTCGAGGAACGCGATGTCGCGCTTTTCAAAGCCCTCGTGGCGGGCAGCGATCCCGGCTGGCGCGCCTGGCGCTTCTCCGGCGTCAGCGACGAGGGTTTGATCGGTGAGCGCAAACTCTACCGCCTGATCGCCGCCAGCCTGACGAGCGACTGGATGCCGTCCGCGCTGACCGGCACGGCGGATCGCGGCGCGGTGCTGGACGCGTACCTCGAGTGGTTGCACGTCGCTTACGGCCCCGACGGCGAACCGAGCAACCTGCCCGAATTGCTGCCTCGCCTCGAGACGATCCGGCGCGGCGGGACTGCCCCGATTCTGCCCGCGCGCGGCGTGCTCTGGGCGGGGATTCACACGGGGTGTTGAGCCGGTCGTTCCCGGCTCACAACATGACTGGCCGGTCGTTCCCGGCTCACAACATGATTGGCCGGTCGTTCCCGGCGCACGAGTGACTGGCTCGAGCGCCCTCACCTCGGCCCCTTTGCCGATTGTGGAAGAGGGGAGCAAAGCCCGCGGTGCGCGGGTCGGCTCGAGAACATTCGGTGCGGGACGAAACGAAACTCGGGTGCGCAGTCTGCGACCCGACCTTCCCTCGAGAAATTCTTATATCAGTTCAATTGTGATGCGTCCTGAACGCAGCGCTTTCGAAGCTTGCACGTCGTGCAGGACACGATACTCGAGGCGCAAAGGCGTTTCTTGCCGTACACTCGAGTTCCTTGATGAACCGAGATGCCCTGCGCCAGAAACTGACCAAACTGCTCGCACTGGCCCGCGCGGGCGAGGCGGGTGAACGCGAGAACGCGAGAACGCTGCTGGATCGGTTGATGCTCAAGTACGATTTCAGCCTGGCCGATCTCGAGCGCGGCGCGTCGATCTCGCCGTGCGTGTTCGAGTTCGAGACGGACTGGGAAAAACGCTTGCTGGGCCAAGTGCTGTACCGCGTCATGGGCGACGACCGCAAGGCGTACTTCACGCACCGCGCGGGCGAGCGCACGCCGTACCTGTGCGCGGATCTGGATCCGAGCGAGCGCGCCGAGGTCGAGCTGATGTACGGCATTTACCGCCGTCAACTCGAGCGCGAGTTCGAGCGCTTGTTCGCGGCCTTCCTGGGCAAGCACGATCTGTTCGTGGCCTCGCCGCACGGCGTGCCGCACGAGTTGTTGATCTCCGACGACGACCGCGATGCGATTAAAGCGATGGCTGACGCGTTGGACGCGATCTCGATTCTGCCCGCGCTGGACGCGTCGAGCCCCGCTTAGGGCGTGTCGGTGAAGTCTCGAGGGTTGTCGGTGAGCGAAGAAAGGTGAAAGGTAAAAAGGGAAAAGATGAAAGTAGACCCACGAGACGGGCGACGCATCGGAACTCCTGGCTTTCACTTTTTCCTTTTCCCTTTCAGCTTTGACCTGCATCAACCCGTTCTTGGGGTTTCTCGAGGCGCAACACCGTCCTGGACACATTCTTGAATTCGCGTCCTGGACGGTGTTGCGGGGCATGAACCCCGATCCTGACCCGTCCAATTGGCGGGTGCGCCCTTGGCCCGCAGGGCATACACTCTTGCGGTGAGCCGACCGACCAGACCCCCACCCAGGGAACCCAGGGAACGCCAGGAGCGCATCCCGATGGCCGTGATGGTCCGCGATCTGCGGGCCACGGTGCGGCTGGTGTTCGATGTCAGCCCGTTGCACGCGACCTTGATCGTCGTCACCAGCCTGGCGCAGTCGCTCGTGCCCGCCGCCAGTTTGTGGGTTTCAAAACTCTTGCTGGACGACGTGGCGCGCGCCACGCAGGGGCAACTGGAGGGCGGTTTCACCACGCTGGCGGGTTTGCTGGGCGTTCAGGTCGCCATCGGTGTGGTCGGGACGCTGCTGTCGACCATCTCGGGCGCGTCCAGGGAATTGTTGGGTGACGCGCTTCAGGCCAGCACCACGCAGCGCATCCTGGAAAAAGCCGCGCACCTCGAGGTCGAACGTTTCGAGAACGCCAAGACTTACGATGCCCTCCAGGACGCGTACCGCGAGGTCAACATCCGCCCGATCACCGTGGCCATGGGCGTGCTGGGGCTGGTGCAGGCCGTGATCACGCTGGGTTCCATCGGGGCGCTCCTGGCGCGGCTGGGCTGGCTGGTGCTGCTGTTGGTGCTGGTGGCGGCGTTGCCGGGCGTGTTCGTCAGCAACCGTTTCGGGGCGGAAAGTTACTGGATGATCCGCCGCCGCACGCCGGAAGCCCGCGTGCAGAATTACCTGGGCACGATCCTGACCTCGGATCAGTTGGTCAAGGAAGTCCGGCTTTTTGGTTTCGAGGAGTACCTGCTTTCCCGTTGGCGCGAGTATTACCAGAAATTCCGAGCGCAGTACGAACCGATCGTCTACCGCCGCAGCGCCTGGACGCTGGGGTCGTCACTGCTTTCCGCCGTGCTGATCGGTCTGGCCACGCTATCCGTGCTGGCCAGGGCCGCCGCCGGAAAGATCAGCGTCGGCGATTTTTCGTTGTTCGTGGGCGGCATCGTGCAGGTGCAGGCGCAATTCTCGAGCCTGCTCTCGGGCGTCTCGAGCCTGTACCAGAATTTGTTGTACATGCGCAATTTGTTCGAATTCCTGGAACTGCCCGCCCGCGATCTGGACGCGGGTGAAACCTGGCGCGGGCCGATCGAAACCATCGAATTTCAGGGCGTGTCCTTCCGCTATCCCTTGACGGAGCGCGACGTGCTGAAAGGTGCCAGCTTCAAGGTCAAGAAAGGTCACGCGCTGGCGCTGGTCGGCGAGAACGGCGCGGGCAAGACGACCATCGTGAAACTCCTGACGCGGCTCTACGAACCCACCTCCGGGCGGATTTTGCTGAACGGTCTGGACGCCAGCCGTTTCAGCCCGCGCAGCGTGCAGAAGGAAATGAGCATCATCTTCCAGGATTACGGCCAGTTTCAGATGACCGCCCGCGAGAACGTCGCGCTCAGCCAGCTCGAGGACATGCAAGATGATGCGTCCCTGGCGCGCGCAGGGGAAAAATCCGGTGCGAACGAATTCGTGCAGGAACTGCCGGACGGGTACGACAGCATGCTCGGACGGATGTTCACGGGCGGGCGGCAGCTGTCCGGCGGGCAATGGCAGCGGTTGGCTTTGTCCAGGTTGTACTTCCGCGACTCGAGCGTGCTGGTCTTCGACGAACCCACGGCGGCGCTCGACGCGCAAGCGGAATTCGAGGCCATCGAGGCGCTCCGCACGCAAGCCAGAGACCGGATCGCGGTGCTGATCTCGCACCGATTCAGCACGGTCAGGTTGGCTGATCAGATCGTGGTTCTGGACGGCGGTGTGGTCTCCGAATCCGGTTCCCACGAGGAACTGGTGGCGATGGGCGGCACTTACGCGCAACTCTTCAGATTGCAGGCCAGAGGTTATCTCGAGCGCGCGGTCTGAACGCCGTTCCACACGGTGTTTTCTGATCCTCGCGCCGGACGGTGTTTCCTTGATCGCCCGGTTCTTCATGAGAAGCGCACCAACCAAACCCATGCGATTTCTCACGAATCCACGGGCCGACCCGGACTAGATTCCCTGCATGAAACGAATCCTCGCCGCACTGCTGATCGCCGCGTCCTCGGGCGCGATGGCGCAGGTGCGCATCCAGATCGACCTTCCGGTTCCGGTCGTGGTCGTCACGACCAACATCAACATCAGCCTGGTGCCGAACCTGGTGGTCATTCAGCGCGTGCGCGAACCGCAGGGCGTGCTGGTCGTGTACCGTTCCAGCCGACCATCGACGGTCTTCGTGCACCACGACCGCGACCTGCGCGCCAGAGGTTGGGTGCGCGTCAATTATCAGGCGCAGCGCGACCGTTACTGCTGCGAGTATCGCCGCGGTCAGGCCAGGGCCAGGCTCGAGGTGCGGGATCGGCGCGGCAACCGCATCGAGGTCAGGGTTCACGAGGACGATTGAAGCCTTCGCTAAGCCCGAATTCTCGAGTACACGGGTTCTCGAACGTTCGTTGCGCGGTGGATCATCCGCATTCAATCGGGCACCCTGAGGACTTCCAGCTCCGAAATCCTCGAGACTGAGCTTTCAGCCCGTGGCCGTCATGAACGCGTCCTGATAGTCCGTCCAGAGCGGATCGACCGTCTTTCTGTACTCGAGCGCCGCGATCATCTGTAGGTCCGCGTTGACGGCGGCGGTCGCACGCTCGAAATCCTGGCTGGAGGCGTAGCCGAAGATCGCCACGACCCGCGCGTCCCCTGTTTCCCAACGCCCGACGGTCACGATGCCGTGCCTGGTGTAAATCGGCTCGAGCAGGTCGTGGAAGTACCTGTGGAAGACCTGGAGTTTTTCGGGGATTGCCTGGTAGGTTCGCATCCGGTAGACCATGCCGGGATTGTACGCCGGGAAAAGACCATCCTAGACGGTGTTCTCGAGCCTCGAGAAACTGCGTCTGGGATGGTCTCATTATGGTTCGTTGGTGATCACAACGATGCGCTGGCGAAGTTCACGCTGAAGGTCTTGCACCAGATCACGATGCTCTTCAATTTATCCAGCTGCGTTCCGACGGGGACCGCGTAATTCTGGTCGCCGACGTTGCCCTTGAGCTTGCCCAGTATCACCGAATTGCTGGCGTTCACGTCACCTGCGCCGGGCCTGGTCAGGCTCGAGCCGTAAACGTACAGGTCGGGGCCGTTCAGCACGCGGAAATCCGTCAGGCGCAGGATGATTGAACCATCAGCCTGCTTGTACAGCGTGGCCTTTCCTTTCACGCCATCGTGCGAGACATCGTAGAACGCGCCCGAACCGAGTGCGCTCAGATCGGCGCTCGTGGTGGCGGTCGTGGCCGCCGCACTCGAGGTGCCCGTACCGGGCAGCGCCTCGTTGACGGAAACGTTGATGAACAACGGTGAGATCAGCCAGTACGCCAGCCCCAGCCCTGCCACGGCGATCACGGCGGCGAAAGCGCGCGCCCAACGGGGTAAACCTTGAATGGTCGCAATCATGAATGGTTCCTCCTGAAGGTTGTACGCCGGGGGTCGCCGCAGGGTTCAAAGGGAATCGGGCGGTAGCGATGGCTCGAGGAGAGGCCGCGAGCCGCAAGGAAAACCTCGAGCGAGACAGGGAATCGCAGGCGTTGATCGAGCCCGGTTCCGGGGCGGGCTTTTGAGAATATCGTCCCAGACGATGTTCTCGAGGCTCAAAAAACGCTGTGCTGGACGGTGCTCGCGCGCGCCCGTATGATGAATGTCCAGAAAGGCGGTGCGGGTGTGAAACACATCGAAGATCATCAACCCAGCCGCCACGCGCTCTGGAACCTGCACCTGCTGCCCAACGGCTTCCACGCGAGATAGCAGCTCGAGCATCCGTCGTCACTCGAGAATTCGCTCGGAAAGGAAGGCCGTCATGCCACAAAAATTGTTCGTCTCGGATCGCATCGAGGAGGCCAGCACGCTGCCCGCCTCGTTCTACAAGGATCCCGCGTTTTTTGAACTCTCCAAGGAGCGCGTCTTCGCGCGAAGCTGGCAATTCATGGGCGATACCGACCACCTCAAAGCGCCCGGTTCGGTGCAACCTCAGACGCTCCTGGAAGGTTGCCTGGACGAACCCCTGCTGGTCACCAGGGACTTCGACGATCACCTGCACGTCCTCAGCAACGTTTGCACGCACCGCAGCATGATCGTGGCAGAAACGGGCGGCGTCGGCGATCGGTTTTTGCGCTGCCGCTACCACGGGCGGCGTTTCGGGTTGGACGGCTGCTTTCACGCCATGCCCGAATTTGAGCGCGCCGAGCACTTCCCGCGCCCGGAGGACAACCTGCCCAGAATTCCGTTCGCCACCTGGGGCCAGGACAAATTCTTGTTCGCCAGCCTCGATCCCATCGCCAGCTTCCAGGACGTGATGAAACCCATCAACGATCGCCTGGGCTGGTTGCCGCTGCAAGATTTTTACTTTGAACCCGATTACGCCCGCGATTACCTGGTGCATTCAAACTGGGCGCTCTACTGCGACAACTACCTGGAAGGCTTCCACATCCCGTTCATTCACGCGTCATTGAATTCCCTGCTGGATTATGAAAACTACCGCAGCGAACTCTTTGAATGGAGCAACCTGCAATTTGCACCCGCCGCCAGCGACGAACTGGTGTTCGACCTGCCGCCGTCATCGCCGGATTACGGCCAGCGCGTGGCGGCGTACTACTACTGGGTTTTTCCGAACACGATGTGGAACTTCTACCCCTGGGGCGTATCCGTCAACGTGGTGCGCCCGTTGGGGCCGGAACTGACCAAAGTGTCCTTCTTGCAGTACGTCTGGGACGCCAAGAAATACGGTCAGGGGGCTGGCGCTCGGTTGGATCGGGTCGAACGCGAGGACGAGGTCGTGGTCGAGGCCGTGCAGCGCGGCGTGAAATCCCGTTTTTACGACAAGGGCCGCTTCAGCCCGACCCGCGAGCAGGGCGTGCATCACTTCCACCGTTTGTTGGCCAGAGCCCTGAACGATTGATTTTGTGTAAACACCGTCCAGCACGCATATTCTAAGGCGCGTGCTGGACGGTGTTCTCGAGATTCGGCCTGTGATTTCGAGTCTCGTAGGGCGGGTCTGTGAACCGCCCTTCCCGAAAACGTGTTCGACCACTTCGAGACCTTCAACTGGTGTCCTCGAGCATCAACGCCGGAACGACACGATTCCGTTCAGGCTGTCATCCTGGAGAATTCGTACCGAGCGATCTCGAGTGCTACTGGCTCAAAGATCGACTGACCGACGGCGAAAGGTCCTGAACAGAGTTCGGGATGACGAATGCGGGGTGTAGAGCGCCTCACGCGATCGCTTCGGGTTTGACCAATTGACCGCGGGACGCGCTGTCCGCCTGACCTTCCAGCGCGGCGGTTCGACCGCGCACCAGCGTCATCTGGACTGCGCCCTTGAAGCGGCGACCCAGGTACGGGCTTTGCGTGTGGCGGTAGAGGAGATGCTCAGGTTCCAGCGTGAATTCGCGACCCAGGTCGACCAGGGCCAGGTCAGCGTCATAGCCGACCTCGAGCTTGCCCTTGCGGTGAAATCCGAAGCGCGCGGCGGGGTTGGCGGACAGCAATCCGGCGATGGCCTCGAGCGGTAAGCCTCTGGCGTGGTGGCCTTCGGTCAGCAGGGCGCTCAGCGTGGATTGCACGCCGGAAATCCCGCCCCAGACGCTAAAGAAATCTGGTGAGGTTTTCATTGCTGGCGGCGCGGGCGAGTGATCGGAACCCACGATGTCCACCCGGCCCGTCAGCACCTCGTCCCAGAGGCGGTCGAATTCCAGGCGGTCGCGCACGGGCGGGGCGCACTTTAGCACGGCTCCGAGCGCCTCCAGGTCGTCGTCGGTGAAGGTCAGGTAGTGCGGGCAGGTTTCGATGCTGACGTTCACGCCGCGCGCTCTGGCTTCGGCGGCCAGCGCCACGCCGCGCCC
>CAXTKV010000145.1:0-13829 GCA_964244895.1 uncultured Deinococcales bacterium
CGCTGCCGCTGCCACGGGCGCGGCTTCGACCATATCGGCGGCCGCTTCGGCGGCCCCGGCGTCGGGTTGGACGCCAGCGCCAGGTTCCGGGGTCAGACGACCACCAGCAACGTCAGCTTTATCGGCACCTGGGTTCCCGGCGCGAAAGCCGTCAATTACCCGGACGGCACGGGCGTGCTGATGAAACCCGGCTCGGAGATCATCATGCAGGTGCATTACAACCTGCTCGCCGGGGACGGCGCGGATCGTACCGCCGCGCGGTTGTACTTCGCGCCCACGGGTCAGGAACGCCGCAATTTGCGGATCGTGACGCTGATCGGCCCCGTCGAAATCCCCTGCCCCGAAGCGGATTCCGCCAAACCCGAATGCCAGCGCGAGAGCGCCTACAAACGCGTCAGCGCCTACCAGGAACCCGGACTGACCAACATCCTGCGCGATGGATTGTTGATGAGCTTCTGCAAGGCCAGCCTTCAGGAATACCGCACCAAGAATGGCCTGGTCACGACCAGTTGCGAATTCCCGCTGTCATCTGATCGCACCATCTACGGCGTGCAGGGCCACATGCACCTCCTGGGCACCAGCATCAAGCTCGAGGCCAACCCGAACGATCCCGCGCGGCGCACGTTGTTGCTGGATATTCCGCGCTACGACTTTCACTGGCAGAGCGGTTTCTGGCTCGAGAAACCCATCGATGTCAACAAGGGCGACCTGATGCGCGTCACCTGTACCTTCGACAACAGCCCAACGAACCAACCCTGGATCGATGGCGCGCAAGCCAAACCCCGTTACGTCGTCTGGGCCGAAGGCACGACCGACGAGATGTGCCTGGGCGGGTTGTTCACCGCCAACCGTTGATGCCGTGAAAGCGATCTCGAGCCGAGTTTGAACGATCCGCCTCGAGATCGCGGTCACGCGAGGGCGACCACAAGGGTTGCCCTGCCCTCGAGACGTACTGATTGCCCGTACCGTCTACACCGGCACGCCCTGAGCCCTCGAGAGCACCGTCCAGGACGATGTTATTTGAATCGCGTACCAGACGGCGTTTATGGGATTTGCAAGCCGCGAACGCTCTCGGCTTCTGTCTCGAACCCCGCCTCCTCGAGCATGAACGCGAGAACGCCCAGGTAAAAGGATTCAGTCACGGTCACGTCGTACCCGTCCGGTGCGCCCCAGAAACCGTAGATCTCGACGTGACCGGACGGAATGGTATACCCGTTGACTTCGCGGTCGTACTCGTCCAGGTCTTCGGGGTAGGTCACGCCGAAACCGCCATCGCTGTTGCCGTAGCCGTGGCGCAGCACAGCGAATTCAGCCAGTTGACGCAACGAACTCCAGGATCGCACGCTCTCGCGCACGGCGGTTTCGGGATCGGGAGCGTCCATGCAACAGCATATCCGGCTCGAGATTTGCGCGCAGCTCGAGCCGGAAGATTGACGCATCAACGCGCGTCAGTTTATGGCGTCGAGCGCAGCCGTGAAGTGAACCAGGTGCTGTTCGACAAACGCTTCCATTTTCTGAGTTAACTCCTGATGATCAATTTGTGCTGCCATTTCGTCGAGTGCCCTGGCGGCAGTGGATGCTGCACCAGTCCACTTCGTTCCGTACAGCTCGGCTCGATTCGTGATTTCAAACTCCTGCAACCCGGCAGCCTGGCGCTGGCAATTTTCATAATCCAGGCCTGCTGCTCGAGCTCGTTCCGTCATCTCGCCAAGGATTTTCGCCTCACGGTTGCAGCCGATGGCTTCGAGCGCAGCGACGGTCTCGTCCGGGTAACGACCAGTGCTATTCCCAAAGAAGTTCAGAATTCCGTTCATCTCGACCTCAGTCAGATAGTCGAGTAACAGCATGATGATTGCAATGGGGTTGGTGATGTCTCGAATTCGGTCATCGTTTCGGATTTCTGAAAGCGGCAACCCGTAGATTTGTACCGAAAATTGGTCGAGCGCATCCGCTGGTTTCACATCATCGCCTACTCCCCACCTGCACGACGGGTCTTGCAAACCTTCACTCGAGATCGAGCTCGATTTTCGCCTTGGAAACCCACTCGGGCGCGGAATCGATGTTCTGCCGGAGCATCAGGTTCAACTGTGCGGCGTGGTGCTGGACGTGGCGCATTTGGTACAGCAGAAATTCCGTGACGCTCATGTCGCGGCGTCTGAAGCTGCTCTGCTGACGGGCTTTCTCGTCCGTCAGGTCCTGAATCACTGCGCGGCACTTCTGGCGCCCGTGTTCCAGGTAGGTTTGCAATTCGTCTTTCGTGTACACCCGATCCGGCAGCACGCCCGCCGGGTCGAGTTCCTCGAGCCCAAACGGTGCGGGCGGCCTGAAGCCATCCGGTGAATTTGACAGGTACATGTCCAGCCAGAACAGCGTGTGGTACGTCACGTACCAGAATTCTGGATTCTTTGATCGGTCACCCCAGAGGCTTTCCGGGCAGGCGTTCACGGCGTTCTCGAGCATGTCGATAGAGGCTCCGAATTGCTGCCAGAGGATGGTTTTCCAGAATGCGTCCACGTCAGGCTCCTTTCGAATATTGGTCACGAAAACCGTATCACGAAAGGTATCTTTGAGTCTCGAGAACACCGTCCAGCACGCAACTCAACAAACATCGTCCCACACGGTGTTCCTCGAGACTTCCCGCAACCCGACGTATACTCCCCGCATGATCCTGGCGTTTATCGGCAACCGTTTTCTGATCGAGGAATCCGCGCGGGATGCCCTGCGCCAGAAAGGATTCCAGCCCAGGGACGTGCCGTGGCTGGACGAGGAAGTCACGCCGGAATCTGTTGCGCCGTACCTCGAGGGCGGGCTGTTTGGTCCGGCGGTGGCGGTGGTGGATTTGGGCGGCGTCAAGGAGTACAAGCTGGTGCTCGAGGCCTTGCAACTCGCGCAGGACGCAGTAATCGTGCTGCTGGACGCGGAAAACTGGACGAGCAACGAGTCCAGCGGCGAGGTCATGCGCAAACGCAAGGCCCAGGAAGCCCGCGTCAAGGTCTACGAGAAAGCCAAGTCCAGCGTGACGCTCTTGCCCACGCCCGTCAAGGGCGCGCTGGTCAAATGGGTGATCGAACGCGCCAAAAGCATGAAGCTCAAACTGGAACCGGACGCGGCGCGAATCCTCTCGGAGATCTTCCCGGACGACCCGCCGACCATCGCGGGCGAACTCGAGAAACTCTCCGTCCTGGAAGGCAAGGTGGACGCCGCGACCGTGCAGCGCGTGGTCAACCACTTGCCACCCACGACGGTGTTCGCGGTTTTAGAAGCCGCCGCCAAACGCAAACCAGGCGAGGCCGCCGATCACCTGTCCCGATTGATGGACGCCGGAGAGGACGCCTTCAAGCTGATGGGCGCGATTCAGGGTCAGTACCAGCTGAACGCCCGCGCCTTCGCGCTGCGCGAACGCGACTCTTTTATCAGCCCGGAGGAAGCCGGGAAGATCCTGAGCGTCCACCCGTTTCGCGCGCAGAAAGCGCTCGAGGCCGTCAAGGGCTTGTCCGAGAGGCGCTTGCTGATGAACCTGAACGCGATCCTGGACGCGGATCGCGGCATGAAATCCGGTCTCGATCCCAGGTTGACGCTCGAGACGCTGGTGATCGAACTCTCGCGCTGAAAAGGTTGGCGCGAGAACACCGTCCAGGCCCCATACTCTAATTCGCGTGCTGGACGGTGTTTGTGAAGCGTGCCGTTTAAGAAAACCCGTCTTGCACGACAAAAAATGCTTTGTCATCCTGAGGAGCCTGAGACGTAGGATCTTTCGCCATCGCTCGCCCGAGATTGCCAACCGTACTTCGAGCCAGCTTCTCGTGCCGAAACACTGCTCTGGACGCACGCCTTGAACCGAGTGCGGAATCTTAGTGCGACGAGCCGCTTTCCAAGAGTGGTCGGAGGTGTTGGGCAGCCCAGTCATCGAATGCGGTGGGCGTGGTCGTCTCTAAGGTGCGTGGCTCAGCGCGGTAAATGCCGCTCTCGACGGCGGCCCACATGCCCAACATTTCTTCGATGCCCGCATCGCTCTGGCCGTATCCGCGCATGGTCGCACGGTACGCGTCGGCGCTCAGGTATTGGAAACGAATCGGGCGGTTCAGGACTCGAGCCAGGATCGCTGCCGTGGCCTCGAAGCTCAGGTCCTGGGAGCCGTGGACGCCCACGCCCTCCTGACCCGTCCAGTCGGATTGCGTCAGCCAACCCACCGCGACCGCCGCGATGTCTCGGGTGGCGACGGTCGGTACGGCCACGTCGCCGCGCATGGGGTACGCGAGAACGCCGCGCTTGAGACCTTCGACCTGATAGAGGTAGTTCTCCATGAAGTTGCCGCAGCGCAGGTGGCGGATGGCGCGTCCCGTCGCGTTCAGGATGTCCTCGACCGCGTGCAGAGCAGAGATCGGCCCGGCGTCGCGCGCCAGGCCCTTGCCGCCGCTCGAGACGTTGACGACGCGCTCCACGTCGCTCGCGGTGATGGCTTTCGCGGCTGCCTGGGCAAAGTGCGCGTAGTTCTCGAGGACGCTGCCCTCGCCGTCGGGTGGCGTGACCCACAGGAGGCCGGTGACGCCCTCCAGGGCGCGCCCGAGGGCGCGCGGGTCGTCGCTCGAACCGGTGACGGCCTGGACGCGCGACAGAAGGTTCGCGTCGAGCTTGCCGGGGTTTCTCGCCAGGACGCGAAGCGGTACGTTCGCCTCGAACAAGCGTTCGAGAACCTGAGAGCCGATGTGACCGGTGGGCGTGGTGACGAGGACAGTCATGGTGGTTCCTCCCGAGCAAAAATCGTTTCCATAGCAGATCGTTAGCATAACAAACTGTTTGTGATGCTAAGCTATTCCAGTGCCGAAGTCAACCGCGACTGACCCCGATCCCTTTGAGCGCCCGCCCGGATTGCCCAAAGCAATCTCGCACCACACGAGTCTGTTGATGTACAAACTGAGCCAGTTCATGCAATCGGAACTCGACCGCGCACTCGAGCCATCCGGCATTGACACGCGCCGATACAGCGTCCTCGGCGTGCTAGCGCACATGGGGCCGCTCTCGCAGCAGGCCGTGGGCGCAAAGCTCCGCATCGACCGCGCCACGATGGTCGGGCTGCTGGACGACCTCGAACGCCTGGGTTTCCTCGAGCGCCGCCGCAACGCCGACGACCGCCGCCTTTACGACCTGACGATCACCGACGCCGGACGCGCCGCCGTCCTGAAGGCCGAAAACGCCGTGCGAAGCTTCGAGGCCCGGATGTTCGCGCCCCTGGCCGCGTCAGCCCGCAAGCAGTTGCACAGCCTTCTTTCCAGCCTGACCGCCCCGAACGAGTAACACCGTCCCAGACGCATTCTCGAGTTCGCGTGTGGGACGGTGTTGTCGCGTCTCGGGGTCTGGTCAAAATCTGCAACTGTTTCGTGCCCGACCGCGTACATTCGTACCGGATGGACACCTGCCCGTTTTGCGCCACCAGCATTCCCGATCAATCCATCACCTGCCCCAGTTGCGGTGCGGCCTTGGGCGGTTTGCAATTGCGCGTTGGAACCGTGCTGCACAATGGCGCGTTGACGCTCGAGCGGGTTCTGGGGCAGGGCGGTTTCGGCATCACCTACCTGGCGCACGATGAACAATTGAATCGCAGCGTGTCCGTCAAGGAACTCTTCCCGGAAGGTTCCACCCGTCGGGGCAACAATGTCGTTCCGCCCGCCACTTACGGCGCGCGGGGTTTCCAGGACGCCCGAACGCGCTTTCTCGAGGAAGCCCGTACCCTGGCGCAGTTCCATCACGAAGGCGTGATTCGCGTGTACGGCGTCTTCGAGGAAAACGCGACCGCTTACATGACGATGGAATACCTGGAAGGGCACACGCTCGGCCAGGAAATCAACCAGCTTGGGCCGCTCGAGCCGAAGACGGTGCGAGAGATCGCGGAACGAATCCTGGACGCCCTGGAAGTCGTTCACCGCGCCGGGTTGTTGCACCGCGACATCAAACCCGACAACGTCTTCCTGGCCGATGACGGTCGCGTGGTGCTGATCGACTTCGGTTCCGCCCGCACCTTCGTCTCGAGCCAGACCGTGCAGCACACGCGCCTGGTCAGCGCTGGGTACGCCGCGCCCGAGCAGTACGCGTCCAGCGCCAAGTTTGGGCCGTACACGGACATTTATGGCCTGTCCGCGACCTTGTACCACGCCCTGATGGGTCAAGCTCCACCCAGCGCTACAGATCGGTTCATCGGCTCGAGCGTGCCCGCCTTGCCTTTGAGCGTGGGTGAGGGTTTGCGGAATGCGATTGAGCGCGGATTGAAGCTCAACGTGACGGAGCGACCGCCGGATGTCACTGGAATGATTTCTCTAATGCAGGAATCGACGCCTCAAAAAGCGCTTCAACAAATCTCGAAATCAAATCAGAATTTGCCAAAACAAAATAAGAGAACATCAGTTGTTGATATCACGCCCGAAATTGCTATAAGAGGCTCGATGCTGGAAGTGGCAAATAAACGCCACTCAATAGATAAAATAGAATGCTTCTTTATAGAAGATCGGTCAGAGCCATTTGATCCAAAAAATCATGTAGCCGTTTTTGGAAGTCTTATATCTTTTCTGATCATTCTTTCTTTTTTTCCGCATGAATTAGCAAGCGTCGGTAGTTTTGGAATTATAATTCTTTTTGCTTTCATTTTTGCAGGATGGGTTTATATCTCCAGCAAATTTCGACCAAAAGGTAATTATGAACTCATCATGCAGAAATCGGGACGCAGGTATGTCATCTTTGAGTCCGAGAATCGGTTAGAACTCGAGAACATCATTCAGCGCCTGACGCCTTATCTGTAGATCGCTCATCTTGTGAACACCGTCCAGCACGCGAGTTTAAGAATGCGTGCTGGACGGTGTTCTTACGTCTCAAGAGCCTTGTTTACGCGTCGTCCAGGCTCGCCAATCCTTCGCGGATGGCGTACAGCGCGGCCTGGGTGCGGTTGTTCAGTTGCAACTTGGCAAAAATCTCCGACAACCTGTTCCGCACGGTTTTCTCTGAAATGTTCAGCTTCAACGCAATTTCCTGGTTGCTCGAGCCCTGCGCCAGCAAGCGCAATATGGCGGCTTCGCGGTCGGTCAGGTCGTGGTGGCGCTCCACGGGCAGGGATTCGCGTTTGACCTTGAAGTCTTCGAGGACGTTCTTGGCCATTTCAGGGTCTAGGAGCGTGTCGCCATCGTTGACCTGCCGGATGGCGTCGATCAGTTCGGAGGCGTCGGCATCCTTCAGGAGATACCCTCGAGCGCCCGCTTTGACGGCCTCAAAGACGTAATTGTCCTGGCGGTACATCGTCAGGATGATGACGTTGGCTTTCGGGTTGATCTCCAGGATGCTCTGCGTGGCGCGCACGCCGTCGAGTTCGGGCATCTGAATATCCATCAATATCACGTCGGGTTTGGTGTCCGCCGCGTAGCGCACGGCGTCGCGTCCGGTCTGGGCTTCGCCGATCACGCGCAGGTCGGGTTCCGTCTCGAGCAAGGATTTCAGGCCTTGACGGAACAGGGCGTGGTCATCGGCGAGCAAAATGCGAATCATTCCTGGTTCAGCTTACGCCGTCTTCGGGGCGTTCGCCGCAATGGGGCTGACACTCTGCTCGGGCTCGGATTCGGCCAGCGGCAAGCGAACCGTGAAGCGCGCGCCGGATGAGGTGTTGTCGGCTTCGGCGCTGCCGTGGTGGGCTTGCACCAGGCTTCTGACGACCGCCAGACCGACGCCGGAACCGCCGGATCTGGAATAAAACCGGTCAAAGATCTGCGGCAGGTCATCTTTGGGGATGCCGGGGCCGTTGTCGGTGATCTCGAGTACGGCGCTCTGACCGTCGGCGCGCAAGTTGACGCGCACCAGGCCGTCGCCACCCTCCTGGGGGCTGCCGTGGCGGGTGATGGCGGACGTGGCGCGCAGGGCGTTGCGCACCAGGTTCCGCACGATCTGGCGCAACCGCAATGGGTCACCGATGACCTCGAGCGGCTGGTCGGGCGGCGCGTACTGAATGGGCGCGTCCGGGTGTTCGTTGACGACGCTGGCGGCGATCTCGCGCAGGTCCACCAGGTGCGGTTCGATGGTGGGCGTCAGGTCGCCGCGCGAAAGCAGCAGCAGGTCTTCGGCGGTTCGGGCCACGTCCCAGGCGGCGTCCCGAGCGATGCCCATGCGGGCGTCGGGCACGTCCTGGGCCAGGCGCTCGAGTTGCGCGGTCAGGATCGTGAGGGGCGTGCCGAGTTCGTGCGCGATCTCGGCCAGCATGCCGCGTTCGGCGTTCTGGCGTTCGCGGATGCCGGACAATGCCCGGTCGAGCGCCCCGACGAGCGCCCCGACCTCGTCGTCCTGCCGCCCCTCGAGCCGCAGGGGTTCGGGTCTGGCCGGATCGATCCGTGCGGCCTTGATGGCGGCACGCTCGAGCCGCGCCAGCGCCCGACCGCCGACCGCGTAGCCGAGCGGGTAGGCCAGCGCGGTCGCCAGGAGCGCCAGCAGGCCCAGCACGATTCCGGCCAGGTTGCGGGTCTGCACCAGGTCGCTGGCGTCCACGGCGGCCAGGATCGTGCCAGCGCGAGCGCCGCGCAGCGTCCACGGTCCCTGCCAGACCCACAACCAGCCGCGACCGCCGCGCGCCAGACCGCGCGTGTTGGGCAGGTTCAGGCCTTGCAGGTTTCTGGACGCGAAGCCCGGCACGGGTTTGCCGTCCGATTGAAGAATCTGGTAGTACACGCCGCTGGCGATCACGGGCGCTTCCAGCACGGCTTTCAAGGGATCATCGAAGCGCTGTTGGAACGCCCGCCCATAAACTGCCAGATCTGATCGCACGCGGTTCTCGAGCGTCCAGGACAATCCCGCGTAGGCCAGAACGCCGAGCAAGCCGGTCAGAAAAAGCGTCAGAAGCGTGTAGAGCGCGGCCAGTCGGACGCGCAGGGCCTGCCGGGGTCGGATTGGAACGTCTCTCACGCGCTCATCTTCGAGCATACGCTATGGGCTCGAGGGGGCGGGAGGCTCGAGATTCAAAGCGCTCCTCGGGGCGCACCGTCCTGCGCACGAATTTTGACGCACCGAGAATGCCGTGCTGGACGGTGTTCTCGGGGGCGCTTCAGACGAGAGGCTCGCGAAAAGCGTAGCCCGCGCCGCGAACGGTGCGGATCGCGCCTTCCAGTCCGGCCTCGCGCAGTTTGCGGCGAATGGACGACACGCGCACCTCCAGGGTGTTCGAGTCGGGTTCGGCCTCGCCGTAGGTCAATTCGCTCAGTTCAATCTGGGAAAAAATCCGTCCGGGACGGCGCGCCAGCACGACCAGCAGATCGAATTCCCTGGCGGAAAGCGCCACGTCCTGACCCTTGACGCGGCAGCGCCGCTCGGACGGCTCGAGTTGCAAACCGCCGAATTCCAGGCTCTCGCCGTTGGTGCGCCGCACGCGCAAATGGGCGTGCAATCGGGCGCGCAACTCGAGCATCGAGAAGGGCTTGGTGATGTAATCGTCCGCTCCGGCGTACAACCCCTCGACCCGATCCTCGAGCGCGCTGCGGGCCGTCACCGCCAGGATCGCGGGGCCGCCGTCGCGCCGCAGGCCGCGCGATCCATCGTGCCGCAGGGCGCGTGCGACTTCCAGGCCGTCCATGTCGGGCAATCCCAGATCGAGTAGCACCGCATCGAAGCGCTCCTGCGCGGCGGCCTCGAGCGCGCCCGTGCCGCTGGTGGCCTGATGCACGTCGTAGCCCGCCATCCGCAGTTCGCTGGCGATCATCTGGGCCAATCGCGCGTCATCCTCGACCACCAGGACGCGCGGTCTGTGGGTTGCGGTCACTTCTTGCCACCTTTCCCGTCCTTGCCGTCCTTGCCATCTTTGCCGTCCTTGCCATCTTTCCCATCTTTGCCATCTTTCCCGTCCTTGCCGTCTTTGCCACTGTTGCCTTCCCTACTTCCGGTCTGCCCATCACCGCCCGATGCGCTGCCGGATCGCGGGTTGGTCACCGGATCGCGGTTGCCGGTCTGGCTGACGACCAAGCGTGCATCAAGGCCGCGTTCCGTCAGGAAATCCCTGACCTCGAGCGCGCGCTGGTTGCTGCCGGAAAGCCGCAGGCGACCATCCGCGATGCTTCCGCTGAACGACACGGGCGCTTCTTTTTCCCTGACCCACAGCGCCGTGACCGGCCCCTGGTAGGCGTTGAGCGTCAGACGGAATTCCTGACCGGAAGTCACGCCGTAACCGACGATGCGTTCCAGTCCCGGCTCAAATACGAACAGTTCCGCCGAGGCCGCCAGCCCTCGAGAACCCAGGCACAGCAGCACAAATGCGATCAGGCGGAAGTAGCGGTGCACCATCATGCAAGGCATCTTAGACGATCACCTGAACCCAGACTGAACGCGCCCGGTGAGTGGGTATCGATGAGTGTGCAGGTCGAAAGGTAAAAGCGCCAAGTGAGGCTCGAGGGTTCCTGAGTTGAGCTCGGCCCGAGCCTGTTCTGACGCCCCTGCGACCCGTGACCTTCGTGCGCTTTGTGGGCACCTCGAGTCTTCGGGTTGGATGAGTCATGCGAAACCTCGCACCTGCCCGAGATCTGGACATCCACAAAAACACCGTCTGGAACGGCATTTCTTCCGAACTCAAGAACACCGTGCTGGACGGTGTTCCCTAAAAAAAGAAAGGCCGGGATTATTTCCCGGCCTCGAATCTTTGGGGTGCGAATCAGTGATTCTGCGAGGGGTCATCGGCCTTCTTGACCCTGACCGCCACGGCGTGCACCAGTTTGACATCCGTGGCATCCAAAGAACCATCGACCTGCGCGACCGAACCGTTCGCGAGCGCGCCCTTGACATCGGCGGTGGCGTAATCCACGGTAAAGCCGTACATCGTGAAGGTCTTGGCAGTCTCGTTCAGATCGGCGATCGCGCCGCGCAACTCGACGCGCGTGCCGGGCTGGTTGGTCGGAACCTCGAAACCGACCACGCGGCTGGCGTTGATCACGCGCGTGACGTTGATGGCCGTCGGAGCGACCCCAGTCGCCAGCGGAGCGCGCACGCCGCGCACCCGCACGAAGCCGTCAGCCACGATCTTGCCGCGCACTTCGGCCTTGGTGTAGTCCACGCTGTGCGTCTTCAGACCGTAAGTGAACAACTTGCCAGCCGCGTCCAGATCGCGGGCCTTGACGAACAGCTCGACCGCGTTCGGATCGGTGGTCGGATTGGGTTTGCTCGAGTCCACGCCAGCAGTCGGGGTTGGGGGCGTCGGGGGCGTGGTGGTCGGAACCGTGCGGCGCTCGATGCGCGTGGCGATGATCGAATCGTCCGGCTGCGGCAAGCCCGAAACCTTGACCACGTCGTTGACGGCCAGATCGGCCAGCGTAATGGCAGTGTTGGTCGCCTCGGATTTGTGATCCACGATGACGGTGTTGGCGTTGACCGTGACTTTCAAGCCCACGACTTCCAGGGTGTTGCCCGCCGCGTCCAGCGCGTCGATCTGACCCTTGGCGCGGTAACGCAACTCGATGTTTCTGATCCTGATCCGGCCACCGGTGTGCTCGCCGTTGCCTTCGATTTCGACGCCCGGTTGCACGGCGCTGCTGCTCGAGGCATCACCGTTTTCCGTGACGCTCGCCCCGGCCAGATCCAGGGAAACCCCGTTCATGGTCGGTGCGCTGCTGGTTCCGCCGACCAGACCGGTCAATGCGACCGCGCCAGCGGTCGGTGTGGTGGGTGTGCTTGGGCTGGCGGTGTTGCAGGCGGCCAGCAGCGAAAGACCGAGAATCAACGATAGTGCATTGGGTTTCATAGTCACCTCGAGGTGGACTGTACCCGCCCGCCTGAACTGTTCCTGAAGCCGCGTTCAGCTTTCGATCAGCCTGGGCTCATGGACTTCACACGGGTGGATCGGGCGCTCGAATTTCGCCCATCCGCGCGTTCGTGCAAATACGCTGCGAGCGTCTAGCGATGCTCGCAAGATGCGCGATACCTCGATACAGCGCCTCGCCTCGAGTCCCATCGAGAACACTGCTCGGAAAGTATTCGGAAGGTATCCGGGCGAATCTCACCCTTACCCCATCCTTTTGTCGCGCTTCGCGGATAGGCTTCAACAAGATCGCGCTCGAGAGGGGAAGACCGTGCAGAACCTACCCATTCGCCTAACGACACTCGGTGCTTGCGCGCTGTACGGCGTGCTCGCCCTGGCGCAGTCCCCAGTCCCAGCCAGCGTCGCGCCGACCCTGGACAAGGCGGTCAGCGCGCACGGCGGCAACGCCCTGGAAAACCTCAGAACTTACCGCGAGGATTACGTCGTCAACGCCAGCGTGCTGGGCGTGGGCGTGTACAACTTTCGCGTCAAGGCCACCGTGGATTTCTCCGGGCGGCGCGGCAGGTTGGAGTTCTACAACAACGGCAACCTCGAGAGCATCTACCAGACCACCCCGCAGGCCACGCAGACCTGGAGCAAAAAGGATGGCCTGAAACCCGCCGATGCGAACGTCACGCCAAAACCCGGCGATCCGTTCACGTTCTCCACGCCGATCAAGGCGGGCGTGTTGGGCTTGCTCGCCATCGGCAAGACCCGCGACGAGAAAATTTCCGGCGAGCCATCGCTGGAAGTCCAGGGCGTCAAAGGCCCGTCCATTCAGCGCGAGGGCAAGCAGTACACCGTCACTTACGTCTTCGGCGCTGATGGCACGCTCCAGGTCGAAAAGAGCGTCTTCACCAACGACAAGGGCGAAAAAAGCGAGATCACGCTGGTCTACGACAAGTTCAAGACCGTCGGCGGCCTGAAAATCCCGGTCGGTGGCACGATTTTTTCCAGTCAAATTCCCGGTTTCGCCAGCGCCAAGCTGGAAGTCACCGACGTGGACGTGAACCCCGCGCTCGAGGCGAACACCTTCAAGATGCCTTGAGGCTCGAGGCAGGGTGCAGACCCGCCTCGCAGAACCGTGTCCTGTATGGGAGAACGTGACGCCACGCGTGCAGGCACGACGTGTTCGCGCACCGCAGGGCTTCCTTTTCGCGGAACGTCTGAAAAGACCGTCCGGCACGCAAATTTGATCCATCAAAGAACACTGTCCAGCACGGTGTCGCTTGAAATTCAGTTTGGTCGTTTCGACTGGCGGACGAGCCAGACATCGCGCAGGGCTTTGAGCTTGGCACTGTTCGACATGCGTTCGTCGGACAGCACCTCGAGAAAATCCGACAGGCGTTTGGATTTCACGACCGAATAGAGCGTCAGCCAGGTCATCGGGATCACGGAGAGGATCACGAACAAGAACTTGACGACGGGCGGGCTGTCGGCGGCGGCGATCAAATTGACGCCCAACAAGCCGGTGGTCAGCGTGCCGATCAGCCCCACGGTCGTCACGACGGTCAGCCGCACGACCGTGTTGGCCTGACGGCGCAGGCTGTCGCTGTCCAGGTACTGGCTCATCTCGCCGATCTCTTCCTTGACTTCCTCGAAGAGCGCGTTCGAGCCGAGGTGATTGGCGGTCATCTGAAACAGCGCTTTGGCCTGCGCCTCGTCGGAGACATCGTGGAACCAGTAGCGGTGCATGAAGCGCAAGAAGATCTCGAACTGCTGACGGATGGTGCGCTTGAACTGTTTGACGGATTCGGGATTGTGAACTTCCATGCCGTTCAAGGCGTTGACCAGCCGATCCGAGAACATCAGCAAGGATGCTTTCTGGAAGTGTGCGATCAGGAAAAGCAGGAAATGCTGGTGCCGGAAACGCGCCAGCGCGCCGCGTTCGGGATCGGTGAACCGGGTCGACGCGGCATCACCGACGACCACCAGCGCGTGCCCGGAGCAGATCGTGCGCGTGTTCGCGCCATCCGGCGCGTTCCAGTGCCGATCGAAGCAGTAGCGCCGCTCGAAATCCGCGACGTAG
>CAXTKV010000146.1:0-13672 GCA_964244895.1 uncultured Deinococcales bacterium
TTATCACTGTGGATTGCGGCGTCAGCAACCTCGATGAAATCGCGTTGATCGTGGCTGGCGGCGCGGAATGCATCGTGACCGATCACCACGCGCCCGGTCACGACCTGCCGGGTTGCCTGGTGGTTCACCCGGCGCTCGCGCCGAATTACCATCACGACCTGCCCGCGCTGACGGGTTCCGGCGTGGCGTTTCATCTGCTGTGGGCCGTGCGGGACGCGCTCGGGCTCGAGCCGCCGTTTGAATACGCCGACCTGGCCAGCATCGGCACGATCGCCGACCTGGCACCGTTGCTGGGCGAGAACCGCGCGCTGGTGCGGATGGGTCTGGAACGGATGCGGGATTCGAAGTGGCCGGGGATTCGCACGGCGCTCGAATCGCACGGTGTGCGCACGAATGCGCTGGCGGGCACGGCCAGCGCGTTGAAGGACGTGACGGCTCGCTTCGTGGCGTTCGTGATCGCGCCCAGAATCAACGCTGCGGGGCGGTTGGGTGAAGCGGGCATGGCCTTGGAGTTGCTGACCACCGAAAGCCCGCGCCGCGCCAAGGAACTGGCCACGTACCTGGACGCGCGCAACCTGGAACGGCGCAAGATTCAGGACAAGATGTTCGAGGAAGCCGTGCCGCTGGTCGATCCGGACGCGCCCGCCATCGTCGTGACCAGGGATGGCTGGCATCCGGGTGTGATGGGCATCGTGGCCAGCAAGCTGCTTGAGCGCTTTTACAAGCCCGTCTTCATCGCGGCGGCGGGAAAGGGGTCTGTGCGCTCCACGCCGGGCCTGTCCGCGGTCGAGGCGCTGCGGCACGCCGGGAGTCACCTCAAGCGCTACGGTGGGCACACGGCGGCGGGCGGTTTTGCGATAGAGGACAACCAGTTCGATGCGTTCCACGGTGCGATTCTCGAGTTCGCGTCGAGCCACGCACCGCCCGTGGAGACCATCGTCACGGACGCCCTGCTGGAACCGCACGAGGTCACCTTCGACATGAAACGCCACCTCGAGAAACTCGAACCCTTCGGGCAGGGCAACCCCGCGCCCGTGTTCCTGGTGCGCGGGCCGCTGCGGAACGCCGGGCCTTTGGGCAAGGAAGGCAAGCATTTCAAATACCAGATCGGCAGCGTGGCGGGCAAGCAATGGAACTTCAAGGGCGGTTTCGAGAACGGTGACGCCGTGGACGCCGCCGTCGAGGTCGAGGAGAACGAGTGGAACGGCAAGACCAGCCTGGAATTCAAGACGGTTCGGTTGCGGTACCAGACGAAACTGCAACTGCTGGAATCCGACCTGGACGACGGCATCATCTACCCGAGGCTGGAAACCAAAGCCGCGCTCGAGCGATTTAAGCTTGAACCTGAAAGCGTCTTCGCGTCCGGTCTGAGCCGCGCGTACATCGAAAAGAACTACCCGAACGTTCCCGTTCACGACGCGCCGGACGCGCCATCCAGCCTGACGCTGATCGCCATGCCGGATGCCGGTTTGCTCGAGGCGTGGATCGGCCAGAACGTTCCTTTGTCGTTTGCCTTGACCGAAAAAACCCTTCACGACCTGGAACTCACGCCGTTCTGGACGCTGGAACGCCTGCGTGACGCGTTCTTTCGCAAGCGATCCGGCGAGGACATCCCGCCGCGCGCCAAAACCCTGCTCGACCAGATTCGCGGCGTCAACCTCGAGAACGGCGAGCCGTACACGGTCTGTTCCGACCTGGTGCTCGAGGAAGCCCTCGCGTACCGCGTCGCCCAGTTCTGCCACGCGTACCGCCACGCCGACGACGCAGGATTCAGCCGGATCGTGCGCATTCTGTACGGCCAGCACGCCGCAGGGGCGGGTCTGTGACCCGCCCTGGTTTTTGCGTCACACGCACGTCTTGAAGAACCCGACGCCGTGTTTCATCGTGGGTTTTCCCGCGTGCCGGAGGGCAGGTCGCAGACCTTCCCGCACGAGAACGCCGTCCTGGACGCATTCTTGAGTTTGCGCGCTGGACGGTGTTCCCGTGCAGCTCGAGGTTTCGTAAAATGGATTCGTGAAACCTCTCGAGGCGGTCTTGATCGGCGCTGGGAATCGTGGGCGGGACGTATTCGGACGCTTCGCGCGCGAGAACCCGCAGCAGCTCAAATTCGTGGGCGTGGCCGACCCAGACCCCGCCAAGCTCGAGCGTTTCGGGGTTGAACACGGCATTCCAAATTCGCGCCGATTCTCGAGCTGGGAGTCCTTGCTGGCTCAACCCAGGCTCGCGCCCGCGCTGTTCGATGCGCTACCGGACGCGCTGCACGAACAAAGCGCCGTTCAAGCCCTGGAGGCTGGCTATCACGTCATGCTCGAGAAACCCGTCGCCAGCACGTTAGAAGGCAGCTTGCGCGTGGCTCAGGCTGCGGAATCGTCCGGCAGCGTCGTGATGCTCGGGTACGTGCTGCGCTACACGCCGTTTTTCAACACGGTGCGGAACATCGTGCAGTCTGGCGCGCTGGGTCGGGTGGTGACCATCGAATGGCGAGAGAACGTTTCCAGCACGCATTTCTCGCACTCGTTCGTGCGCGGCAACTGGTCGCGGACAGCGCAATCCAGCCCGATGATCCTGGCCAAATGCTCGCACGATCTGGACATGCTTTCCTGGGTCACGGGCGGGCGCGTGGCGCGCGTCTCGAGCTTCGGGAACCTGATGTATTTCAAACCTGAAAATGCGCTGCGAGGTGCGCCAGAACGATGTCTGGATCATTGTCCGGTCGAGTCCGACTGCGCGTTCTCGGCGCTGAAAATCTACCTGAACGAAGACACCGGCTGGCCCGTCAGCGCGATCACGACCGATCTTTCCCCGGCGGGCAGACGCCGCGCCCTCGAGACGGGGCCGTATGGGCGCTGCGTGTACCGCGCCGGGAACGACGCGGTCGATCATCAGGTGGTCGCGTTTTCCTTCCAGGACGGCGCGTCCGGCACGCTGAGCATGCACGGTCACAGCGCCGAGGAGGGTCGATCCATCCGCATTGACGGCACAAAGGCCACGCTGCGCGGCACCTTCAAGTCCAGCCTGCAAGAACTTCGGCTCGAGCCGCACGACATGAAAACCGCCTTTCAGGGCGGCGGAGAGGTCGTGCCGATCACCGCTCCGGCGGGCATCACGGGCGGCGGTCACGGCGGTGGCGACGATGGTCTGGTGGCGGCGTTCGTGCAGTCCGTGCTGGACGGTCACCGGGAACCCGTCTCGAGTTACATGGAATCGCATGTTCTGGCGTTCGCTATCGAGCACGCGCGGCTGACCGGGCAGGTGGTGGACGTGGATGCGTTCAGGTCGGGTGCGTTCGCGTAAACAGAGCCGAGACTCGCGCGTGAAGGGATGCGAGACTCGTGGGTCAGCCGACTCGCGGCTCGAGCATGAGGATGTTTTACGGTGCCCTCACCCTAGCTTTACGAGCGTGTTCATAAACTTGAAGTGTGAAACGACACGTTTTGATCGCGACCGCCGCCATCGCCGCGCTTTCCTCGGCTCGGGCCGCCGACCTGATGCTCTACAACAGCTTCGGCGAGGTCAGGGACGCCGTGACACTGACGGGCAGCAAGTTCGACTGGACGCCACCGGCTGACCTGGGTCAGTACCTGGTGGCGGGCAGCCTGGAACTGGAATACCCCGGTATCGTCTCGCAGACGCTCCTGCCGCCCGTACCGAGCCTGCTGGCGGCCTTTGAAGGCAAGGAAGTGCTGGTCAAGCGACCCGGTGCTGACGCGCTGGTCAAGGCGCGGGTTGTGCGGGCAGACATGGCGCTCTTCGAGGTGGGCGGGCAGTTCTTCACCGCCGATCCCAGCACGGTCGTCTACCCGAACCTGGACGGAATCCGCTTCGCTCCGGTTTACTCGTGGCGGTTCACGGGCGCGGGCGGCCCGGCCAGCCTGACGTACCTGACGCGCGCGTTGTCGTGGGCACCGCGTTACACGCTCAACGTCGGCGCGGACAGGGTCGATCTGGAAAGCTGGGCGGACGTGCGCAACCAATCCAACCTGACGTACAACGCCCCGGCGCTCGGGCTGGTGGCGGGTCAGGTCAATTTGATCGCGGGTAACGAGGACGATGGCGTGCCGCGCCCGTCCCCCGCGCCGGTCGCATTCTCTCGGGCCGACGGGATTGCAAACGTGCAGGCCACCGGGGAATCCGCTGGCTTGCAGACCTTCAAATACCCGAGCGCCGCGACGCTGCCCGCCAGATCGACCACCACCGTGCCGTTCTTGCAGACGCGCGTGACCCTGGATCGCGCGCTGGAATACGTCTCCGGCTGGAATCCCGCGCCGCGCCAGGTGCTGCCTTTGAACCGCCTGTACACCCTCAAGGCCGAATCCGACTTGCCCGCCGGACTGATGACCGTGCGCGAGGAAGGCCGGGTCGTCGGTCAGGCGCGCATTGATGATTCGCCGCGCGCGGAAGGGGCCAAATTCAATCTCGGCCCGGATTTCGATTTGCGCTTGACGCGCACCGTGCAGGCGATGGAGCGCACCAAAACCACGGCGCGCTTCAAGGTCGCCTTCAGCTTGTCCAACACCAAAACCCGCGAGGTCACGGTTCGTCTGCGCGAGATGCTGGGACAGAACTGGAGCCTGGAGCAGACCGTCATGCCGAACCTGAAAAAAGACACGGAAGGCATCAGCGCTGAAGCTCGCCTCGCGCCCGGTGCGCGTCTGGAGGCGAGTTACACGGTGCTGTTCAAGTACCAGTAAGCGTTGCGCTCGAGCCTCGAGGTTTCTGCTCGAGGCTCGATTTTTCTCTGGGGTGGGCCTGCCCCGTGAGGACGCCCTGGATATCGAATATCAGTTGCTAAAAAGACCGTCCCAGGCAGCGTTTTTGGTTCTCGAGAATCAACGTCCGGGACGGTCTTTTGACCTAACCTCGGGTGCGTTCCAGCATCATCACCTGAATCAGCGATAACGCCACCAGGCGTTCGTCCAGTCCGGCGTCCGCATCGGGCGTGAGTTCCTCGAGGGTGAAGTTGCGGCTGACCAGGGAGCGGCGTTTGGTGATGCGGTAGCGCACCGTGCCGGACGGGTCGGCCAGCAGGTAGCGCGGGTTGATGTACATGGCGATGAAGATCCCGGCGATCGGGATTTCACCCACGAATTCGTGCAGGAATTTGATCCACGGGTTTTCCTCGCGGATGTGAAAGACTTCCGCCCCGTGCGGCCCCATGACGGTGTAGCGCGCCTGCCACAAACTCCGCAGGCCGTCGGCGCGCACGGCACCGACCGCCGCGCCGTCGCTGGAACGCGTGATGTGATGGACGGCGTTGAAGCCGATCACCCGGTCCGCTTTCATCTGGTAGAGCGGTTGGGTTTTGGCCTCGTCCGCGAAGACGGTCGTGGCCTCGCGCAAGGTCATGAGTTTTTGTTTGACCTGCAAAAGCATTTCGCCCTGGGCGTTCTTGACCTGAATCTCGGGCGAGAGCGCCAGCAGGCGGAAGGTCGCGGTCAGCGGGTAGGTGACGTTCATGACGGGATTGTAAAAGTTTTCACCGTTCAGGTGGTCAGTTTCCGACCAGCGCAAAAGAAGAACACCGTCTGGGACGGTGCTCTTTGGTATTCAAAATTCGCGTGCTGGACGATCTCGAGGCCGCTCGGTCAATCTCGAAGATGAACTGTGTTCAGTTGGCCTCGAGCGCCAGCTTGATCTGTGGAAGTTGGCGTTGCACGGCGTACTTCAGGCTACCGGTGCTGCCTTCCAGAATCACCGCCAGCACGACCGTTTCGGTCACGCTGGTCAACAGCAGGTTGCGCCGCTGGTATTCGATGGAGACGCTGCCCAGGTTGCCGCTCTCGAGGTGTTCGCCCAGCACGCCGGAGATCGAGGCGATGGTGCGCGCGAACGTGCCGAACAGCGCGGGATCGAGCAGTGCCTTGCCGCGCGCGGCCAGCACGGTGCCGTTGCGGTGAACGACCGCCACGGTTTCGACCTCGGATTTCTCGAGGAAGGCTTCCAGGGACGATTCGAGCGGCGTGGAACCGGGCGGGGCTGCGGGTGCGGGAATTGCGGCGGGCGGGGCGGTCGCGGTTTCAGGTTTCACGCTCAGGTTCTGAAGCGCGGCATCGATCTTTGGAAAGAGTTCGTCCGGCGTGAACGGCTTGCTGACCACCGACAGCGCACCGACAGCGCGGGCCTGGGCGATCACGCCCTCGTCCACGATGCCGGAAATCAGGATCACCGGCACGTGCCTCAGCGCCGCATCGGCCTTGAGGCTCGAGCACAGCTCGAAGCCGCTCATGCCCGGCATGACCACGTCCACGATCAACAGGTCGGGCACCTGAAGGCGCAGTTGCTCCAGAGCCTGTTCGCCGCTGGCGGCAGCTGAGACTTCCATCTGGCGCGGGGCGAGCACCCGCTCGAGCGCCTTGCGGACGCTGATGCTGTCATCGACGACGAGAACTCTGGGCATGGTCACTCCTTCAGGCGCTCCAGGTCAGCACGATCTGGGTGATCGGCTTCGAGATGCTATTGGGCAATGAGGCGGCGATGGCGGCGTCCATGGCTTCGAGCGAGAACGCGCCGCCCTTGTGGTCGGAGGCGGCCAGGAACAGGCTGCGGATGGCGTCATCGCCGAGTTGCCGCCCAAATTCGGCGTGCGTCAGCGTTCCCCGCACGAAGTACAGCTTGCCGAGGCTGGAGCCGCAGTTGATCTCGACCCGAGAATACTCGGTCACACCGGACAGCCAGCGCACCAGGTGGATGAAACCCTGGTTCTCGAACTTGAACTCGCCGCTCGTCAATCCCGCCGAACTCGCGGCGGCAGGTGCTGGCTGAGCTGCTGGAGGTGCTGGCTGGGCCGATGGAGGTGCCGCAGCTTCGAGCGCGTACTCGAGGCCATCTGCGCCCGGATCGTCAATCTCGAGCGTGCTGGACGGATCAATCGTGTCATCAAAAGCATTCACTTCTGTAATTCCGGCCCTGGCCAGCAATTCGCTGATCTGTGCGTCGGGCGGCACGACGATGGCGTTGGCGGGCAAATCCGTCGCGGCCTGGGCCGTCATCAGGATGAAGGCGATCCCGCTGCCATTGTCCTCGTTGAGGATCTCCAGCAACTCGCGTCCGGTCATGTCCGCGATGTCGTCGCCGGACACGACCAGCTCGGGGCGCTCGCGTTCAAACAGCGTCAGGGCGTACAGGCCGCTCGGGGCGTGGGACACCTCGAAACCCTGCGCGCTCAGGCTGTCGCACAGCTCGAGCGCCTCGATGGTGGCGGGCATGACCACCAGCGCCCTCACGCGCCCACCTGCTCGATGATCGTGGCCAGCTCTTCGGGGCTCAGTTCGATGGTTTCGCCGGGTTGCAAGTCCATCAGGTACTGAATGGCGGGAGCCTCGATCGGTTCGCGGATGGGCTGGCGCTGGGCGGCTCTCGGCACCGGGCGGGTTTGCGGCTGACCGATCATTTCGTGCGCGAAGTACGACACGGTCGCCACGGACGTGGAATGCGGCAGCACCGCGTGATCCTCGGCGATCTGCGCCGCACCGCGCGAGAGCAGAATGAACGGGATGGATTCGTAGAGTTCCTCGACCCGAACGATCCCCAAGAATTCTTGACCATCCATGTCCGTCAGGTGCTGCTCGCAGATGATCACGTCGGGTCGCTCGCGCTCGAGCAGCGCCAGAGCGTAGATCGCGCTCGGCGCGTATTGGACTTGCGCACCCGCCTCGACCAGCGTCTGGCACAGCTCCAGGGCTTCACCGGGCCTGCCGTGAACGACCAGCGCTTTCATTCGTGTTTTCCCGTGGTTGGCATGGTTGATTTCACGTCTCGCGATTGAATCAATTTACATCGTTCAGCACGATATCTCTGGTATTGCGTCCGGGTCAGGCTTTCCCCACCTCTTGGGTCGCGCCCAGGCGCGCCAGGAAGCCGATCAGTTTGGCATCCTCGAGCGGTTTGGTCAGGTACTCGTTGACGCCCAGCTCGAAGGCCAACCGCGCATGCTTGTCGCTGGCGCGAGAGGTCAGCATGGCCATCGGGGTGCTGGCGAACTGCTCGCGGCGGCGCAGCGATTCGATCAGCTCGAACCCGTTCAATCGCGGCATCTCGAGATCGGTGATGATCGCGTCGAACTGACCCTGCAAGGCCAGATCGAGCGCTTCTTGACCGTCGGCGGCCAGCACGACCTCGAAGCCCAGGCGTTTGATGCGCTCGCCGACGACGCGCCGGACGCTCAGGGAATCGTCCGCCAGCAGCACGCGTCGGGTCGCGCGGCGCGCTTCGGCGGGTGCGGCTAACGGGCTTCTCGGGTTGCCTGGGCTGATCTCTGGGAGTCTGTTCTGCCCGAGATCGCGCTGCTCAGGGTTGCGCTGCTCAGGGTTGCGCTGCTCAGGGTTGCGCTGCCCGGAATTGCGCTGTTCCAGGCGAATCACGCCCGCCGTGTCCAGCACCAGGATCACCTGGCCTTCGCTGTCCACCATCGCGCCCAGCACGTGTTCTAAGATCTGGAACGGAGCCTCGAGCGGCTTGACGACCGACTGCTCGAGTCCGAGGAAACCGTCGACCTCAAGCGCAAGCTGGTTCGAGCCGATCTCGACCGTCACCAGCGAGGCGCGTTTGCCCGGCTGAAACCCGCTCAGGCCGAGCAATTCGTGCAGTGAAAGCACGCGCACGCTCTGGCCTTCGATCGACGTGAACGAGCCGCCATCGCGCTCGATGATCGCGTCGCGCCCGACGGAGCGCAAACTGCGCACGCTCTCGCGCGGCAGGGCGAAACGCGTTCCGGCGCATTCCAAAAGCAGCACTTCGGACACCACTAGCGTCAACGGCAGCTTCAACTGCACCAGCGTGCCGCGACCGGGCTGGCTTTCCAGGCTGATCTCGCCCTTCAATCGGCGCAGGCCGCTCCAGACGGCGTCCATGCCGACGCCGCGCCCGGAAGTCTGATTGACCGTGCCGCTGGTGGACAAACCCGGCAAGAAGATCAGCGCCAGCGCACCCTGCTCGTCGAGCTGCTCGAGTTCTTGTTGGCTTCGCAGGTTGCGCGCCACGGCCTGACGGCGCACCGCGTTGACATCGATGCCCGCGCCGTCGTCTTGGACTTCGATGAACACGAAGTTGCCGCGCTGGTACGCCCGAATCTGAATCAGCCCTTCCGGGTTTTTGCCGTTCGCGATTCGCGCATCGGGCCGTTCGATACCGTGCGCCACTGCGTTCGAGATCACGTGCAGCATCACGCCTGAAAGACCTTCCAGCACCAGGTTATCAATCTCGACCGTCTCACCCTCGAGTTCCACGCGCAGACGCTTGTCGCCCGCCATCTGTTTGGCCTGAAGCCGAAGGCGGTTCATCAGCTTGCCGACCGACACCAGCCGCATCCGTCCGACTTCGGTGCGCACGCTGCGGGTCAGTTTTTCCAGCCCCTCGAGTTCGGTTTTGAACCGATCCGTTAAGAGCCCGAACTGGTTCTGGACTTCGCCCAGGTCGCTCGCCATTTCTCCGATCGAGCGCGCCAGGATGTTCAAATCGTCGTAACGGTCGAACTCGAGTTCGGAAAAAAGTTCGCTGGCCGACAGCCCGCGCCCGATGGTCGAACCCGTCTCGGCAGGGTTTTCCGTCTGGCCGTCCGCATTGGAAAGTCGCGGGTTGAGGTAACGCTCGACGAATTCCGTCGAGGTGCGCTCGAACCTGGATCGCGCACCCTCGAGCTGATCCTTCAGGTCGCGGTAACGCCCGAGCAGACGCTCGAACCTGGACTTGGAGATGACTGTTTCACCCGAGAGATCGAGCAGGTTCTCGATCCGATCCAGCCCGACGCGCAGGGTCGCGCCGCGTTGCACGGCGGCCTGCGATTCAGGTTTGGCGGCTTCAATCGCGGGGCTCTGTTGGGGTGCAACTCCAAGAACATCGTCCCGCACGGTGTTCTTTATTTGCGTGCTGGACGGTGCTGCAGCCTCGAAGCCCACGTCTCGCGTGCCCATCGCGGCGTTGAGCGCCACCTGCGCCCGCTCGAGTGCAGCCGTGAACTGGTTCGGGCGACCTTCCGCCACAAAAACCATCGCCGCGATCAGATCCGCGCCCGAAACCACCGCGTTCGACACGGTTGCATCCCAGGCACGGTGACCGTCCCGCACGGCCACCATCAAATCTTCGAGTCGGTGTGAAAGCCCGCCGAGCGGCTGGCAACCGACCGAATAGGCCGCACCCTTGATGGTGTGCATGCTGCGGAAAAGCTGATTCAGGTACGCCGGGTCGCTGTCGGATTGCAGGGCTTCAATGGCCGCAGAGACCATGTCCAGATGTTCCAGGACTTCCGGCGCGAAATACGACCAGGTTTCCGCGTCGTCGCGCGCAAAGGCGCGCAGGGTTTCCTCGACTGCAACAAATGGCGCACGTTCGACCGGGCCGAGTTCAGCCTGTGCATTCTCGAGCCTCGGCGTATCCGTGCGCCGCACGAAAGCTGCCGGGTTGGCGCGCAACAACTCCACCAACAAGGCCGAAGCGCCCGCGCGCGTCAGCTCGTAACCGACGTTGCCCTCAGTCCCGCTGACCGCGATCTCTTCGAGCGCGCTGCTCAAACAGGCCGTCGCCTGCCGCGTGAACTCCACCAGCACGCGGTGCTGACTGAGCTCGAGCGTACCCGTCCGCTCGAGCAGCTGCTCGAGCAAACCCGAAAGGTTGGCAATTTGGGGAAAGCCGTACATGCCCGCCGAACCGTGCAAACGGTGAGAGAGCATCACCGCGCGCTGTACGCCGTCCGCACCGACCGAAGTTGCGGGGCTCGAGAGGGCGGCTTCTGCCTTTTGAAGCGCAGAAATCGTTTCCCAGCTTTCCGCGAGGAAGGTCGAAACGAGATCGGTGGTGGCTGGCAGCATGTCCGGGAGTCCTCTCAGTCGAATCTTAGGTCTGGATGGTGGTTCTAGGCTCAGGCTCCGGGAAGGCGGAACCTCGAGAGGTTCTGGCTGAGCTGCTGCGAAAGCTGACGCAGATCCTCAGCGGCCTGACGGCCTTTGGCGCTTTCCTGTCCCGTCTGAGCGGCGGTCGTGGCAATCACTTGCGCCGCGCGGCTGACTTGCTCGACGTTCGCCACCTGTCGTTGCGTCACGCCGGAAATACCCTGCACCAACGCCGCCGATTGCTGCGCCAGTTGCGCGATTTCCTGGAGGCGCACACCAGCTTGCGTGGCGACTTTATAACCCTGATCGACCTCTCGCGTGCCGCCCTCGGCGCGTTGCACCAGGGTCTGAATTTCAACCTCGAAGCCCTTGATCAGGCTCGTGATCTGCTGGGTGGCGCGCGTGGATTCGTCCGCCAGCTTGCGCACCTGATCGGCCACGGTCGCGAAGCGCTTGCCGGATTCGCCCGCACCCGCCGCCTCGAGCGCCGCGCTCAGGGCCAGCAGGTTCGTCTGGGACGCGAAGGTCGCGATCGTCTTGACGATGCTTTGAATCTCGAGCGAACGCTCGGAAAGCCCTTGCACGCCCTCTGAAAGTCCCTGCATCTCGCGGCGCACGCTCTCCATGCCGCCCAGGGTTTCGCTCACCGCGAGCTGACCCTGCTGAGATGCCAGAAGCGTCTGCTGTGCGGCCTGAGCCGTCTGGGCTGCGCCCTGAGCCATTGCGCGGATGGATTGCGTGACTTCAACCGCGCGCGTGCGCGCCTGATCCGCCAGTCTGGCCTGACCTTCGGTGGACTGCGCGATGTGATCGTTGACCGCCGTCATCTGGTTGGAACCGGACAGAACCTGATCTGCGGCGTTTGAAACATCTTTCAAAAGCAGACCGATCTCTTCGACCACCAAGTTAATCGCGTCCACGACGTTGCCCAGCGCATCGTCCGTAACCTGACCGCGTTTGGTCAAATCGCCTTGGGCGATCTCCATGGCGGTGTTCAGGAACAAACCGACGTTGTTCTGCAATTCGGCGTTGCGCGCGCGTTCCTGCTCCTGGAGCCTGGAAAACTCGCCCAACTGCCTGACCGCGCTGTTGAAGGTGTTGCCGACCAGGCCGATCTCGTCCCTGCCGCGCACGTCTGCGCTGACATCGAAGTTTCCATCGCGCAGTACGGTGGCGGCGCGAGTCAACTCGCCCAAGCGGTTGGTGATGGAACGCGCGATCAGCAAGGTCAACACCACGCCGACCACCAGGCTGACCAGAAAGGCGATCAGGGTCAGCAGGTTCGCCCTGTTGAAGCCCGAGACCGCGTCATCGTTGGAGAGCTTGGCGAACTGGAGGTTGACATCGATCAACTTTTCCAGCTCGGGCTGAATCGATGCGTACTGCGCGAGGGATGCGTCCAGAAGCGCCTGATCGGGTTGACCGCGAGCGACAGATGCGATGTACGCCTTCCAGGGTTTGTCAGCGAGCGTGTGCAACTGAACGATGCGTCCGTAGATGGAGACTTCTTGTTGTTGAAGATCTGTTTTCCCCCACTGGGTCAGCGTGGCCGTAAATTCTGGGCTGGCGGTCGTGATCCAATCCTTGCCGTACTGCGCGAACACACCATCGATCAGCGATTCGGTCTTTTGAAGGGAGCTGAACGACTCGTTGCGTTTGGCTGCGGAAATCTGCGGGTTTCGCAACTCTTCGGCATTCACTTCGAGGCGCGCCAGACCCACCTGACTGTCTTTGAGCGCCGTGATCGGGATGAGCATGAACTCGTACAAGTTGCCGATGTGGTAGCGCATCAATTGCAACCCCTGGCGGCTGACCAGTACGGTCGCGATGATGCCCAGGACGAGTGCACCGACGATCAAGGCGATCTTGAAAGCGACCCTCGAGTTCTCGAGGAACCCGCCCCTGCGCTCGAGGGACTGCGTGGGGTTTTGCGCTTTGCGCCCGACGCTGATCTGGCTGACGCGGGTGGTGGTTTTGACGGGCGAGAGCTTCTGCACGATGGACTCCGTTTAGGACGGCAACTGGAAGCGCGAGAGGCTCGAGGTCAGTTCCATCGAGAGCTTCTGCAAATCGGCTGCGGATTGACGACCCTGGTTGCTCTGGGCTTCCGTCTGACTGGCGGATTGGGCGATGGCTTCGACGGCGTTTTTCACCTGTTCGACGCCGCCCGCCTGGGCGCGCGTGGCGCTCGAGATGGTCTGCACCAGCGCGGCAGATTGCGTGGCGAGCTGCGCGATTTCCTTGAGGCGCTCGCCCGCTTGAGTGGCGATCTTGTAACCCTGCTCGACCTCGCGCGTACCGCCCTCGACGCCGATGACCACGCTCTGAACTTCGTTCTGGATGTTCTTGATCAGGTTCGTGACGCGGCCCGTGGCGCGCGCGGAATCTTCGGCCAGCTTACGGACTTCGTCCGCGACGATCGCGAAACGCGCGCCAGCTTCACCGGCGCCGGAAGCTTCAATCGCGGCGTTCAAGGCCAGCATGTTCGTCTGCGCGGCGATCCCGGAGATGGTTTCCGCGATTTCGGAAATTTCCAAGGAACGGTCGGACAAGGATTTGATGCTCCTCGAGATGCCCTGCACTTCGCGTCGGATGTTCTGCATGCCCGAGAGCGTTTCTTGAAGCGCGACCTGACCCGCCTGAGAAGCCTGAAGCGTCTGCTGAGAAGCCTGCGCCGTCTCGAGGGCTTTCTGGGCCATCGCGCGGATCGAGTTCGTGACTTCGAGCGCCTGCGCGCGGGCTTTCTGCGCGATGCTCGACTGCGCTTGCGCGCCTTCAAGGATGGCGTTGTTGGTGGTGCTGACATCGTTTGAACCGTCATTGACCTGCTGTGCGACGCGTTCCACGTC
>CAXTKV010000147.1:0-13563 GCA_964244895.1 uncultured Deinococcales bacterium
CCAGCGCGTCATCCGGTGGTGGCCAGGCCAGGCACGGGCTCGAGAATCCCGTCTCGTAGCGCCAGCCGCGCAGCACCTCGAGATGCTGCGCGTTCAGGGAACGAAGGTGGAGGTCTTGACCGTCGAGCGCGCCCGGCATCGGCTCCAGTCTAACGCCTGAAACGCTTCAACACAGGCTGTTCCTCACGATGTTTTGGGCTCGCGAGGCGATTTTGCGCGGGTTGGTTTTGCGGCGGCGACCAGCCCCGAAAGCGCGAGATCGTAATCCATCACGACCGGTGCGTGATCCGAAAAGAATTCGGTTTTGTAAATAGACGCGGCCCGCGTGACCGCGCCCAATCCCGGCGTGGTGAACTGGTAATCCAAGCGCCAACCCACGTCGTTCTCGCGCGCCCGACCGCGATTCGACCACCACGAGTAATGCGCGGCGTCCTGCCCGACCGCATCGCGGAAGGCGTCCCGCCAACCGGAAGCCAGGAGCGCATCCACCCAGGCGCGCTCTTCCGGCAGGAAGCCGGAATTTTTCTGGTTTGAACGCCAGTTTTTCAGGTCAATCTGCCTGTGCGCGATGTTGAAATCCCCGCCCATCACGACCTCCAGCCCGGATTCCCGCAGCGTCCCGACGTGCGCCAGGAACGCGTCCAGAAAGAGCATCTTGAACGCCTGCCTCGCCTCCCCGCTCGAGCCGGACGGAATGTAGACGCTGGCGGCGCTCCAACCATCGAACTCCGCGCGCAAGATCCGGCCTTCGCTGTCGAACTCCGGCTCGCCCATGCCGTACACGACTTTCTTCGGCTCGAGCCGCGTCAGCAAACCCACGCCGCTGTAACCGGGTTTTTCGGCCAGATTCCAGTAGGCGTGATAGCCATCCAGCAAGACTTCCGGCAGGTGATGCTGCTGCGCCCGGACTTCCTGAAGCAAGATCACGTCCGCGTCCTGCGTTTTGATCCATTCCAGCGCGCCCTTGGTGGTGGCCGACCGGATGCCGTTGAGGTTCAGGGTAATCGCGCGCATGATCGCGATTCTCGCACGCCGCGCTCGCCCAGAACCAGCCCGACCCTCGTGTCCTTCAAGTCCTGCCCTGCCTCGTTAGGGGAGGGGTCTTGCACCGACCCTTCGCCCAGAACCACCGCGAAATTGGCGACGCTCGAGCCACAGAAGCCAAAAGAGAACGCCGTCCAGCACGCAAATCTTGAAGTGCGTGCTGGACGGTGTTCTCGAGCCCGACAGCGTTACCAGCTCGAATGCACCAGGGCGCGAATGCTCGAATCGTACACGGCTTTGACGGCCTGCAAGACTTCACCAGACAGCGCGGGCGCGTCGGAAGCTTTGAAATTGTCCTCGGCCTGCGCGGGCGTTTTCGCGCCGGGAATGGCGCAGGTCACCTGCGGGAAGGACAGAATCCATTTGAGCGCGAACTGCGTCATGCTCATGCCTTCGGGCTTGAGCTGCTTCAACTCCTCGACCGCCGCCAGCGCCGCGTCATAATCCACGCCGGAAAACGTCTCGCCCTTGTCGAAGGATTCGCCCTGACGGTTGAAGGCCCGGTGATCGTCCTTCTCGAAGCTCGAGGTGGCGCTCATCTTGCCGGTCAGCAAACCGCTGGCCAGCGGCACGCGCGCCAGAATCCCGACGTTCTTTGCGCCAGCTGCTTCAAAAAACGCGTCGGCGGGTTTCAGGCGGAGCATGTTGAAGATGATCTGCACGGTCTTGACGTTCGCGTGCTGGATGGCGTCCATCGCCTCGGAGACCTTCTCGACGCTGACGCCGTAGTTGCGGATCGTACCCAGTTGCACCATCTCGTCCAGCAGCCCGAAAACCTCGGCCCGTCTGAACAACTCCGATGGCGGGCAGTGCAACTGCACCAGATCGAGCGCGTCCACCCCGAGGTTCTTTAGGCTCCGCTCGGCCCAGGCGTGCAAGTTTTCCCTCGAGTACCCCTCGAGGGTCTGCTTCGGCAAGCGCCGCCCCATTTTGGTGGCCACGATGATTTTTTCGCTGCGATCCTTGCGCAGTTGCGCGATCAGGCGCTCGCTGCGCCCATCGCCGTACACGTCCGCCGTGTCGATGAAGTTCACGCCCAGGTCAATCGCGCGGTGCAACGCCGCCAGCGATGTTTGATCGTCCACCGCGCCCCAGGTTCCACCGATGGCCCACGCGCCGAACGACACCGAGGAAACCTTGAAACCCGTCCTGCCCAGTTCTCTGTATTCCATTCCCGGATCATGACACACGTTGTGTTGCTTTCCCGCGCGACAGGGGCTGGGTCAAGCCCAAGGGCATCGTTGGCTGTGCATCGCTGAGAGCACTGTCCCGAACGGTGTTCTCGAGCCCGGAAAAGCGCGAGGGTTTTTGAACTCGAGCGGGCCGCGCCAAGGATGCTCTGCAAAGCGGTAGGAACTGAAAGTTCCGCCGCCAGCATGCGCCGAGGCTGAATAACCAGCAGTGGGCCGCCCCCAAAAAACCGAAACGTGCATGTGTTCACTGAACCGGGAAAACAAAAGAGAAGACGCGGTTTTTGAACCGCGTCCTACACTTGGTGCCGAGGATGGGACTCGAACCCACACACCCTTGCAGGCGCTAGCTCCTGAAGCTAGTGCGTCTACCAATTCCGCCACCTCGGCGTTCAGGGCAATGGGTACTGTACTGGCTGGCGTTCGGATCGTCAAGCCCAACTTGGGAGCACGATCGTGCGTTCCTGGAAAATCCGGCTTGCCGCTGCGCGCGCCCTCAACGCTTGGCCTCGAGAACACCGTCCGGCGCGCAAGATTTTCAATCTCGAGGAATGCGTCCAGGACGGTCTCCTCAAAAAGCGGATCCGCACGCCACGGACATCCCCTCGGGCCGGCGGTCGCGCGGCCAGACGGGTGTGGCGACGCGATGAGGCTCATAGGCTCCGGGGTTCGCGCGGTGTGCGAAAACCGCACAGGCATTCAAGACTTTCACCCATAGCATGAATCGCGGAGGTCGAGACCCCGATGAACGAGGCCACACGATGAAACTGAAACGCACGACCGTCGCGGGCGCGCTGATGCTTCTGTCTGGGGCTGCCCTGGCGCAGGACGTGCGCGGACTGGGCATGGGTGGGGCGCTGCTGCCGGGCCCAGCCCTGGCGCAATACAACCCCGCCTATTCGGCGTACCCCGCTGGCGGTCAGAGCTTCACCTTGCCGCTCGGGCTGGTGAACATCTTTTTGCGACCGCAACTCAACCCGTTGACCCTGCTGAACGCCTCCGGCAGCGACCTTTCGGACCCCAACAAGGGTTTCGATGGTCTGGCCTTCTACGATCAGGTCACGCACCTGAACGAGTTCATCCTCAACCCGCCCTCGAGCCCGCGTTCCATCACGGTCGATGTAGGCGGTTCGGGTTTCGTGATTCGCGACGAGAACGGCAACATCATCGACCTGTCCGGCTCATCGGCGGGTTCGACCGCCGACGTGCGCGGCGCGAGCGGCCTGGGCACGATTCTCAACGTTCCGTTTTCCCTCGGGCCGTTGTCGTTCGGGATCGGGTTGTACGCGGGCACGTCCGGGCCGGATTTCACGCCGGACGCGGCCCTGCGTCAGGCGCTGGCGGGCGGCGGACTGAAACCGAACACGACCTATTCCTTGAACGCCAAGGGCAGCGCTTCGGCGGCGGTCGTGATCAACGCGGCCTTCGCCACACCGATCGACATCCCCGCGATCGACACCTTCCCGGCGTTCAGGTTGTACGTCGGTGCGCGCGGCAACGTCTTTTACGGCCTGGCCTACACGGACGCCGACTTGACGGGTTCGATCCAGACGAATTCAGACTCGCAGCCGGACACGAACACCTTCACCTACAACGGCAAGGTCTTCTTGTCCTACGTCGGCAACGGCACCGGTCTGGGCGCGAGCGCCGATGTGGGTGTGGCCGCCGACATCGACGGCGCGACCGTCGGTTTGGGCGTGATCGGGGCGTTGAACTTCTCGAGCTGGAGCGGCCTGACCTACACGATTTCCAACGGCAGCACCACCACGGCCACGCCGGATTCTCGTTCGTCGGTCGGGATCAACCCGCTGGTGACGCTCAACGCTGCGTATTCGTTCGTGCCGGAAGGCTTTCCGGGCACGCTGTTGGTCTCGGGCGACGCGCGTTTCGGTCGCGGCGCGTTCGCCGGACATCTGGGGCTCGAGGCGGGTTTCGGTGGGCTGCTGTTCGCCCGCGCGGGACTGGGTTACGACAGCGGCCTGCGCTTTGGGCTGGGCGGCGGCGTGGTCTTCGCGCCGGGCCTGGGTCTCGACCTGGCGCTCACGACCCACACGGCTCCGTTCACCAACCATCTCGATTTCGGGATCGCGGCTGCGGTTCGTTTCGGGTTTTGAACGCGCCCTAGCGACTGCTCGTACCCGAAGAACAACCCTGAAAGGCTCGCATGAAGAAACTCTTTCTCAGTCTGCTCATTGGTGCGGCGCTGACCTCGTGTGCGACGTTCACGCTCGTCACGGTCAACTTGGACGCCGAGGGCTTGCTCTCGCCATCCTTGCGCAGCAATCAGATCAGCGCCCCGGCCACGGGCGGTTCCACGCGCTTGCCGAACGACACGGGCGGCGACATCACCAACTTGCCGCAACTGAGCTTTCTCGAGAAAGCCCGCGTCAAGCTGGCGTTGACCTTCACGCCGGTCGCGGGAAACGCCAGCGATCTGAATTTGACGATCGACCTGTTCCTGGGGCCTTCGAGCGCCTCGGATGTCTTTCAAACGCAGTACCGACTTTCCAGCACGACCGTCGTGGTCACCCCCACGACCGGATCGCAAGCTGCGCTCGACATCGCGCTCGACCCGGCCAGCACCGACGCGAACGCCCGCAACGCCCTGAGCGAAATCAAGAAGGGCAGCTTCAAGTACGGCCTGCGGATCGTGTCCGCCGCCAGCGCGGGCGGCAAGATCGACTACACGATCAACAATCTGGATTTCAGCGTGACGGGTTACCCGGTCAAGATCATCAAGCCCTGAAGCCGCGAGCCGCAAGCCGCGAGCCGCGAGGAAAACAGACCTCGTGGCTCGCGGCTTCAATTCGAGGCGTACTCGGGGACACCGTCCGGCACGATGTTCTTTTGCTGCAAAAAAGAGCGTCCAGGACGGTCTTTTTTTGATTCAGTTGGCCTGCAACCAACCCTCGCGCCCGAGGTCTTCGATCGGTTCGGGAACCTCACCGAGTTGACCCCGGAAACCCATCGCCAGATGATCCAGACGCGATCTGGCCGCCAGAGACCCGTGAAGTTCGTACACGGATCGCACCAGCAAGACCGCCGTGCCGACATTGAGCGGGTTGATCTCGAGCAGGCGCTCCGCGAGTTCCAGGCAGGCCGCGTGCTTCCCGAGCTTGTACAAGTCCTCGACGGCCCGCAATCCGGATTCCGTCAGGCTCCACTCCAGGTCGCGGCGGTACTCGTCCGCCCAGACGCCGTCCGATCGCGGCAGGAACGGCCCGGCGTATAAAGCCAGCGCGCGCTGCAGACCCAATTCACCGCCCAGTTGCAGGGCGCGCTTGGCTTCCAGCGCATCCCATTGCACCCGCAATCCCGGATGCTCGAGTCGGTACGCGCCGCGTTCCGACGAGTACGGCAAAACCAGTCCCGGCACGGCCTTCGCGACCATCTGTCGCACCACGTGCAAATACCCGCGCGCGCTCTGCGGCGAGGATTCGGAGAACACGTCCGTCTGAATCTGCTCGAGCGTGGCCTCACCGCGATCGAGCAAGTACGCCAGCGTCTCGACGGTGCGCGCCAGACCCGTGTTGACCCGAACGGGCTTGCCATCGACGGATAGCCCGTAGCCACCCAGCGTGGTCAGGCTGACCTGAGCCGCGCCGCGGCCATCGAAGGTGCGGTAATCGTCCAGGAGCGCCCCCAGGTAATCGCCCGAGCGAGCCGTCAACGACAGGTGTTCGAGCACCGCCGGAAGTACGCGCAATTCCGCCACGAAGACCGTCGCGTTGCCCAACGCGAAACGCGCATCGACCGCGCGCGCCAACCGCAAACGGGCATCGCCGGTGCGCCCATCGCGCAGCAGCGCTTCGGCCAGGTGCAGCTGCGTCAGACCGATCTCGCGCTCGAGCTCGAGCGACTCGAAACCCTCCAGGGCCGATTCGAGCGCCACCAGCGCACCCTGCTCGCGCAAGCGCACCAGCAGCGCCCCGTGGCGCAAGGCCAGGTGCGCGTGCGTGCGCCGATCATCCGCCAGCACCCGAGCTCGCGACAGGTGCGCCCTGGCCAGCGCGAAGGCATCGTCCGCCGTGGCGATCGCGGCCAGTTGCAGGCTGGAAAAGAATTCCGTGTGTGCATCGCCAGCTGCGCGCGCCAGAGCCACACCCTCGAGGTGATGCGAGGCGGCATCTTCGCTCAGGCCGCGCAGACGCGCCACCACGCCCGCCACGTACCGCAGAATTGGCACGCTTCCCGCCGATCCAGTCGCGCGCTCGAGCGATTCTTCGGCCTCTTTGAAACGCCCGGCGTACCCCGCGCAGACGGCCTGCATCACCAGAAGCCGCGATGGGTCACCTGAAACGCCATCCAGGGCTCGGGCGAGCATTTCGGTGGCTCGGGCATCGCGTCCGAGTTGCGCGAGCACCAACCCGAGCGAACTGGCAAACCAGGCCAGCACGCGCGACCCGACCGGATCGCCGAGCGCTAGCGTCCAAGCGTTCTCGAGGGCGTCCGCCGCATCGCGCAAGCGACCCGCCGTGAAGTGCAGCGCCCCACTCTCACGCTCTGCCAGTGCCAGCCCAAAGCTTGAGAGCTTCGTCTTGTCGAGCGATTCCAGCACGCCCTCGGCGCGGTTGATCTGTCCTAGCAATCGGTAAGCCGTGACCAGATTCGCACCCGCGTCTTCAAAGCCGCGCGCTCGGGCGCGCACCAGCCAGGCCAGGGCTTCGGCGGTGCGCCCCAGATTCAGCAGGCAAAGCCCCGCCCAACCGTCGTCCTGCGCACTCGGGGACTCGAGCGACTCAAAGTACGCCCAAGCGCCCGCTGAATCCCCGCAGAGCACGCGCTCGAGAATCGCGTTGTTGGTCTGAATTGCGTTTGACAAGGGTTTATTCACGGACGACCCGATCCTGGCAACGCGTGAGGAACTTGACCGAATGGAGCATCAGCGACCGATCTCTAGGCTTGCACCAGATTTGCGAACGGGAGGTGAAACATGTTCCAGCGTATCAAACCCATGTGGTGGAAGGTTGTGATCGCCCTCATTGCTGTTGGTGCAAGCGTGGCAATGGCCGATCCCGGAGGATTGATTGGTCCGGTCGGCGGCTGATCCATTCCTCGTTCCAATTTTTCAACCCAGACGCCTTCCGCTCGCATTCGAGGGAAGGCGTCAAATTTTTCTACAACCCAGAACACCGTCCAGGACGTGAATTCTCGAGCTCCAGGGACACCGTCCTGCACGGTGTCCCTGAAACACTCATGACATCACAGTAATCTCACGGCGTGATCCCGATTTACGACACCATCAAATCGTCCACGATCCCGTGGGTGACGCGTACGATCATCGTCGTGAACCTGGCCGTGTACGCGTACATGGCGCTCTTGGATGGCAACTGGTTGTCTTTCGATGGGCCGCGCGTGAATGCGTTCATTCAGGAGTGGGCGTTCAAACCCTCGACGTTGCTGCAAAATCCTTTGGATGCTGTGCGGGACATCTTCGTTTCGATGTTCATGCACGGTGGGCTGGAGCACATCGCGGGCAACATGTTGTTCTTGTGGATCTTCGGGGACAACGTCGAAGATCGGTTGGGTCACGGGCGCTTCCTGGGCTTTTACCTGGTCGGTGGCGTGGTCGCGGCCCTGACGCAGGCGGCGCTCGGTGGTTTCCTGGCGGGCAATCCGTCCGGCGCGATGCTGGGCGCGTCTGGAGCCATCGGTGCGGTGCTGGGCGCGTATTTAACGCTCTATCCGTCATCGCAGATTTACACGATCATCTTTCCGCTGTTCCGGTTTTTCATTCCGGCCTACCTGTACTTGCCGTACTGGGCGCTGATTCAGTTCGTTCAGCTTTCCAGCGGTCAGGCTGGCGTGGCGCTCTGGGCGCACATCGGCGGGTTTTTGTTCGGCCTGGTGGCGGTGCGCTTCCTGGCCAGCCGAGAGCCGGATTTTATTTCTTCCGGGCGTTTCGGTCGGTAGTTTCCGGCTCGAGCGAGGATCGTTCCAGACGCGCTGATTTATTTTTGAAGACGCGAGATGTCTCGCAAAAATCGAGATTGAGCCTGAAGCACGAGAATCCTCGCGCTTCGGGTCGGAGTCTCGCGAGACTCACTTTATTTCGTCCTGGACGGTTTTTTCGTCACCGGATTGCACCAGTGCGCCGCGAGGCTGTTCCCGCGAGAAGCGCACGTCGCGCTCGCCTCTCCAGCTCGGATCGCGCTTCTCGAGGAAGGCCGCGACACCTTCTTTGAGGTCGTCGGTGGTGCGCACCCAGGCGTTCAGACCGACCGCGTAACGCATGGATTCTTCTAAGCCCATACCGGGCAGGCTGGCGATCAGTTCTTTGGTGGCGCTCAGGGCGGTCGGTGGGTTCTGCGCGATCTCGAGCGCCAGGGCGACCGCCGCGTCACAGGCGGTTCCGTCCGGCGCAATCCGGTTGACCAGTCCGATGCGGTGCGCCTGTGCGGCATCGATCAACTTGCCCGTCAAGAGCAATTCTCGGGCGTGTTTTTCACCGACGCAGCGCGCCAGGATCACGCCGACCATCGCGGCCACGAAGCCGAGCCGAACCTCGGTGTAGCCGATCCGGGCGCTCTGGCCGATCACGCACAGATCGCAGGCCGTCGCCAGTCCCGCTCCGCCAGCGATGGCCGCGCCCTCGACGGCGGCGATCACGGGTTTCGGGTAGGTGTAAAGCCGCAAGAACAACTGCGCCAGCCGCGCGGAGTCCGCCTTGATCGCCTCGCTCGAGGCGTCGCGCATGGCGCGCAAGTTGTCCAGGTCAGCACCGCTGCAGAAGACATCACCCTGGCCGGTCAGCACGACGGCGCGAACGTCCTGACGACCTTCGAGTTCGTCCAGGCGGTCGCTCAGGGCCGCGATCAATTCCGGCGAGAGCGCGTTCTTGACTTCTGGGCGGTTCAATCTGAGTACGGCGATGCGTCCGCGCGCCTCGAGCGTGACGAGTTCCATGCTGCGGATTCTAGTCGTTCCGGCGCGAAGAATTGGTGTTCGATTTCGGGCCGGTGAATGTCTCGAGCGAGAAACCGCGAGCCGTCAACCTTTCGCTGCGATTCTTGGAAACACCGTCCAGCACGTGATGAACGCACTCTGAAGAACGCTGTCCGGCACGCTGTCTCTTCTCGGCCCCGATCGCTTACGGCTGCAATTCCAGATTCCGATTCGATCCGCTCACCGCAGGGTGCAGGAAGGACTGCACCTCTCGGCCCGAACACGGAAATCCGAACAAATGCCCCTGTAGGCGGTCGCAACCGAGCGAGCGCAATATTTCAGCCTGGAACTCGGATTCGACACCTTCGGCCACGACCTCGAGCTGCAACTGGTGGGCGATGGTCACGATGGCCGGAACCAGCGAGCGCTCGCTCGGGCCTTGCTGAAGTTCGCGAATGAACGAACGGTCAACTTTCAACACGTCCACCGGCAAATTCTTGAGGTACGACAACGACGAATACCCCGTGCCGAAGTCGTCGATTGCGACCCGCACGCCCAGCCCGTGCAGGGCCCGAATGCGTTCCGCGACCAGATCGAAATCGCGGGTGAAAACGCCTTCGGTCAGCTCCAGTTCCAGGTAGCGGGCTTCCAGGCCGTGGCGCTCGAGCGCGTCGGTCACGGATTCCAGGAAGTCCGGGCGGATGATGTGAAGGGCGGTGATGTTGACCGCGCACGGCACGATCTCGAAACCCGCGCGCCGCCAGGCGGCGGTCTGACGGCAGGCTTCGTTCAGCACCCAAATATCGATCGGCACGATCAATCCGGATTCTTCGGCGACCGGAATGAAAATCGTCGGGCTGATCTGGGTGACGCCGGGACGGTTCCAGCGCAGCAGCGCCTCGAGCGCCACGGTGCGACCCGTGGCGTCCAGTTGCGGCTGGTAGTGAACCTCGAATTCCTCTCGTTCGATTGCGCGCCGCAATGCGCCCTCGAGTTCCAGGCGTTCGGCGGCCATGCCTTTCATGGACGAGGTGAAAAGCTGAACGCCGTTCTTGCCGCGCAGCTTGACGTGATAGAGCGCAGCATCGGCGTTCGATTGCAGCGCGGTGGCATCCAGTCCGGCATCCGGGTGGATCGCCAAGCCCGCGCTGGCCGAGACGAAAAACTCGTGTCCGTCCAGCACGAGGGGTTCGCGCAGCGTCTCTAAAAGGGCGTGCGCCCGAGCCAGGATCTCCTCAGGGCTTCGCAGCTCGAACACGGCGGCGAATTCGTCCCCACCGAAGCGGGCGACCATCCCCGCCAGGCCGGATTCGCCGTTCAGGCGTTCCGCAACGCGCTTCAAGAGCGCATCGCCGAAGGCGTGACCGAAGGAATCGTTGTAGTGCTTGAAGCCGTCCAGATCGAGGAACATCACGCCGACCGCGACCGTCCCCCGGCGCGCATTCGAGAGCGCCCGTTCGAGCCAGCGCTCGAACTGCACGCGGTTGGGCAACCCGGTCAGCGCATCGTAATTGGCCTGGTGGGTCAAGCGGGCCATCATGTGATCGCGTTCGATGGCGATGGCCGCCAGTTGCGCGACCAGCTTCAGGGCTTCGGTCTCTGAGGGTTTGGGCGCGCGCGGCTGAGTGAAGCACAGGCTGACCAGCCCGAGCGCGTCGCCCGAGGATGTTTTGACCGGGTTCGTCCAGACGGCCCGCATCCCGAGTCTGGCGGTCAGATCGGCCAGGTTGAGGGGCTGATTCTGGAACAGGTCTTTGATCACGGTGGGTTCCGAGAGCAGCCGCTCGAGACCGGATGCGCCCAGGATCGGATCGAGTCGCTGCGGGTCGAACACGTCCCGAACGCCATCAGGCGCACCAAAAGAGGCCAGAAGGCGCAGGTGATCGCCGTCCTGGACGCTGATCCCAGCGAACCCACCGGGAAACTGGCGCTCGAGCATGGCGCAGAGCGCTGCCAGCACGACCTCGAGCAATTCGTCGCGCGCAATCATCTCGAGCGCCCCGCTCCGATCCCGCTCGAGCGCCTGGGCGTTGCGCTGGCTGGTGATGTCGGTCTGCACGCCGCGCAGAATCGGTGCCGATCCGGGTTCGCGCACGACCGTGACCACGTCGCGCACCCAGACGGTCTGCCCGTCGGCGGCCAGGATGCGGTAATCGACTTGCCAGCCATCGCCCTGTTTGTCCCAGTGGGTGGCCAGATCCAGGACGCGTTGGCGGTCTTCGGGGTGCAGACGGCTTTCCCACAAGTGCGGGTTCTCGAGCCAGGTTTGCGGCGGGTACCCGCGCAGGGCTTCGACCTGCGGGCTGAGGAAGGTGTAACCCGCCTGTCCGGCTACGGCCTCCCAGAAGACGCCCTTGACGGATTCGATCAGGTTCTTGTAGGCCAGCCGGTCGTTTTCCAGGGCGATGGCCGCCCGTTTTTCTTCGGTGATGTCCAGCATCACGCCGCGAAAGCGGTCCTGTTGACCGGGTTCGGAAACGAAAGACGACACGTCGCGAAACCAGACCGTGCGCCCGTCCCTGGCGATCATGCGGTACTCGCTTCGGACGCCGCGACGCTCCAGCAGCGCGTCCGCCCAGGCCCTGGATGCAGCCTCGCGGTCGTCGGGATGGACGTGATCGGCCCAGAAGTTCTCGTGTTCCAGCCAGTCCTTGACGGGATACCCGAGCAGGCGCTCGACCTGCGGGCTGTTGTAAAGGTTTCGTCCCGTGGCGGCTTCGGCTTCCCACAGCACGGCATCGACGGTATCGATGATGGTTCTGGCCTGGACTTCGCTGCGCGCCAGGGCGCGCTGCATCTCGAGTTCCACCGTGCGATCCAGCAGCGTCCCGGCCAGCCCGACGACCCGCCCAGTGTCGTCGCGACGCGCCCAGGTGTCCAGGTCCAGCCAGCCGAGGCTGTCGTCCTTTCGGGTGTAACGCGGGGTGGCGTGAACGTCCGGCACGCGCCCGGCCAGCAGTTCGGCCCAAGATTCCAGGCAGGCCTCGCGGTCGTCGAGGTGCAAGAAATCCACCAATCGACGCCCGAGCGAGTCATCCACGGTGTGACCGGTGATGGTCGTCCAGTTCTGGTTCAAGAACACCAATCGCCCCTCGGTGTCCGTCTGAAACAGGGTTTCCTTGACGGACTCGACCACGTCCCGATAGCGCTTCTGGCTTTCGCGCAATTCGTGTTCGACGCGTTGGCGCTCGAGCAATTCGGCCTGCGCTTCGGCCCGGAGCTGGGCGTGTTCGAGGGTGATCGAGGCCAGCGCCGCGAATCGTTCCAACCGGTCGATATCGTCCGGGGTGAAGCACCGTACAGGATCGTTCAGACCCAAGCCGATCACGCCCACGACCTGTTCGCCGCGTCTGAGCGGCACGCCCAGGCTGACCCGCACCACACCGTGCGGGTAGCCCACCGCGCGGCCTTCCCAGGCGTCGTAATTTTCAATCAGTAGCGTTTCGCCCGATTGCCAGACGCGCCCGCCGACGCCCTCTCCGGCGCGGAGCCGATAACCCTCGAGCCCCGAGAAGCTGCCCGAGCAGAACCGCGCCTCGAGCGCGGCTCCATCCTCAGACTGAAAGTACAAGTAGGCGTTCGGCGTGCCGACCATCGCGGCGGCGGAACGCGTCACCAGCTCGAGCAGCTCCTCGAGTTCGACGGGGGCGAACCGCAAAAGCGGCCCGTGGGACGTTCTTTCGCCTCGATCGGCCTCGAGCGATTCATTTAAGAGGCTCAATGCGTCCTGCCCCAACGTTTCAAAACCCCCCACATCATCCCCCTGAAACGGCACGAATGCGCTTATTGAAACGGTAGCAATGCGTTACTTATGGAAAACTTACAACTCCGAGACTTGCGTGCCGTGCGGCGCGTCCATACAATGCCTTCGGATCAGCCCATGAGATCAGGAGGATTTCAAATGCCAACCTACGTTTATCGCGGTCTGGAATCCGGAGAGGTCTTCGAGGTCGAACAACGCATGACCGAAGCGCCTCTGACGCACAACCCGACCACGGGCGAACCCGTGTCCCGCGTGATTCAGGCCACCGGGATCGTCTTCAAGGGTAGCGGCTTCTACAAGACCGACTCCAGAGGCTCGAGCGGGAACAGCGCCGCCAAACCAGAAACGGACACCCCGAAAGCCGCCTCGCCCGAACCGAAAGCTGCCGCTTCGAGCGATACCGCACCCGCCAGCAGCGAGTCCAAAGCGGCAAGCCCACCCGAGCCGAAAGCCAGCGCGCCCTCGAGCAAGCCCGAATAGCCCAGATTCAGCAGAACCGTCCGGCAAGCGTATTTAACCATGCGTGCTGGACGGTGTTCTTTGTGTGACCACTTCGAGCGACCGCCAGCTCGAATCGTTGCGCCCGTCCCCTCGAAACTTTCCGGCGGAGTCCTCAAGCGGCCTCCAGTCGGGTAAACTGCCGCTCGTGATTTCCTTCGGTGGCGGCGTGCGGATCGGCGG
>CAXTKV010000148.1:0-11642 GCA_964244895.1 uncultured Deinococcales bacterium
GCCCAGGATCACACCGCCCAGGATGCCCGCGCGGGCGTAAGGCAGGATGCCGTAGCGGATGACCTCCCATTTGGTCGCGCCCAACGCGTAAGCAGCCTCGCGCTGATCGTTGGGTACCAATCGAATCACATCGCGGCTGATCGCGGCGATAAATGGGATCACCATCACCGCCAGCACCAGAATCGCGGAGAGCAAACCGATGCCGGTCGGAGCCCACTGCACGCCCGTGGTCTGCACGAACCAGACCTGGAAGCTGCGAACGACCGGGATCATCACGAAGATGCCCCACAAACCGTAGACCACGCTCGGAATCGCGGCCAGCAATTCCACCAGGTAGCCGACCGGGTTGGCCAACCAGGAAGGCGCGTATTCGCTCACGAACAGGGCCGATGCGAGCGCCAACGGGACGGCCACGACCAGCGCGCCGAAGGCCGTGAAGAACGTACCCGCGATGAACGGAAAGGCCTGATAGGTTTCCGTGCCCGGATTCCAGTCCAGCCCGAACAAAAAGCTGAAGCCCTGCTTGGCGAAAGCGGGTAGGCCACCCAGGAACAGCACCACGCAGTAAAAGCCCGCTGTGATCAGCACCAGGCTCGAGAGGCCGACGATAATCCATTTAAAGCTGTTGTCGGCGGCAGAACTGAGGCTTCTTGAGCGCGGTTTCAGGGGTGGTGCGGTCATGTCGGTCACGACATCCTCCGGGGTTTGCCCTAGCTTCTCGAGCTTGTGTCAAGAAACTGTCAGCTTTGCTGATGATCCCTGACCTCAGGCCATGACTCGAGCGCGGACTCGCGGGGTCGCAGCCTGGTAACCCTTAAAGAACACCATCCAGCACGGTGTTCCCCGAGGGTCAACAGAACCGTGCCAGACGGTAGGGCTCAAAAAATCAGGCTCGAACCCGCGACGGGGTTCGAGCCTGGAAACGTGCGAGTCTCGGCTTAGAGCGCCTTGCCGCCGAAGTTGATGGATTTGACGATGCCGCGCGCCTTGGTCAGGGCCGAACCGTCGATCTGGCCGTAACCGAGCTTCTCGTTGATCTTCTGACCGTCGGAGAGCATCCACTCGAGCAAGTCCTTGAGGGCCTTGGCCTGAGCTTCGGTGCGGCTGCCGTACTTCTGGTCCTTGTAGACCAGAATCCAGGTGAAGCCCGAAATCGGGTAGCCGATATCGCTGCCCGCGATGGCGAGGCGCGTGTCCGCCGGGAGCGGCTTGGCGTCGGAGGCCGTGGCGATTTCCTTGAGGTCGCCGCCGTCCACGTACTTGCCGCTGCCGTTCCTGACCAGGCCGTAAGGCAGGTTGTTGGCCTTGGCGTAGATCGTTTCGACGTAACCGAGGCTGCCGGGCGTCTGCTTGACCAGTCCCGCCACGCCAGCGTTCTGCGGGCCGCCGACGCCGACGGGCCATTTGACGCTCGTCTGCGGGCCCTTGGAGACGTTCGTGGCCCAGTCGTTGGAGGCTTTGGCCAGGAAGTCAACCCAGATCGAGGTCGTACCCGAACCGTCGGAGCGGTAGACGACCGTGATCGGCAAGCTGGGCAGCTTGGCGTTCTTGTTCAAGTCCACCAGCGCCTTGTCGTTCCAGCTTTTGATCTTGCCCAGGTAGATGTCGGCCAGCACCTGACCGGTGAATTTGAGCTTGGCATCCACGCCCGGCAGGTTGTAGGTCGGCACGACCGCGCCGAGCGCCATCGGGACGTGCAGCAGTTCGCCCGGAGCGGACTTCAGGCGTTCATCGTTCAGGTACGCGTCCGAACCCGCGAAATCCACGACGCGACCCAGGATGTCGGTCTGCCCGCCGCCCGAGCCCTTCGACTGGTAGTTGACCTGCACGCCCTTGACATCGGCGTAGGTCTTGAACATCTCCGAGTACAGCGGGAAGGGGAAGCTCGCGCCCGAGCCCGTGATCGTCTTTCCATCCTGGGCAGCGACGACGCCCAGCACGAGTGCTGCACTTGCAATGATCAGTTTCTTCATGGTGTTTCCTCCTGGGCGCATGGTTCCAGGGTCGCGTCATCGGATTGTCATGGAGTCGTGGGGCGGGCTTCATCGGACCTTGAGATTCGTCGCCTTGACGCCCGTTGGTTCGCGTTCCCGTGCGGGTTCGCGGTTTCTCGAGAGAGGACAGGTTGACCCGGAAGCCGTTCGGGCGGCGCGGGTCAGCCATCGCCCTTCACGTCCGGGACGGTGTTTTTGCGAGCGTTATTCAGGAAACACCGTCCAGGACGACACTGTTAAATTGCGTCCTGGACGGTGCTCTTCAGGCGCGAGCCTTCTCGAGCCTCTGGGGAGCAGAGTTCAGACTCAACGGCGCTCGGAACGATCGCAAGCGCAGCGCGTTCGAGAGCACGAACACGCTGGATAAGCCCATCGCCGCGCCCGCCAGCACCGGATTGAGCGACCAGCCCGTCCACGGCGTCAACGCGCCCGCCGCGACCGGAATCAGCACCGTGTTGTACGCGAAGGCCCAGAACAAATTCAGCCGGATGTTGCCCATCACGGCTTTTGAGAGCGCGATCGCGTTCGGCACGCCGCGCGGATCGCCGGACACCAGGATCACATCGGCGGTTTCGATGGCCACGTCCGTACCCGTCCCGATGGCGATGCCGACATCCGCCTGCGCCAGCGCGGGCGCGTCGTTGATGCCGTCCCCGACGAACGCGACCCGCTCGCCATCGGCTTGAAGGGTCTTGACGGCGTCAGCCTTGCCGTCCGGCAGGACTTCGGCCAGCACCGTCTCGAGCCCGAGCGCTGCCGCGATGGCGTGCGCGGCGGCCCGGCCATCGCCCGTGACCATCGCGGTTCGCAACCCATTCTTTTTCAATGCCCGAACCGTCTCGAAGCTGCCGTCCCGCAGCGTGTCCGAGACCGCCGCGACCGCGACGACCAGCCCGTCCACGGCGGTGAACAGGATGGTTTTGCCGTCCCTCAAAAACCGTTCGGCCTCGATCGAGAGTGCGCTCATCTCGAGTCCGATCCGATCCATGTACCGCGCTGCACCGACCTGCACGAGTTTCCCGTCCACGCGACCCACCACGCCGAAGCCCGGCACGGCCTCGAAATCGGTCACAGCAGAAAACGCGATCCCTCGAGCCTGCGCGGCACGCACGATGGCGCGCCCGACCGGATGTTCGCTGCTGCGTTCCAGGCTCGCCACCAACCGCAGCGTTTGATCCTCTAAGCCGTCCAGTGCGACAAAATCGGTCATTTCCGGCTTGCCTTTGGTGAGCGTTCCCGTCTTGTCGAACGCCACGACCCGCGCGTTGGAGAGGGCTTCCAGCGCGTCGCCGCGACGGAACAGCACGCCCAACTGCGCGGCCTTGCCCGTACCGACCATGATCGAGGTTGGGGTCGCCAGACCCATCGCGCACGGGCAGGCGATCACCAGCACCGCCACGGCGTGAACCAGCGCGTTCGGTAGGGCGTCCGGTCCACCCGCGACCAACCACGCCAGGAACGTCACCAGCGCGATCACCAGCACGACCGGCGTGAAGACCGCCACCACCCGATCCGCCAGTCCCTGAATCGGCGGTTTGCTGGACTGCGCGTCCTCTACCAGCTTGACGATCCGTTCCAGCACCGTGTCCGCACCGATGGCCGTGGCGCGCATGGTGAACGCGCCCGTCTGGTTCAGGCTGCCGCCGACGACTCGGGCACCCTCCGTTTTGGAGACCGGAATCGGTTCGCCCGTCAGCATGGATTCGTCCACGAAGCTTCCGCCGGACGCGATCAGGCCATCCACGGGCACGCGCTCGCCGGGACGAACGATCAGGATATCGCCGAGCGCGACATCCTCGAGCCCGATCTCGAGTTCTCGTGCGCCCCGCACGATCCGCGCGGTTTTCGGTTGCAGCGCCATCAGCGCCTTCATGGCCTGGCTGGTGCGGCCCTTGGCGATGGCTTCCAGGTACTTGCCCAGCAGCACCAGCGTGATCACCACGGCGGCGGCCTCGAAGTACGTGTGCGCCGTGCCGGACGGAAAGATCTGCGGCGCCGCGGTCGCAGTCAGGCTGTACAGAAACGCGGCTCCCGTGCCGATCGCGACCAGACTGTTCATGTCCGGCGAACCCGATACCAGCGCCTTCCAACCCGAGCGCAAGAACCGCCATCCGGGGCCGAACTGCACGGGTGCGGCCAGCGCCAGCATGATCCAGTTCCAGACCGCCACCGGCGCGAGCCGCATCTGGAGTTCCATCGCGGGCGTCCAGATCATCGGCAGCATGGCGATCGCGAAAAGCGGCACAGAGAACATCGCGGCGATGGTCAGCGCGCGCTTCTGATTCTGGATTTCGCGCGCTCTGGCTTCGCGTTCCAGATCGGTACGCCCCTGATCCCCTCGAGCCTCGAGAATGCCGTAACCGGCGTCCCGAACGGCCTGCTTGAGTTCTGACGGCATCGTCTGCGCCGGAACGAACCTGACGGTGGCGCGTTCCGTGGCCAGGTTGACGGACGCGTCCAGCACGCCGTCCAGCTTTTTCAGGGCGTTCTCGACGCGGTTGACACAGTTGGCGCAGGTCATGTCCGTCACACCGAACTCGAGCGTGGCCGTCCGAGGTTCGTATCCCACGTCCCTGACCTTGTCGAGCAGGGCTGCGGCGTTCGTCCGATCCGGGTCGAACCTGACCGTGGCGCGTTCGGTGACCAGGTTGACGGAGGCGTCCGCAACGCCATCTACGCGCTTCAGACCGCGTTCGACGCGACCGACGCAGGCTGCGCAAGTCATGCCGCCGACACCGAGTTCGATGGTTTTTTGCACGGTTTACCTCGCTAATCCCCCCAGGGGGATTGACCCAAGTTTAGGTTCTCGAGGCGGGTTGGTCAAGTCGCAGGGGAGACACGAAAGTGATCGCGATCTCAGGTTCTCGAGAAGATTGATCTCGTATGAAACGGAAAATGCGCGCAATTCTGAGGTGATACAGAACAAAAACGTCGTCCTGGATGAAAAAAACGCGATTTTTGCAAACTATATACGTCTGAGACGGTATTCGCGGCGTTTTGAAATCCGAGCCCGGTATGCCCAACGACTTGACCGCTGGATTCCTCCAGGCCTATATTTGGCTCATACCCCCAATGGGGGATAGGAGGAACGCGTGAGCATCGAATTGAACGTCACCGGAATGACCTGCAAGCACTGCAAAGCCGCCGTCGAGGGCGCGCTTCAAAGTATCAGTGGTGTCGAGACCGTCAGTGTCGACCTGGAACGCGGCAAAGCGGTCATCGAAGGCGAAAACCTCGAGCCAAACGCCCTGATCGCGGCGGTCGCCGAGGAAGGCTACGGCGCGCAGGTCGCGGCGACCTGATGCGCTGGATCGTCGGTCTCGCCGCGTCGCTCGCGCTCAGTCTGGGCGCGAGCGCGCAGATGGATCACAGCATGGGTTCAGCATCCATGAGCGCCCTTCAGAGCGCGTCCGGAAAGACCTTCGACATGTACTGGATGTCCCAGATGATCGAACACCACACCGGTGCGCTCGAGATGGCCAGGAGCGTCCTCAAAGACGGCCAGGACGTGCGCGTCAAGAAAGCTGCCCAGGACATCGTGACCAACCAATCGCGCGAGATAAACCAGCTCAAAACCTGGTTGAAAACCTGGTACGCCGCGACGCCGGACAAAACCCAGATGAAGCTGATGCGCCAGGACATGCAACCGATGCTGAAAGCCGCTCTGGGCGGCATGGCGGGCATGGACATGGGTGCTGACGCCGACAAACGCTTCCTGGAGAGCATGATCCCGCACCACCAGAGCGCCGTAAACATGGGCGAGATGGCGCTCAAGAAAGCCCTCAGGCCGGAACTGAAATCGTTCGCGCGAGCTGTGATAGACGCCCAATCGAGGGAAATCAGGCAGTACCAATCGTGGCTCAGGGGCTGGAAATGAAAACAAAAACTCCGACCGCTACCGAACCCGTCAACAGCCAGCACCTGTGCATGCCCGAAGAACCGCGCCGCCGAGCATCGCGCCGATTGGCCATCGCCAAGGGACACCTGGAAAGCATTCAGCGCATGATGGAGGATCCGCACGTGTACTGCATGGACGTGTTGCGCCAGATCAAAGCCGTGCAGGGCGCGTTGGATGGTATCTCTGAGGTCGTGCTGCGCGGGCATCTCGAGGCGCACGTGACCACCGCAGCCCAGCGCGGCGATGACCTCGAGATCGTCGAAGAGTTGATGGAAGCCCTCAAATACGCGCGTTCTTGATCAAAACACCGTCCGGTACGCATTCCCTGATTCGCGTGCTGGACGGTGTTTGTTCCCGAGCGACCTTCCTCGAGAGCTCGCCTTCGAGGGCAAACGAGCTGCCCAGCGCGGTTCCTCGAGCGATTTACCCGATTCGCTCGAGACGATCCGTTGACAGCCGAGCCGAACGTGAAGCATCGCTCTCTTGCTTGACGTGTCCCTAATTTGTATTCTGGCCGAAGTTTTGATGACCAGGAGGTCAGGTATGCAAAAACGATTGATCGCTGCCGCAATCTTGGGTGGCCTCGCCGCTGCCGCCGTCGGCATTTCGGGTTCCGCCGCCCAGAGCATGATGAAGATGGGCAATTGTGACGTGGTTGGCAAGAAGGGCGAGATGGCCTTCAAGCCCGCCGTGGCCGGACAGTTGACCGTCGAAGTCAACCTGCCCGCCCCAATTTTTTACAACGGTGACACGCCGGAAACCATCAAGGACGGCCTGGAATACTGCTTCGCCGCCAACATCGCCTACCGCGCTGGCCTGGACAAGGTCGTCGTCAAGAACGTCGCCTGGGATGCGCTGGTGGCCGGACAGACCAAGAACTTCGACCTGGCGCTCTCGCAGATTTCGATCACCGACGAGCGCAAGAAAGTCGTGGATTTCAGCACCCCGTACTTCGCCAGCGACATCGGCATCCTGGTTAAAAAAGGCGCAAAAATAGACGCGACCACCATCAAGACCGCCAAGCTCGGCGTGCAACAGGGCACGACCGGCGCCGATTTCGTCGAGAAAACCCTCAAGGCCAAGGGCGCGAAAGTCTTCCCGGACACGCCCAGCATGTTCACCGCGCTTCAGGCCGGACAGATCGATGCCGCCATGACGGACACCGCCATCGTCTTGGGTCAGGCCAAGATTTCTGAAGGCAAATTCACGGTGGTCGGCCAGTACAAGACCGGCGAGACCTACGGCGCGCTCTTCCCGAAAGGTTCAACCAACTCCAAGACCATCAACCAGATCATCTCCGCGCTGATCAAGGACGGCACGCTCAGCAAACTGACCGCCCAGTACTTCGGCATGGACCCGACCAAGATCGCGGTCTTCAAGCCTTAAATCCGCCGTTCTTCTCGAGCTGTGAGCTATGAATCCTCGTAGTTCACAGCTCGAAGCGTATCGAATCCCGGAACCGAGGACGCTCGAGTGAACAAGGCCAGCAACCTCGAGAAGAAACCCGAAAGGCGACCTCGCGCGCCATCCGTGCCCTCGGACGCGACCGGACTGGGGCTGGTGGCCGTGCTGGTCAGCCTGCTGGTGATCGGCTTCGCCTGGTTCACCATCGCCGCCATCCGGGGCGCAATTTCCGTGGCCGGACAACCCGCGTCCGACAACCCGCCGATGGTCGTGCTGTCCCTCGCTGGGCCGTACCGCGCGATTGATGCGCTGTTGCTGCTAATCGCGCTCGTGCCGCTCGGGTTGCTCGTGCCCGCTTTTCGAGGCATCGCACAAGCCCAGCAATCCAGGGCTGCTTTGGCCGCGAATGACCTGATCGAAGCGCGCGTCAAGAACGCCGCCTCGAGATCATCGTCCTGGTTCGCGCTCGGCTACGCTTTCGCGGCGCTGATCGTCTTCGGACTGGGGCTGTTCGTGGTGCTGAACGACGTGGCAGTCGGCAAGACGTTTTTTCGGCTGGACATTATTTTTGGATCGTTCTCGCTGGTAGCGCAAGCTTTCTTGACGAACGTCTTCATCTTCTGCGTGGCGGAAGTCTTCATCCTGATCTGGGGTCTGATCGTGGCCGTGGCGCGCCTGATTCCGGGTCAGGCCGGACAACCGATCCGTTTCCTGGCGACCGCCTACACCGACATTTTTCGCGGCCTGCCATCGATCATCACGATTTACCTGGTCGGGTTCGGCCTGCCGTTGACGGGCTTGCCGCTCGTCAAGGATCTGTCCCCGAACTGGGCCGCGATCCTGGCGCTGACGCTGACGTACGGCGCGTACGTCGCGGAGGTCTACCGCGCGGGCATCGAGAGCATCCACCCCAGCCAGTTTTCCGCGGCGCGATCCCTCGGGCTGTCGTTTGGGCAAACCATGCGCTTTGTGATCGTGCCGCAAGCCGTGCGGCGGATCATCCCGCCGTTGTTAAACGACTTCATCGGCCTTCAAAAAGACACCGCGCTGGTCAACGTGATCGGCACGATAGACGCTTTTAATCAGGCCAAAATCATCGCCAGCAACCGGTTTAACCTGTCTTCCGTGGCGACCGTCGCGTTCTTGTTCGTGATCATCACGATCCCGCAGGCCAGATGGGTGGATCGCTTGCTCGAGCGCGAGCAGCGCAGAACCAGGAATTAGCGAACACCGTCCCGGACGCATAAATCGAAGGCTGTGCAGCACGCCGGAATCCTGCTCGAGCACTTTTGAGGACGCGAAAACAATGCCATTTCTCGAGATCAACGATGTTCACAAACGCTACGGTCACGTCGAGATCCTCAAAGGGATCAACCTGAACGTCGAAGAACACCAGGTCGTGTGCCTGATCGGGCCCTCCGGCTGCGGCAAAAGCACGATGTTGCGCTGCATCAACGGCCTGGAAAACATCACCGAAGGCGAGATCCGGATTGACGGCGACCGCGTGACCGGCCCCGGTGTGGACCTGAACGCGCTCAGGCGCGATGTCGGGATCGTCTTTCAGAGCTTCAATTTGTTTCCGCACATGAGCGTGCTGGACAACATCACGCTCGCGCCGATTCAGGTGCTGGGGTTCTCCAAGGACGAAGCCGAAACCAGGGCTCTGCCGCTCTTGAAACGCATCGGGCTGGATCACAAAGCCAGAGCCTTCCCGGATCAGCTCTCCGGTGGTCAGCAGCAACGCGTCGCCATCGTGCGCGCCCTAGCGATGGAACCTCGCGTGATGCTGCTGGACGAGATCACCTCCGCGCTCGACCCGGAACTGGTAAGTGAAGTCCTGAACATCGTGCGCGACCTGGCCAAAGAAGGCATGACGATGCTGCTGGCCACCCACGAGATGGGCTTCGCCAAGGAAGTCTCCTCGAAGGTATGCTTTTTGTACAACGGCGTCGTCCACGAGGAAGGGCCGCCCGAGCAGATCTTCGGGAACCCACAGGAGGAGCGCACCAAAGCGTTCCTGTCCAGCATCATCGAAGCTGGGCGTTTGTAAACCAGGATTCCAGGAACTCCGTCCAGCACGCGTATTCCAAATGCGTGCTGGACGGTGCTCTCAAGACTCAAGTTTTAGAAATACCGTCTGGGAGGTTCGTGATCGGATCAATTCGTCCCGTATGGCCCTCGCCGATGTAGGACGATATAACCTCGATTCGACCGATGATGTGCGCGTTGAACGCCTCGAGTTCATCAGCAGGAACCCACAATTCTTGATGCACGCGTTCGCTCCCAGCAATCTGGATCGGATAGCGGGTCACGAATGCAGCGTCCACCTCGAAGCGAGTCACGAAACCAGCGCGGTTGCCGTGCTTCGCGTTCCAGTCGCGTGCGATTTCCTCGGCGTACTCGAAGTTCATCACGGGATAAAAAATCGGCTGATCCGGTAAGCGAGGAGGGAACGTTTGCCAGCCTGAATCTGCGATCAGACGCAACTCGAGCGGCCCGACCGGGCGGAATAGCGTGACGCGTTCGCCAACCGCGGGCCACGGAATAGTGCGTTCCGGGTTGGATGGGAACAACATCTCGAGCCAGCGTTTATCGCGCGACATGCAATTACGATACGTGCTACCGACTAACAATATCGCTCAGGATTCCAGCAGCACCGTCCAGCACGTATATTTTAACTCGTGTGCTGGACGGTGCTCTCGAGCATTCCGCTCTCGAGGGACGACCCGTGATCTGGTCGTCTTTCTCGAGCATCCTGATTGGCGCGAACATTCAAACCCGTGCAGGACGCTCTGGACGAAACCCGAGCAAATCGGTAATGATAACGTCAGAGTCGCGGCGCTATACCTTCGGGCAGCAGGGTCGCGGACAAACCCTGGGGAGGGTATGTGATCTCGAGACGTACAGGCTATTTGGCCGCGTTCTTCGCGTTGTGTGCCGTGCTTGCGCCCGTCGCGTTGGGAATCGAACGCCTGCACCGGGAACGCGCGCTGCGCGCGGTCGTGGAACTCGTGCCGTTGGCGGCGTTGCCGGAGGGCGCGTTCGCCATGAACGGTTACACCGTGGACGGTTTGCGTTTCGTGCGCGGCAACGGGTCGGGTTCCGGCACGGTCATCTCGAGGACGGGGTTGATCGTGACGAACGCCCACGTCGTCGCGGGCGCAACGGCGGGCATCGCGCCGCTGGTCGAGGTGCGAACCACGATGAGCCCCGATCAGGCGCCCAGGGCAGCGTATTTGGCGCGGGTCACGCATCTTGATCTGAAGCACGATCTGGCAGCCTTGATGATCGTGATGGACGCGGTGGGTCGGCCCGTCGCGCCGGACAGCCTGAACGCTTTGGAACTAGGCGATTCGGATGAACTGACCCTGGGTGATGACCTGGCCGTGCTGGGCTACCCGCAAGTGGGCGGCGAGACGATCACCTACACGGCGGGTCGGGTCTCCGGTTTCGTTGGCGAGAACTTGCGCGGCGCAGGGCGAGCCTTCATCAAGACGGATGCGAAATTCTCGAGCGGATCTTCGGGCGGCACCGCGATCGACGAATTCGGTCGGCTGGTCGGCATTCCGACCGCCATCGCGTTCGATAAAACGGGCGGCGTGCCGCAAGAATCTCAGAATTACTTGCGGCCCGTGGCGCTGGCGATCGAGATGCTGAAAACCCCGTTGCCCGGTTCCGGCAGGGTTTTACTGTGTCTCGAGACCAACCCTGGTTCTCGTTTGCGCGCCCACGCGTGGTTGTTCGAGGGTTGCGCGAGCGGCTTGCACCCCAACTGAACGACCCCGCGTTGGCGGGGTCGTTCCAGGAAAACGCGTCGGTGTTCAGTTTCCGGCGAGCTTGCCCAGATCCACGGTCACGGTGTACGCGCCGTCTTTGGCGTTGATCGTGACGGTCACGGTCGCATCGCCGCGCTTGTAGACGCTGCTCATCTGATCGGCGCTCGAGGCGTTGGCGGCGTTCGCGTCGTCGCGCGCGAAGCCCTGGGCTTTCAACTGATCGTCGTAGAACTTCGAGACATCCTGAATGCTGCTCTTGGACGCGTAGGACAGCGTCACGACGTTGCCCTGAAGGCTGGATTTGGCTTCCGTGGCGTCCGCGACCGGAACCAGGATGAAATTCGAGCTCGACGATTGCGGCGCGGTCGCTCCGGTCGGCAGGACGGTCAATTGCACGTTGCCGAGGGTCGCGTTGACCGCTTCGGTCAATGGTTTTTCCTGCGCGCTCGCGTCAGCCGGGGCAGTCGCGGCTGGTATTGTTGCGCTGGGCGTGGCGGTGGCTGGGGTGGTGCTGGTGTCGCTCGGAGCAGCGGTGCTCGGCGCGGTTGTGCTGGGTGCCGCCGTGCTGGG
>CAXTKV010000148.1:11742-13562 GCA_964244895.1 uncultured Deinococcales bacterium
GCCGTGCTGGGCGTCATGGCACTCGAGTCAGCCGGTGTTGCCGGGGTGGTCGTCGCGCTGGTGTCCGCCGGTGCGGTGGTCGCGGGCGCGGTGCTGGAATTGCTCGGCGCGGTAGTGCTCGAGTCAGCCGGAGCGGTCGCTGGCGTCGCCGTAGCGCTCGAGTCGCTCGGGGTCGCGGCTGGCGTCGCGGTCGCCGTGCTGGAATCGGCGGGTGCGGTTGTCGCTGGCGTCGCCGTGCTGCTGTCGGGCGTCGTCGCAGCGGGTGCGGTGCTCGCGGCTGGCGCGTTCCCCGAGGCATCAGTCACCGCCGCATCGCTCGAGAAGTTGGCTTCCGCGCCCAGCTTGACGGTCTTGTCCGCACCGACTTCAAGGCCGCTGGTGGTCAGGAATGTGTTCAACGCGATCGCGTGCTTGTCCGGCGTGATCACGAACACGCGTCCCGTGCTGGCTGCGGCGATCACGCGGTACAGGTAACTCTGGACGCCGTTGGTGGTGGTCACGCTGATGCGAAGGTAACGGCCCTTGCTGGCTTCGTTGGGCACTTCGATGCTGCTCAGGTTGCCACCGCTGGACGTGATATCGAGCGCGGCGAGCGATTGGCTTTCGGCGCTCGGTTGGTCGGCGAACAGCTCGAGCTTGATGTCGCTCGCGGCGGTTTGCGCCTGCGCCAGCGAAGCTCCAGTGGCCAGAATGGCGGTGATGAGGACGGCTTTCTTGAATCGTTTGATCATCTTGAACCTCCGCCTCATACCCTGCGTGCCTCGCGTGAGCCAGTCTTGATAGGGGCATGGCAAGCTTGAGATCGGATCATTCCGGGATGCTCGAGACTCGAGGATTGAGCGAGTGGAACGAGGTGCCGACGCTTGCTCGACGGGATGCCCGAGCCATCGCCGAGCTTCTCGAGCATGAGATCGTCTCGTGAGGCGTTAAGAGTTGTGAAGCGAACGTAAATCTTGCGCGGCGATTTCCCGCTCAGCCTCAAGTGCAATCCAGAAACGATGCTCGAGCGACGAGAAAACCGTCTGGAACGGAGTAAATTGCACCCCGAGTCTCACATTTGCGCGCGGGACGGTCTTCGCTTGATTTGAAAAACGAGCGTTCGCGCTCGCGTGTGCGGCTCGGGATGGCGTACCACCGGCGCTCAACCGATGAGTTTCAGCATCGCGGATTTCTCGTATTCCTTCCAGACTTTCGGCGGCAATTCGTCCGTGGTGATGGCGCGGTAACCGCAATGCGCGAAGAATTCCGGTTCGAGCGTCCAGGCGAACAACCGCAAAATGCCCAACTCGCGGGCTTCGGGTTCCACGCCCAGCACCAGGCGCTTGCCCAAACCCTTGCCCTGGAAGGCCGGGTGGATCGCCAGGCTGCGAATTTCCGCCAGGTCGTGCCACAGGACGTGCAATCCGACCGTCCCGGCCACGCCGCCGTCCAGCGTCTCGAGCAAATAGAAATCCCGAATCTGCGCGTACAGCACGTCTCGCGTTTTCTTGAGCATCGCGCCCTGTTTGGCCCAGTGTTCGATCAGGGCCATCATCGCGTTGACATCGCGCATGGCGGCCTTGCGCAGCGTCAACGGCGATTCCGGGTCGAGGTCTGGCAGGTTCATCTCAGCCGCGATTGTATCCGCTTGGGCGGCGGAGATGCGTCTCGAGTGCGCGCGGTTGGCATAAAAGCACCGTCCAGCACGAGTTTTCTTTGGGCTCAAGATTTGCGTGTGGGACGGTGTTGCTGCGCGTTCGCTCAGTCTTTTTTGGGATGGATCAATTCGCTGATGGCTTCGCCCGCGTGCCCCAGACCTTCCTTGACGACCCGTTCGACGG
>CAXTKV010000149.1:0-13561 GCA_964244895.1 uncultured Deinococcales bacterium
ATTCTCCTCTCCAAAAAACGCGATTCAGCGCGACCCGCGTTCGTGTATCACCGCGTGCAATCCGGCGACACGTTGAGCGGCATCGCGGCGCGTTACGACGTGACGGCTCGAGCCGTAAAAATTGCGTCTGGCATCACCCGCGACGACCTGAAACCGGGCGAATTGCTGCGCGTTCCGGTCGTGCAGGCTGAACTCGAACGCGCCAGTCGAATGCCGCTCGGCGTGCGCGTTCACACCGTCCGACGCGGTGAAACCCTCTCCGAGATTGAGCAGCGCTACGGCGTCACGCGGCTGGAACTGATTTCAGCCAATCCGGGCATCCGAAGCATGGATCGTCTGGCGTCCGGTACGGAACTGTTCGTCCCGACCGCGCACAAGGGCTTGATTTTGCGCCTGGCCGATGGTCAGACGCTGCTGGACTTGGCCTCGAGCTACGGCGTGCCCTTGACCACGATGGTCAGCGTCAACGGCCTGAGCGACCCGCGCCAGGTGGTGGCGGGCGATTACGTGATGATTCCCGGCGTGCGCGCCTCGAGCGCCCTGCAACGGCTCGAGGCAAAACGCGCCGCCGAACTGGCCGCACTCGAGCAGGCGCGGGCAGCGGCGGAAGCCAAACGTCGGGCCGCCCTCGAGGAAGCCCGCAAGCAACGCGACGAGCAGGCCAAGCTCGAGGCTGCGCAGGCCGCCCAGGTCAGCAAGCGCGACGCGCTTCGCGCCCGGCAACGGGCCAGCATCGCACGGGTTCAACGCGCCGCTGTCTACTCCCGGCCCGTCCAGGACACGGGTGGTGGCGGCTACGCCTGGCCAATGCGGAGCTTCCAGATCACGTCCGGGTACGGCTACCGAGGCTTCTGGATCGGCGGCAGTAACTTTCACACGGGCATCGACCTGGCCGCGCCCATCGGCACGCCGATCTACGCGGCCCGTTCGGGAACGGTTTTCGAGGCCGGTTACGGGTATTTCGGTCTGGATGTGCGCGTCGCCACCGGCGATGGTGTGGTCAACATTTACGGCCACATGAGCCGCCTGGCGGTCGTATCCGGCCAGTTCGTCTCGAGGGGCGATCTGATCGGTCTCGTGGGTTGCTCCGGCATCTGTACCGGGCCGCACCTGCATTTTGAGGTTCAGGTGGATGGACGCCCGAGCAACCCGATGCGATACCTGCCCTGAACCTGACACAAAAGAGAAACACCGTCCAGAACGGTGTTTCTCTTTTGTGTCCCGGATGGTCTTCTCGCGTGTACCTCTCGGCAAAGATGGCGCGCATCTTCAACCGCGCAGGGAACGTCTCTGGATTTGCCGGCGGCGTTGGTCGAACCCGTATCCCTCGAGAACATCGTTCAGCGCGCGAATTCAAGAGTGCGTGCTGGACGGTCTTTTGGTGGGGTGCACGAAAAGGCTGGGCTCGAGCATGCTCGAGCCCAGCCGCACGAACCCAAACCTTAGAGCGATTCTTCCTGGCGCACGGGGAACGCGGCGATGACCTGATCGTTCTCGCCGATGCGCATGACCTTGACGCCCTGACTGGATCGTCCGTACATGTTGATGTCCTCAACGCGCGTGCGGATGGCCACACCGTTGGCGGAGAGCACCATCAGTTCCTCGTCGCCGCGCACGACCTCGAGCGAGACCAGGTTGCCGGTCTTGTCGGTCGTCTTGAGGGTGATTACGCCCTGACCGCCGCGCCCCTGGATGGGGTATTCGGTGGCGGGGGTGCGCTTGCCGTACCCGTTCTGTGAGACGGCCAGCAGTTCGGCGGTGTTGAACTCGTTCGGCGTCAGGATCGCCATGGATACGACCTCGTCGCCGCGACCCTGAGGGTCGGAGCGAAGGCGAATGCCGATCACGCCCTGCGTGGCGCGGCCCGTGGCGCGCACGTCATCTTCGGTGAAGCGGATCGACTGGCCTTCGCGGGTGGACAACACGACGTGATCGCCCGCGTTCAGGCACGAGACTTCGATCAGATCGTCGCCCTCGACCAGGTTGATGGCGATCAAGCCCGCCGCGTTCATGTTGGCGTATTCCTTGATTTCGGTTTTCTTGATGATCCCCAGGCGCGTGCAGAAGACGAACGAGCCCTCCTGGTCGAGGTTCTTGATCGAGAGGATCGATTTCACCTGCTCGTCGTCGGTCAAGGGCAGGACGTTCTTGAGGTGCGCGCCCTTGGCGTCGCGTCCGGCTTCGGGCAGCTCGAAGATTTTCTCGCGGTAGACGCGACCGCGATCGGTGAAGAACAGCAAATAATCGTGGGTGCTGCCGACCAGCAGGTTGGTGTTGGCGTCTTCGTCGCGCAATTTTCCGCTGTTCGAGCCGCGTCCGCCGCGACCCTGGGCGCGGTACGCCTCCAGGGTGGTGCGTTTGATGTACCCGGCCTTGGTGACCGTGATGACCATGTCCTCGACCGCGATCAGGTCTTCCTTGTTGATGTCATCCGCCAGGTCGGTGATGACGGTGCGGCGTTCGTCGCCGTACTTGTCGCGGATGTGGCGGATTTCTTTTTTGATCTCGTTCCAGAGTTTGCGCTCGTCGCCCAGGATCGCCTCGAGCATGCCGATGTGCTCCATCAGCTCGCGGTATTCCTCGGAAAGCTTGTCGCGTTGCAACCCGGTCAGCGACTGTAGGCGCATGTCCAGGATGGCTTGCGCCTGAATTTCGGTGAAAGCGAAGCGCGCCATCAGCGCGTCTCGGGCCTCGGCAGCGCCCTGCGAAGCGCGGATGATCGTGATGATCTCGTCGATGTTGTCCTGCGCGATCAGCAAACCTTCCAGGATGTGGGCGCGCGCGCGGCTCTTTTTCAGGTCGTAGACCGTGCGGCGCGTGGTGACATCGCGGCGGTGCGCCAGGTAGTACTGCATGGCGTCCTTGATCGGCAGGACTTTCGGTGTGCCACCCACGATGGACAGGTTGATGATCGTGAAGCTGGACTGGAGTTGCGTGAACTTGTAGAGCTGGTTCAGCACCAGCTCCGGCAGCGTGCCGCGCTTGAGTTCGATCACGATGCGCACGGGTTGCGTGCGGTCGGACTCGTCGCGCAGGGCTGAAATGTCGGGAATCTTGTCTTCACGGGCCATCGCGGCGATGGTCTTGATGAAGTTTTCCTTGTTGACCTGGTACGGGATCTCGTTGATCACGATCTGGGAGCGGCCCTTGTTCTCTTCGATCCTCACCTTACCGCGCACGCGCAGCGTCCCCTGGCCGGTCGAGTAGGCTTCCGCGATGCCTTTCTTGCCGAGCCGTCCGCCGGTCGGGAAGTCCGGCCCCGGCACGATCTTCATGATGTCTTCCAGGGTGGCGTCCGGGTTTTCGATCAAGAGCAGCAGCGCCTCGCAGATTTCGCGCAGGTTGTGGGGCGGGATGTTGGTGGCCATGCCGACCGCGATGCCGGTCGCGCCGTTGACCAGGAGGTTCGGGAAGGCCGAGGGCAGGACGGTCGGTTCCTCGGTGGTCTCGTCGTAGTTGGTTTTCAGGTCGACTGTTTCAGATTCGATGTTCTCGAGCATCAATTCCGAGAGGTGCGTCATGCGGGCTTCGGTGTAGCGCATGGCGGCGGCGGGGTCGCCGTCCAGGGAGCCGAAGTTGCCCTGGCCGTCCACCAGCATGTAGCGCAGGCTCCAGGGTTGCGCCAGGCGCACCATCGCGTCGTAGATCGGGCTGTCGCCGTGCGGGTGGTACTTTTTCATGACCTCGCCGACGACGGCGGCGGATTTCATGTGCTTCTTGCCGGGCGCGAGTCCCAGATCCTGGTACATGGCGTACAGGATGCGGCGTTGCACGGGTTTCAGGCCATCTCGCACGTCCGGTAGCGCGCGGTCCACGATGACGGACATGGCGTAGTTGATGAAGGCGGTCTTGACTTCGGTGGTGATCTCTGCGGGGATGATGTTGGACAAGGAATTCCTCCGTTTCTGTCTTTGGCCTCGCTGCGAAGCGAGGTGCGTGCGGGGATGTTCAGGAAAAGGGCGAGCGGTCGGCTCGCCGGAATCTGCGTGCAGTATAGCATTTTCGATCAGATTACGCAAATAACAGAACGAAATCCGCATCATCTCGAGCCATCGGGTTTTCTCTCGAGAACGCCGTCCAGCACGGCGTTCCTGCGCCCCGATAATCTGCGTGCTGGACGATCTTCGCTTTCCGGGTTGCCGCGCTCGAGTCGTCGCACCCAACCGACCCGCGCGAACCGAGCTTCGGCTCGAATCCCGAGCCGGATTTCGACTTCACGGCGCACCCGAAATAGCTTCACGCCAGCTTCACGCCGAACGCAAAAAATGCGTCCAGTGCGGTTTCTCACCGCCTCGAACCTCACATTCTCATGTCTGGTCACCAGAATAACGGTGTCGGTCTCTGAAAAAGAGGACAATGCCGGATCAGTACGACCCAACACCACGCCCAGCGCGTGAGGAGGAACACCGAACATGAAAAACCGTGTGCTCGCCATCGCCCTCGTCTTCGTAGCGCTGTTCGGCGCGGCCTTCTTGTACCAGCGCCTCGAACCACCCACCACCAGCGCACAGGATGCCGGCGCGAACGCACCAACCGCCACCCAACCCGGCACCAGCGCTGCGGCACCGTCCACGGCGAGCAACAATTTCAACTACGGACGCGCCAAGCTCGAGAACGAACGCAACACCATCGAAGTCGCCAACCTCTACGACTCGAGCATCGCCTTCATCAGCGCCGAAACGCGCACCGTGGCGGCCCAGTGCGACCCGAACGACATCTTCTGCCAGTTCCAGCAGCAGCAGGGCCAGGGCGTTCAGGGCGGCACGGGCTCGGGCTTCGTGATCGACGACACGGGCTTGATCCTGACCAACAACCACGTCGTGACCCTGGAATCCGATTCGGTCGCCACCAAACTGAGCGTGCGCTTTCACAACGATCCGCGCACCTACCCCGCCAAGGTCGTGGGGCGCACGCCCGCCTACGACGTGGCGCTGATCAAAGTCGACGCGCCCGGCAAGGTCTTCAAGCCCGTCAGTCTGGGCGACAGCGACCAGGTGCGCGTCGGCCAGAAAGCCATCGCCATGGGCAACCCGTTCGGACTGGCCTTCAGCGTCACCGAGGGCATCATTTCCGCCACCGGGCGCGACTTCCGGGGCACGGACAACCTGGCGCAGAACGTCATCCAGACGGATGCCGCAGTCAACCCCGGCAACTCGGGCGGGCCGCTCCTGAACTCCTCCGGCGAGGTCATCGGCATCAACACCGCCATCGCCAGCCCCGCCACGGGCGGCGGCCAGGGACAGTTCGCGGGCATCGCTTTCGCCGTGCCGATCAACCTGGTCAAACGCGTGTTGCCCGACCTGAAAGCGGGCAAGGTGCTGGATCGCAGTTCCGTCTTGAACAACCGCCCGCGACTGGGCGTGCGGCTCGCGCCGCTGTCGCTGTACACCAGCGATATTCTCTCCAAGAACAACCTGCCCAGTGAGGGCGTGATGGTCGAGAGCGTCGAAAAAGGCAGCCCCGCCGAGCGCGCCGGACTGAAAGGCGCGAGCAAGTTCGCTGAGACCCCGTCGGGTTCCTTGCCCGTCAATGGCGACGTGATCACCGGCGTCAACGGCAAACCGGTCGGTGAAATCAGCGAGCTTCAGGGTCTGGTCGCCAACCTGAATCCCGGCGACGAGATCAGCCTGAGCGTCCGGCGCGACGGCAAGGACATCGAACTGAAATCCAAGGTCGAGATCATTCCCGCACCGACCACGCGCTGAGCGCTGAGTCCGTCCCACACGCGATTCTCGAGAGATCAAGAGATGCGTGTGGGACGGTCTTTTAACGCTGATCTCGGATTGAAATCGCGCGTTAGCCTCCGAAACTCGAATCTCGTGACTCACTGAGGTCTGGGAACCGTTTCTCTCGAGGGTTCAAACTCGTGTTACCTCGAGAATACCGTCCTGGACAGCCCCAGAGCGCTCGAGCGGCGGGCAGGATGGGCTTCCAAATTTCTCACCGCGCTCAACAAGCCGCCACGTATCGTATTGCCGTGAGGATTTCCAAGAAAACCGTCCGCCAGCTCGCCCTTCTCGGGGCGCTCTTCTCGGGTTTCGGCGCGGCCAACGCCGAACGCATCGCCCTGAAACTCTTCGATACGGACGACAACGCCCTGCGCGTCGCCCTGCCCGCCGCGATCACTCGCGCGCTCGAAAGCATCGACGGGGTGATCATTCCGCCACCGACGGAGGTGGCCGCGTACCTGGTCAGCAAACCGCAGGACGAATCCAAACTGATTCAGATCTTCGACCTGGACGCGACCGTGGACGGACGACTCGACGGGCAGGTGGGCGATTACACCCTCAAGCTGACCGTCAACATGGATGGCAAGGACTCGAGCGCGACCGTCAAGGGCAAGGACTTCGCGGCCCTGGTGAGCGCCGCCGATGCTGCCGTGATCAAACTCGTCGGCATCAAAGCCACCAGCGACGACGCCACCAAACTGAGCGCGGTCGAACGCGCCCTGCCCAGCGCAGACATCGCCGCGACCGCCGCGACCGCCGCCGACGCGACCAGCCTGCCCGCCCTCGAGAAAGCCGGAGACAACGCCTGGGCGCTCGCGGTGCGCGGCCTGGTGCTGGCCCAGACCAGCAAGCCCGCCGACGGCCTGCCGATCGCGGTGCGGGCCGCCAAGCTCGCGCCGCTGGATGTCAACGTCCAGGTCATGTGCGCCGCCACGCAGGTGCTGGCGGGCAAACCTGCCGACGCGAAACCGCTGTTGGATGCGGCGCTGAAATTGAACGCCGCCAAACCCGAAGCGCATTACCTGACGGGATTGGTGATCTTGCGCACCGCCGCCACCGTCGATCAGAAAGTCCTGCGCGATGCCGGAGAAGCGTTCGTGCGCGCGCTCCAGTACAACCCCAGACTGGTCGAGGCGGGCCTGGGATTGGCGGACGTGCAAGTGCGGTTGGGCAATCCGGCGGCGGCTCAACGCACGCTCGGATCGCTGGTGCAGCGCATGCCCGAAGAATTCCGTCTGCACGAACGCCTGCTGACCTTGCTCCTTCAGGACAATAAAGACGATGCAGCGCGTTACCTGCGCGAGGTTGTCCGGCAACTCCCGGACGTGCCGGAAAGCGTGTACGCGCTGGCCGGACGGTTGTTCGATACCGGCGTCGGGCTGGACATCGTTCAAGCTGGCGAGACGAAATACCCGACGAGTGCGGCGCTGGCGGTCGTGCGCGGCCAACTGCTCGAACGCCAGGGCGCGTACGAGGACGCCGTCAAAGCCTACAAGCTCGCCCTCGAGCGGGACGCCAAGCTCGAGCGGGCCAGCATCGCGCTCGCCGGGTCGCTGGCCAAACTCGGGCGTTACGACGAGGCCGAAGCGGCGGTTTCGCGCACGCAGGCCGCCAAAAACGGCCCGAAAGTCCTGGTGCGAATGTACCTCCAGGCGGGCCGACTCGAGAAAGCCACCGCCGCGCTGGCGGGACTGAACCCAGCCACCGACCCGGAAGTCTCGTACCTTCAGGGCGTGCTGGCGCTGCGCGACGGACGCTTCGACGACGCCCAAAAGGCCTTCGATGCCGCCATCAAACAGAAGCCCGATTACGCCCAGGCGAAACTCGCCGTGACCGAGATCGGCGATGCGCGGCGCATCGGAGTGCCGAAACTCAGCGGTGACGCGCAATTCCGCTACCGGCTCGGGCAGGCCGCGATGGATTCCGGCAACCCGCTCGAAGCCGTGACCGCCCTCCGAGCGGCGCTCAAGCTCGCGCCGGATACCGCTCAGGCGAGCTTCCTGCTGGGCGTGGCGCTGTTCGAATCCGGTCAGGCCGACGACGCCATCGATGCTTTCCAGGCCGCAATCAAGGGCCTGCCGAACAACGTGGTCGTGCTGACCAACATCGGTGTGGCCTACCTCGAGGTCGGACGCTTCGACCTGGCGCTCGAGAACTGCACCAAGGCCACCCAGGCGGACGCCAAGTACGCGCGCGGCTGGTATTTTCTGGGTGTGACCAACTTTCAGCTCGGTTACGCCGCCCCCGCCAGAGACGCATTTTTGAAGGCCATCGGGCTGGATTCCGGGTTGAAGAACGAGATTCAGCCGTACCTGAACGCCCTGCCCAAATAAAGGTTCTGCCCGGAGCATGGAGTTCGCGCCGAGGTTCGGCGTGAATCCCGAGAAATGGTGACAGCGCGAAAGCGAAGATCAAGGCTGCCCAGCGCCTCAGGCGGGCTCGGACGAACTTCATTTTCGCGGGAAGTTCGATGATCGAGCGAAGAACACCGTCCGGGACAGGGTTCTAAATCCGCGTCCTGGACGGTGTTCTTCGCTCTCGACGAGGAATGTATGTCCGTTCTGAGCGCTCGCGATACCGAGCCGCCTTTCACCTGCGGGCACGGTTCTACCCGAGCGCGATCTCGAGGGCTTCCGGGGTCGTGACGGGCAGCTTGCAGGCCAGGTTCTCGCAGACGTAGGCGGCGGGTTGACCAACGACCTGATCCCGACCTTCGAGGACGGGCAGGTACGCGTCGCCGGGACGGGCGGCGGTCAGGCTGACGTGCGGCATAAACCGGGCGTGCAGCACCTCAAGTAAGGCCCTGGTTTCCTCGCTCGAGGGATCACCGACCACGGCCACCTCGCGCCTCGGGCTGGCGTGCGCTTCGAGGGCTTGGAGCAGGCTTCCAAATCCGGTCGGCTGGCGGTGCATGACCTCCTGCATGGCCCTGATCGGCTCGAGCGCGAGCGCTTCCCATTCGTGATCGCCCGTCAATCTGCCCAGCGCGCTCAAGAGCATCGCCATCGCACCGTTTCCGGAGGGCATGGCGCTGTCGAAGTACGATTTCGGCCTGACAATCAGCGCCTCGCCATCGTCGGGCGTGTCGAAGAAGCCCGTGCCGGGATCGCAGAAGCGGCGAATGGCGGTGCGCGTCAACTCCAACGCGAACTCGAGCGTGCCGCGCTCGAAGCCCGTGCGGTAGAGTTCCAGCGCGCCCAGTGCGTACAGTGCGTAATCCTCGAGCATCCCCTCGATCCTGGCCCGATGGTCTTTGTAGGTGTGCCGCAACCTGGCTTGCCCATCGGCGTCGCGGCGAAAGAGTTCGCGCCGCACGAAGGCCAGGTTGCTTTCGGCGGCATCCCGGTAGCGCGGTTCGTGCAGCACCCGCGCGCCCTCCGCGAAGGCCGCGAGCATCAGGCCGTTCCAGGAGGTCAGCACCTTGTCGTCCCGCCCCGGCCAGACGCGCTGTGATCGCACCGCGTAGAGTTTCTCTCGAGCATTCGCGAGTCTTTGGTTGACTCGATTGGTTTCGATACCGAAGGTTTCACCGAGTTGCTTGGCGTCCTGCACCAGGCGCAGGATCGTGCGGCCTTCCCAGTTTCCGGCCTCGGTCACGCCGAAGGCCTGAATCACCAAGGCCGCGTCATCGCCCAGGATGCTCTGAATTTCCTGTCGATCCCAGACGTAAAATTTGCCCTCGACTCCCTCCGAATCCGCGTCCTGGGCGCTGTAAAAGCCGCCTTCTGGGCTGGTCATTTCCCGCAGCACGTAATCGAGCGTCTCGCGGGCGATGCGGGCATAAAAAGGCTTGCGCGTCACCAGAAAAGCGTGAAGGTACGCGCGCGCCAGTTGCGCGTTGTCGTAGAGCATCTTCTCGAAATGCGGCGCGAGCCAGCGCTCGTCCGTGCTGTAGCGCGCAAACCCGCCGCCGATCTGATCGTAGATTCCACCCGTCGCCATGCCGAACAGCGTGCGCTCGAGCATCTCGAGCGCCGCCGTGGAACCCGTGCGCTGATGGTGCTGCAACAAGAATTCCAGCGTGCCCGGATTCGGGAATTTCGGCGCGCCCCCGAATCCGCCCCAGTCTCGATCGAAGCTCCCCTCGAGCGTTTGAAGCGCCTTTGAGGCCGCCTCCGGGCTGACTTCCGGCGCGGGCTGCAAGCGATCCGTCCCGAGGTGACCGGTCAGGTCGTCGGCGCTTTCCAGGACTTCGTTGCGGCGCGTCCGCCAGGCGTCATTGAGGGATTCCAGCACCCTCGGGAAGCCCGGCCTGCCGTAGCGATCTTCGGGCGGGAAGTACGTGCCACCGTAAAACGGTTTGCCGTCCGGCGTCAGAAAAACAGTCATCGGCCAGCCGCCGGAACCCGTCATGATCTGCACGGCGTTCATGTAGACCGAATCCACGTCCGGGCGCTCCTCGCGGTCCACCTTGACGCTGACAAAGTTCTCGTTCATCAGCGCCGCGATGGCTTGGTTCTCGAAGGATTCGCGCTCCATCACGTGGCACCAATGGCAGGCGCTGTACCCGACGGACAGCAGGATCGGTTTGTCCTCTGCGCGGGCTTTGTCGAAGGCCGCCTGACCCCACGGCATCCAGTCCACCGGGTTGTGCGCGTGCTGCAACAGGTACGGGCTGGTTTCCATGATCAACGCGTTCGGTTTACGGGTCGTGTCGCTCATGCGTTGAGGCTACACGCAACGCGCGGGGCGCGTGTACCAGTCCTTAAGAGAACACCGTCCAGGACGCGAGTTACGGCGTGCGTACCGGACGGTCTTCTCGTGATTGCTCTCCGCGCTCGCTCGAGACGACCCGGCTGGACACCCTTTCCGAGTTGCGCGCGCATCGCTTAGAGTTCGGGTATGGCGAATCCTCAGGTGCTGATGACCACCGATCTGGGCGAGATCGAACTCGAGATCTTCATCACACGAGCGCCCGCCACCGCCGCGAACTTCTTGCGCTACGTCGATGAGCAACGCTACGTCGGCGCGACGTTTTACCGAACGGTGCGCGTGGACAATCAAGAGCAAAGCCTGACCAAAATAGAGGTCATCCAGGGCGGCCTGGGCATGGATTCCCACCCGTCTAAACTGCCGACGATCCCGCACGAAACCACGGCTCAGACGGGATTGCGGCATCTGGATGGGACGGTTTCGATGAGCCGTCTCGAGCCGGGTTCGGCGGCTTCGGAGTTTTTTATCTGCATCGACGATCAGCCCGCGCTCGATTTCGGCGGTGCGCGAAACCCGGACGGTCAGGGCTTCGCGGCCTTCGGATGCGTGACGCGCGGTATGGATGTCGTGCGCACCATCCAAGCCGCGCCGAGCGGCGGAGACCGCGCACCCGTGCAGGGCCAGTGGTTGCTGGAACCCGTGCAGATCGCGTCCATCTTGAGAATCTGAAAAACACCGTCTGGCACGCAGTTCGGAATTCGCGTCTAGGACGGTCTTCTCGAGTTGCCGACCACGAACGCTCGAGCGAGGGCTCGACCTCTGTGCGGACTCGAGAAACCCGCACCGCACGCGCGAACGCTCCGTTCGAGAGGTGCTGAAGCGCCGCGCGTTCTATGATGAGCGCCATGAACCCGCTCGAGCGTTTCCTCGCGCACGTCCAGGTGGCGCAGTCCGTCGGTGACACGCTCCTGACCGGAGGCTTCCTGAACCACCGCGTGGACGTGACCGCGCTGGTTGGCGCAGCCGGGGCGCTCGCCACGCGCGTACCGAACGCGGACATTTTGCTGACCGCCGAATCGGGCGGGATCGCACCGGCGTTCGCGCTGGCGCAGGCCATGAACAAACCCTTCGTCTTCGCCCGGCGATCCAACGCCCGCGTTCCCGGCGAGATCGTCCAGGTGCGCGTCGGTGATGTCGTGCCGGACGCCGATGAGTCCGAGACGGATCAACACCTGATCGTCTCTCGAGATGCCCTGCAACCCGGCTCTCGCGTGCTGCTGGTCGATGACATCCTCGGGCACGGGCGCACGCCGTTGGCGCTTTCCCGGTTGGCGGGCATGGCGGGCACGCAAGTCGTCGGGCTGGCCGTGTTCATCGAAAAAACCTTCCAGGGCGGACGCAACCGCATGGAAGTTCAGGGCGTTCCCGTGTTTTCGCTCGCGCGGTTCGCCTCGAACGGCACGGAGTTGTTCCTCGAGCGCCGACTCGGGCAGGAATAATTGAGCGCACCGCAGGCGCGCTCCTCGAATACGCGTTCTCGAGCCCCAACCCGCCGACATTCTGAGGAGGCGCGACGAAGAATCGTTCGTCGTGGTGCGCATCGTGGACTCCTGCGAAAGTCGGGGTCAATCTCGAGCATGACCCGCGTCTCAGGCTGAACCTCGAGCCATCGTTACCGCTCGAGGGCGAACAGACCGTTCGCCCCTACCCGATGGCCCGTAGAACCTTCTCGACATTGACTTTCGGTGAACGTTGTGCCGGTCGTTCCCGTCACACAGGAATTGTTGTGACGGTCGTTCCCGTCACACAGGAATTGTTGTGACGGTCGTTCCCGTCACTCACGAAGCGCTGTGCTGGACGGAGTTCTCGACTTCTGTGGCGGTAAAAGACCCAATACCGCGTTCAGGTTGACAGGTTTTGCGGGATGCTCGAGATCCCAGATTCCCGGTTCTGCGGCTCGAGATTCGCTCCAGGGCGCGACCTCAGCTGTCGATCCTCGTTTTTCTCGGTAACATGGGCGTTGTGAGACAGACGGATTGGCAAGAGAACCTGGAACTGGTCGTCAAGGTGCTTCTGGGCGTTCTCGGCGCGATCGCGGGCGCGTGGGTGCTCGGTTGGGTGTTGCGCCTGCTCGGGGGCTTGCTGATCGGCGTGGCGGCGTTCCTGGTGGCGATCCTGAAATTCCTGGTTCCGGTCGCGGCCCTGGCGGCGCTCGTGTATTTTGGCGTGCGCGCGCTCCGTCCGAACCGGCCAGAATAAGCGTATACCGTCTGGCACGGTGTTTTTTGAGCCTCGAGAAATCGCGTCCGGGACGGTGTGCTATCGCGAGATGCCCGATTCAGACGCGTTCTAGCAGGTAGAACGACCGATCCTCGTCGCCCACGAGATCGGTCGCAGCGTAACCCAGCCCAAAATAGTGCGCGAAGGCGGCTCGGTGCGCGCTCCGCCACGCCCGAGCCACCGCCAGCGCATCGCGTTTGAGCCCGTCGATATCGCGCGGGACTTCGATCAGAACAAAGTCATCCGTCCGATCCAGGCGCGGTTCCTGCGGCCCGCGTCTCGGGTCGGCGTCGACGGACTCGAGCGCGCGGGGGCCGTGCGCTTCGGGCACCGGGTGCGCTTGCGTTTCGCGTGAAAGAGACCATTCGATCATGAAGCGGTCGGCGGGCAAGCCCGCGTAGACATCGCGCGAGGCGTACCAGTCCGGGTGGTACGAGACGGCCCTGGCGCGGAGCTTGCCCAGGTTGAGCCTGGCGTTTCGCGCCACCAGCGGATCAGCCGTCCAGGTCATCAGGCCGTAGCCCATCTCTTTGGCGCGCTCGCGCTGGTGCAATTTGAGCCGTTGCGCCAGCCCGGAACCCCGGTGTTCTGGCACGATCGCCAGCATGTGCGAGTGGTGGATCAGGTTGCTGTCCGCCAAGTTTCCGGGCCGCACGGCGGGCACGCCGTAGACGAAGCCGACCGGATCATCCGAACCGGGCGCAAATGCCGCGGCGACCACCCCGCCCGAGTGCGCCGAAACGACGAACATCGCGCCGGGCAGAATCTCGCGGTCGCCGTAGCCCCAGGCGCGCTCCTGAATGCCCTCGAGCGCTTCCATCTGGGTGGCGGTCGTCAGGACTCGGATGGTGTAGTCCATGCGCCACAGGATACTTGCCGCAGGTTCCACACGCGGAATC
>CAXTKV010000150.1:0-13513 GCA_964244895.1 uncultured Deinococcales bacterium
CCACGAAATCCATCGAGCGGCCCTCTCGCCAGGCCGAAGCAAAATCTGCCTCGCCGATTTGACTCTTGGCTCTCGCGGCAACCTGCTCCTGGCGGGCCTGCCATGCGGCCACCATGGGTGCGCGAATCTCCTCGCGCAGTCGCTCAGCCGCGCCCCACAACCGGGCGGCGCGCCGGGCATCCCGTTGCTGAAGAGCCAGGCACGCAAAATTCTCGAGCGGGAAGGTCATGCCCCATCGGTCGTTTTGGGCATATCGGTACTCGAGAACCCGACGCACCAGCACCTGCGCCGAAACCAAGTCGCCCAGGTCGAGCATGACCACGCTGAGGTTGTCCTGGGCACCGACCGCCAAAAACAGGTTGTCCAAGTCTCTTGCCACCGCGAACGCTTCTTCCAGGTAGATTTTGGCCGTCTCTAAGTTTCCCCGCAGCCAGGCGATGTAACCCAGATTGATCAGATTGAGGGCATACTCGGGGTATTTTCGCTGGCCCAGCTTCCGTGAGAGGCTCAGGCTTTCTTCAAATAACGCCCAGGCTCCATCAATATCGCCAGCTCCCTCGGCCAGACTTCCGAGCATGACCAGGGTTGCGGCGACCAGCGGGTCGTCGCCCAGCTTCCGGGCCAGCGCCAGACCCGCCTCAGCGTGCTTTTTCCCACCCGCAATGTCGCCTTGAAGGCTCGCTTCGTTGGCCAGAAGCACGTACACACGAATCGAAACGGCGTCCAGTCCAAGGGTTTGACAAAGGGCCATGGCCTCATTGCCAAACGTCACCGCCACAGCACGATCGCTTTGTCTCGAGGCCATCCGTCCGGCACCGAGCAGCGCCCTAGCTCGCTCCTCGGTGGGTGCCGCCGTTCCAGGGTGCGACAGCAGCGTGGCGATCCACTGCCTGCCCTCGCTGACGTAACCTTGCGTCTCCCAGAAGGGCGCGAAGGCGTTCGCCAACCGCAGGCCGAACGTGGCCTGGTTGCTCTGTTCCGACCACGCCAGCGCCGCCAAGACGTTCTGGTGCTCGTCGTTGCAGCATCGGATATGCGCTGGGACTTCGGCTTTTTGGCTCGCTTCGATCAGGATCATGAAGTAGTGCCCGTGCTTAGCCCTGGTACGCGCCTCTTCGTCCAACCACAGAACGAGTTTTTCTCGGGCGTACTCGTGCAGGAGCGGGTGAAAGTCGTAGCGCCCGTCCCCACTCAGCCGCAGCAGCGATTTGTCCACCAGTGAAGTCAGAAGGGGAATGGTGGCCTCGCAGACCCGCCCCGCCGCATCGCGGCTGAATCCGCCCGCGAAGACCGTCAACCGGGTCAGCAGGGCCTGTTCCTTGGGCTTCAGGAGCTTCCAGGAGTGTTCGAAGACCGCACGCAAGCTCTGGTGCCTTTCCACAATATTGCGCGATGGGGTCTCGAGATCGTCCATGACGGCGCGGATATCGTGCGCCAGGTCAGCCAGACTGAGCGAACGCAACCAGACCGCCGCCAGTTCGATGCCCAGCGGCGAGCCCTCGACGAATTTGCAAATACTCAGGACGTGCGGCAGGCTTTCGTCGGTCAGGGCGAACTCGAGCCGAGCGCGCTTGGCTCGCTGCGCGAAGAGCCGAACCGCGTCGTTATACTCGAGCGCACCCAACTCGAGATGGTCCGTGTCGGGAAGTGGCAAGCCCTGCAGGGCGAGGACGAATTCTTCCTCGAGGTTGAGCCGCTCCCGTGAGGTCACCAGGGCGCTCAGATTGGGACAGGACTCGAGCAACGTCGAGACTAACAGCGCCCCATCCGTCAGGTGCTCGAAGTTGTCCAGCACCAGGAGCATTCGCTTGCTCCCGATACCCGTTTTGACGGCCTCCAGAGGATCGTCCTTGACCTTGATCGAAAGGGTCTGGGCGAGGGCCAGCGGAATCTGATCGGGTTCGCCCAGCGCGTCCAGGGCGACGAAATAAACGCCATCGGGGAAGTTCGCTTCGCGCAATTGACCGGAGGCCAACTCGAGCGAGAGCCGGGTTTTGCCGATCCCGCCCGGCCCGAGCAGGGTGATCAGGCGCGCGTCACCGTGGCTCATGCGTTGACCCACTTCGATCAGTTCGGGGTCGCGCCCGATGAAGGAAGTCTTGGCGCGCGGCAGGTTATTGGGAACGGTTCGCGCTTCACGAGCGCCCTCGGGAGCAGCGACAAAATAGCGCTGACGCGCTTCCTCGGGGCTGAGGTTCAGCTCCAGACCGTACTCCCTGGCGCGCTTGAGGGCCTCGCTGCCGAGGGCACTGTTGGCCGCCAGCAGCAAGGGGTACAGGCGCTCGAGGTCTTCGGCTTCGGGCGCTTCGTGGCTCAGTCCGTAGGCTCGCTCGGCCCACCGGGCGGCAGCCGCGAAGGCTCCGGTGGCCGCTTCGGTTTCGGCGGCCCGGATCAGGCTGGCGCGAACCCGACCCGCGATGAACTCCCGCGTGCTGTAAACCCACTCCTCGAGTTCCGCACCCCAGTCGGGCAGCGAGAACTCAGCCAGGAAGCTGCCCTGATAGAGCCGGGCAACTTCCTCCGCGTCACCCTCGGCGAGGGCCGTCTGCAAGGCCGAGATGTCGCTCTCGAGGGCGCTCTCTACCGTGCGCTCGTCCGCCCGGAGCAAGTCGGGGCCGAAATCGCGGATGAGTTTGCTGACCACCCGCAGGCTGTTGGCCGGGTTGGCGGCCTCCGGCCAGAACAGTTCGTGGAGGTGGCGCTTGTCCTTGGCGCCCTCGACGCTCAGGTAAGCCAGCAGCAGGAGCGGCTTGGGGCGGCTGAAATCGCCCGGCTCGAGGGCCAAACCGCCCAGGGTCTTCAGGCGCATACGCCAGTTTAGCGCGACCTCGCGCGGCCTGACGGATGCTCGAGCGATAACGCCATCTCGAGCAGTCCCGCACTCGAGAGCACCGTCCAGCACGCGAGATTCAGAATGCGTGTGGGACGGTGCTCTCGAGGGGTAAGCCTCAGCTTCTCGGGCCAGTTCGGGTGCGATACCCACCTCGAGCCGGGCGTGATCGCGCCGCCCAAACCGTGATCACGCCTTGATAATGCTCCCCCTCCTAAGCTCACTCCAGTTCGGGCGAGACCGCCTGAAGAACCGAAGGAGAAGCGCATGAACACGAACCGAATCACCCTGATCAGCCTGTTCGCTACCGTCATCCTGCCGCTGGCCGCCTGCAACCAGACGATTCCCGCCTCGCTCAGCCAGGACGCGCCCACCGAACTCGCAGCCCCGGTCGTTTCCAACACCCAGACCGCGAACCTGACCGTCCCCCGTTACTTCTCTTCCCGAACCTTCTACAATACCGCCGATCTGCGCCGGGACAACGGGCAATTCAGCTCGATTGCGCTGGACGGTGCGGGCAACGCGGTGATCGCGTACTACGACGGCGTCCGCAACAACCCCGGTGACTTCACTGGCCCCTACGGCAACGGCGACCTCAAGCTGGTGGTCTGCGGCAACCCCAATTGCATCAATCCCGTCATCACGACCGTGGACCGGGGCCGACTCCAGTACACCGAGGACGTGGGGAAGCACGTCTCGATGGTGCTGGACGCCAAAGGCAACCCGGTCATGCTCTACGCCAGCAAGGAAGACGGGCTGAAACTCGCCCGCTGCCTCGACGCCACCTGCACCCGGAGCAACATCCAGATCGTGGCACCGGTGAACTCACCCGAGTTTGGCCAGACCTCGCTTTCACTCGATGGCAGCGGCAGGCCGGTGTTCACTTTCTCCTCGATGACCCCATCTACCCCGAGCTACCCCTACCCGAAGCCGGATTCTCTCTACCTGGTTCGCTGCGGCGACGCGAACTGCTCCGCCCGAACCAGCAGGATGGTGGACCTCGGGGGGGATAACTCGCTCGCCCTGGACAAGGACGGCAACGCGCTCATCAGCTACTACGAACCGACCCACGCATGGCTGAAACTCGCCCGCTGCGACGCGAAAGACACCTCGAGAACCACCTGCCCTAGCGTGTTCGTGGATGGCGACCCCACGGTCAAAGCCAGGAATTTTGGAGCCAGTGATTACTGGAAGACGCTCCTGGATGCTGGGCAGTCCAACTCGCTGGTGCTGGTGACCATCCGGGACGTACTCGGTCAGATCAAGGAGCAGCACCCTTTGATCAGCTACTACGACGCGACCAACGGCGACCTCAAGATCGCCTACTGCACAAACGCCAACTGCTCGAGCGACAGGTCGAACAGCAACTTCATCCAGACGCTGGACAGCGCGGGCAACGTGGGACAGATGACCTCGCTGAAGTGGGCGAACCGCAGCGGCCCGGTCATCAGCTACTACGACGCGACCAACCAGGATCTCAAGATCGCCTACTGCGACCCCGGTCAGCCCCTCGCCAAGGTTCCCACGGTTCCGTGCCAGGAAACGAAGTCGACGGTCACCCTGACCATCGATAGCGTTGGGGATGCCGGGCAGAACAGCTCGCTCGCGCTGGATGCCAACGACAATCCGGTCATCAGCTACTACCAGGCCACCTACGCCAGCCTCAGGATGATCCGCGGCCAATAACACCGCCCGCCCTGACCGTCAACCGAGCCTCGAGTCGAGCCACTGGCGCGTGAGTTCAGGCAAAACGAAAGGTTCACCGCAAAACCCCTGCCCCGTGCGGGGGTTTTTCCATACCGTGACCCGTCTCGAGATCTGAGGCTTCGGCCAGCCACGCGACTGGTAGAACGCCACAACCGTGCCGGAACCCGACCCCACTCGAGCCGTTCGGGTCGGGCGAGCGCCGCATCCGGGTTGCCGCTTTCTGCGTCTAGAGACCGTATCATTCTGCGCTGAAACACCCCCAACTGAACGTCGAGTGAATGATTGGTGCTGGCCTCCCTCACTCTTGATCGCGTACACGTCTGACTCCTCGTGAACCCGATCGCAACAGACCACCCTGCGCTTCATTTACAAACCTCAGCCCGACCTACCCGCAAAAACCTGGAAGCATCGGTTGAATCTCAGATGCCAAAATCGGGCGGAAGGTCGCGCTTGTCAACTGGCGCTCCCTCGAGTTGCTTTCGCGCTGACTAAGGTTCCGTATTGGCTCCATCGACTTCAAGTTGGCCTGGACGATCGCCGGTTCGTGCAATCTCCAGGCGAGCCATCCGCTGAGGGCCACCCATCAGCGTGCCAACAGTTATCAGGAATAGATTCTGTCCAGAGCGACGATATTCGGCTCGGACTCGAGGCCAATTTTGGTGCAGGTGCACTGGTATGCGCTGCACTTCCGCTCGAGTGCGTCCGCACCCAATCAAGCCCCCCTTGTCACCAGCCAGGGCTTTTGCTTAAGGAGTGGATTGTGGAAGCTCTGATAAACCAGACGGACAACTTCAACGAGAATGAAATGTTTTTGCTCGAGTCCTTCGACCGTGATGTTTTCGAGCGCGCTTCCGTCGGTCTTCTTTGGGAGGAGTTGCAGGTCGGCGAGCACCACATCTGGTTGCGTGGCGGTCTGCATTACGAGAGGAATTGGGCTTATGGCTTCCAGCATCAACCCCGAAACCGTCGACACGGTTCGCTGAAGGGGCCGATTTTCGAGCAGGCGCCCTCGGAACCCATCGGTGATTTCGACGTGGTGAAAGCTTTGGCTCTCGAAGCGGTTCGGGCCGATAGTCTAAAGACGGCTAGGACTAGGATAGATTCGAACTCGCTTTAAGCCCGAAGGAGGCGATCATCATGGCCTATATCATCACCCAGCCCTGCATCGGCACGAAGGACTCCGCTTGCGTCGATGTCTGCCCAGTCGAGTGCATTTACGAGGGCGACGACCAGTTCTACATTCACCCGGAGGAGTGCATCGACTGCGGTGCCTGCGTGCCCGCCTGCCCCGTCAGCGCGATCTTCCCAGAGGAAGACGTGCCCGCAGACCAGCAGTCGTTCATCGCCAAGAACCGTACGCACTTCGGCCTGTAAACGACGCTCAGAGCCGACCGCTCAGGCACGATCGCTTCAAATGCGGACAGGCCGCACTGGAGCCTTCATCCCCTTCGTGGACGCCGGAGGCTCTAAGGTACCAACGCGCTCGGTTGGAAACACCGTCCTGGCCAGGTGTCCTTGGCCATCCATCGTTCATCGGCACGGAGGCTATCCGTGATGCTGCGCGCCGAGATTGGGCTCAGCTTACGAAGCGCAACCGCATCGGGTAGAAGTATTGATCAGAAACCGTGCGGTCTCGAGGAAGGCTCAAAAATGATCGGGAACGCATCCCCAGCGCGCCAGCGTGCTTTTTGACAATCTTCTTATTCAGTTTGCCTGGAAAGCGGTGGCTCGGCGGACGGGCTTCCGCACCCGGCGGAAGCGACGAGCCGATCCGCGATGCGATCTTCAGCCTCGAGCGGCTCGAGCAGCACGCTTCTGATCTGGCCGCGCAGCACACCTTGACGCGAGATCCACGCCGAGGTCGCGGCCTCACGGGGCGTCTGCGCGACAACGCTCGCGTGTTGCTGGTCTCGTACCGCGCCATCGTGAAAGCAGTTCAGGACGAACGCTCGATCACGCCCGCCGCCGAATGGTTGGTGGACAATTTCTACGTGGTGGACGAGCAACTGCGCGAGATCGTCCGAGATTTGCCGAATGGGTTCTACCAGCGTTTGCCGAAGCTCGCCAGCGGGCCGCTCGAGCAATACCCTCGGGTCTTCGGGCTCGCGTGGGCTTTCGTGGCTCACAGCGACAGCCGTTTCGATCCGGACGCGCTGACGCAATTTGTTCACGCGTACCAGCGCGGACAATCGCTCGAGATCGGTGAGCTGTGGGCCTTGCCGATCACCTTACGGATCGTGCTGATCGAAAACCTCCGCCGCCTATCTGAGCGCGTCATCGCAGCTCGAGAGGCTCGAGAGGCGGCGGACAGGTTCGCCGATGATCTGCTCGGGTTGAGCGGACGAGCGCCGCAACCGCTCGCGGCGATGCTCGAACGGCTCGATCGTCGGGTGTTGCCGCGCGCCTTCGTGGTGCAACTGACACAGAGAATGCGCGAGCAGCAGGAAGCCGCTCAGGTCATGCACTGGCTCGAGACTCGGCTGAGCGCGCAGCACACCACGCCGGACGAGGCGGTCAGCGACGAGTACCAGTCGCAGGGCGCAGCCAACGTGACGGTGCGAAACGTGATCACCAGCATGCGGCTGATCTCAGCGGTCGATTGGGCGGTGTTCTTCGAGTCGGTCAGCTCGGTGGACGAGGTGCTGCGCGAGCGTCGAGGTTTCTCGCAATCTGATTTTGCCACTCGGGATCGTTACCGTCACGCCGTCGAGGAACTGGCGCGAGGGTCCAATCACTCCGAGGTCGAAATCGCACGTTTCGCGGTGATGCTCGCATCGAACGCTGAGATTTCAGCCGATGACGCCACCGCTCGAGGTGTGGAAGGTAAACGACCAGGCGCTGAACCGGAATCTGGAGTGCTTGATCGGCTCGCCGACCCCGGTCACTACCTGATCTCGGGCGGACGAGGAATGCTCGAGCGCACGGTGGGTTTTCGCGTCACACCGGGAAAGTGGTTGTTTCGCGCTTACCGGGCAGCCGCCCTGCCAGGGTATCTCGGCACGATCACGCTGGTTGCTGTCGCCATCGTTGCCCTCGGATTCTTGATGCTCGATCCACGGGTTGGCCTGCTCGAACGCGTGGCGCTGATCACGCTCGCGCTGATCCCAGCTTCCGATCTCGCCTTGGCGCTGGTGAACGGCTACGTGATTACCATCTTCAAGCCTCGGGCGCTCGCCAAGCTCGAACTCAAAGATGGCGTGACCGCCAGTCTCCGCACGGTCATCGCCGTGCCGACGCTGCTGACATCGAAAGCGCTGGTGCTCGAGGAACTCGAACGCCTCGAGGTGCGTTACCTGGCGAACGCGAGCGGCGATCTGCGGTTCGCGCTGCTGGGCGATTTTTCGGACGCGCCGTCCGAGACGATGCCGGGCGACGAAGCCTTGCTCGATCTCGCGCGAGAGGCGCTCCAGGAACTCAATCAACGCCACGGTGCAGCGCCCGGTGGAGGATCGCGCTTTCTGCTGTTTCACCGGAACCGTCTGTGGAGCGAGAGCGAACAGACCTGGATGGGCTGGGAGCGCAAGCGCGGCAAGCTTCACGAGTTCAATCAATTGCTGCGCGGCGCAACCGATACCAGCTTCGTGAGCCTAAGCGCCGCGCCGCTCGAGGTTCCTTCAAACGTGCGTTTCGTGATCACGCTCGATGCCGATACGCGCCTGCCGCGCGGCGCGGCGAGCAGTCTCGTCGGCGCGATGGCGCACCCGCTGAACCGACCGCGCCTCGATCCCGATTCCAACCGCGTGCTCGAGGGGTACGCCGTGCTGCAACCGCGCATCACGCTGTCCCTGCCCGCCGAGCGCGAGGGCACGGTCTTTCAGCAGGTCTTCTCGAGCCACGCGGGTATGGATCCGTACGCCAGCGCCGTCTCGGACGTGTACCAGGATCTGTTCGGCGAGGGCAGTTACGCGGGCAAGGGGATCTACGACGTGGACGCGTTCGAGACGGCGCTGAGCGGGCGCGTGCCGGAGACGGCGCTCCTCAGCCACGACCTGTTCGAGGGTCTGTTCGCCCGCGCCGGGCTGGTGAGCGATGTCGAACTCGTCGAGGAGTACCCGTCCCACTACGGCGTTCGAGCCGCCCGGCAGCACCGCTGGGTGCGCGGCGACTGGCAACTCCTGCCGTGGGTATTCTCGAGCCGAGCGCCGATCTCGACCATCGGACGCTGGAAGCTCCTGGACAATTTGCGGCGCAGCCTCTCGCCGATTGCGCTGCTGCTGGCGCTGGTTTGTGGCTGGGTCACACCCGGTGTCAACGCGCTCGGATGGACGGGCTTCCTATTGGGCACGATGGCGCTCCCGGTCTTGATGCCATTTTTCACCGCTTTGACACCGCCCCGTTCCGATGTCTCGAGGCGCAGCTATGCGCTCGCGCTGGGCGAGAAACTGGTGCTCGGGATCTGGCAACTGGTTCTGAATGTAACGCTGCTGGCCGATCAAACCTGGCTGATGCTCGATGCAATTGCCCGCACGCTGGGTCGCGTGTTCGTGACGCGTCAAAACATGCTTGAGTGGCGCACCGCCGCACAATCGCAATCTGGAGCCGATCTCGAGCTTCTCGGGTTTTACCGCCGGATGATCGGTGCGCCAGCGCTGGCGCTCGCAACTGGCACGCTCGTCCTCTGGCTCCGGCCAGCGTTGTGGTCAATCGCGTTGCCGTTCGTGGCCCTGTGGGCGTTATCGCCCGTGGTAGCGCGCTGGGCGAGTCTGCACAGACCGTCGCGCCGAATCGAGCCGCTGCCCGATCACGACCGGACGGCGCTCCGGGTGATCGCGCGGCGCACCTGGCGATTCTTCGAGCGTTTCGTCGGGCCGGAAGATCATTACCTACCGCCCGACAACTTCCAGGAAGACCCGCAGCCGAAAATTGCGCATCGCACCTCACCGACGAACATCGGGCTGGCGCTCTTATCCACCGTGTCCGCGCACGACTTCGGCTGGATCGGGGCGCTGGAAACCGTCGAACGGCTCGAGTTGATGCTGGACGCCGTCGAAAGTCTCGAGTTTTACCGAGGACACCTGTACAACTGGTACGACACTCAAAATTTGCAACCGCTCGAGCCGAGGTACGTCTCGACGGTGGACAGCGGCAACCTGGCTGGACACCTGATCGCACTCACCCAGGCGTGCCTCGAGATGAGGACGCGCCCGCTGTTTGATGATCGGGTGCTCAAAGGCATACACGATGCGCAGCGCCTGGCGCGAACGGCTGCGGCCCGCGTTCCAGCCGATCAGCGCCCGCAGACGGTCAGCGCGCGACAACTCGCAGCGACGCTCGATGCGCTCGAGAGCGCACTGGCTGGCTCACCCGCAGATTCGGCGGCTTGGGCGCTCAGGCTCGAGACGCTCGCACCCCTTTCGGACACGCTCGTGGATGTCGCGGGCACGCTGGTCAGCGAGCGAGGCAGCGCGGCGCTGTCACCGCAGATCGGCAGCGAACTGAACTTCTGGGCGCGGGCGGTGCGGGCGAGCGTTCAGAGCCACGTCCGCGACCTGCCCACGCGGTCTCAGGTATCGCATGATCTCGTGGCCCGACTCGAATCTCTAGCCATGCGCTCGGAGAAGATCTTCGTGGCGATGGAGTTCGGGTTCCTGTTCGATGGCGTCAAGAAACTCTTCTCTATTGGTCTGGACACCGCCAACCACCGCCTCGATCCGAGCAGTTACGACCTGCTGGCCTCCGAGGCGCGACTGACCAGCTTTATCGCCATCGCCAAAGACGAAGTGCCGACCTCGCACTGGTTCCATCTGGGCCGCGAGTTGACGCCGGTCGATCGCGGCACGGCGCTCGTGTCGTGGTCGGGTTCAATGTTCGAGTACCTGATGCCCCGACTCGTGATGCGCTCGCCGCCCGGCAGCCTGCTCGAGGAGACCTGCCACCTGGTCGTGCGCGGTCAGATCGCGTACGGCGCGAAGCGCAGCACCCCGTTTCAGACGGTTCCGTGGGGCATCTCCGAGTCCGCCTTCGCCGCCCGAGACCTGGCGTTGAATTACCAGTACCTCGCCTTCGGTGTGCCGGGTTTGGGCCTCAAGCGCGGCCTGGGTGACGACCTGGTGATCGCGCCTTACGCGACCGCGCTGGCCGCGATGATCGATCCGGTCGCGGCGACCCGGAACCTCGCGAGGCTCGAGACGATGGGCGCGAGCGGCACGTACGGCTTCTACGACGCGATCGACTTCACGCCCTCGCGCCAGCCCGAGGGCGCGCGTTACACGGTCGTGCGGAACTTTATGGCGCACCATTCCGGTATGGCGTTGTTGGCCCTCGCCAACGTGCTGCTGGAAGATTGTATGACTGATCGGTTTCACGCCGATGCGCGGGTGCAATCCGCCGAACTGCTCCTTCAAGAGCGCACACCTCGAGACGCAGCGGTCGCCCGGCCCCGGAGCGAGGAGGTTTCGGCGGCGCAAGCCTTCGATCCCGTCGCGCTCGGGGAGCGAAGCTTCAACTCGGTGCGAGAGGCATCGGTACAGACGCACCTGCTCTCCAATGGTCGCTACACGGTGATGCTGACGGTGGCCGGATCGGGCTACAGCCGCTGGAACGATCTGGCCGTGACCCGCTGGCGCGAAGACGCCACCCGCGACGCGTTCGGCAGTTTCATCTACCTGCGGGCCATCCCGGATTCTGGTCAGGATGGGCGCGTCTGGTCGGCGACACCTCAACCCCTGGGTCTCGAGCCTGAAGGCTTCGAGGCCAGGTTCTTCGAGGATCGCGCGGAGTTTAAGCGCCGCGACGGAATTTTCGAAACGAAACTCGAGGTGATTGTCTCGGCAGAGGACGACGCGGAGATGCGGCGCGTCTCGATCACGAACCACGGATCAAAAGCGAGAGAGGTCGAACTCACGTCCTACGCGGAGATCGTGCTCGCGCCACCGGCGACGGACGACGCGCACCCGGCCTTCGCCAAACTCTTCGTGCAGACCGAGTTCGTGCCCGGCGTGGGTGCGCTACTGGCGACGCGCCGCCCGCGCTCGCCGGATGAGCCTCGCGTCTGGGCGGCGCACACCGCCGTGATCGAGAGCATCACGCTCGAAGCTGGTACGCTCGAGGGCAGGGAACCAGAGACGCGCACCTCGAGCGCGCCGCAATTCGAGACGGATCGCGCACGCTTTCTCGGGCGGGGCTTCGATGTTCGCCATCCCGCCTCGGTCGAGAACGGTGGGCCACTCTCCGGCACGACCGGCGCGGTGCTCGATCCCGTGTTCAGCCTGAGCCGCCGCGTCCGACTGGAGCCGGGAGCCACGGCCCGAGTGACCTTCACCACGCTGGCGGCCTCCACGCGTCAGGCTGCGCTCGAGATGGCCGACCGTCACCGCGACCCCGAAGCTTTCGAGCGCGGCCTGACGCTCGCATGGACGCGTGCCCAGGTGGAATCGCATCACCTCGGGATTACATCAGAAGAGGCGCACGTCTTTCAACGGCTCGCCAGTAGCGTGCTGTACCTGAACCCGGCCATGCGCCCATCGAGCGAAGTCCTGGGGCGCAACACGCTCGGTCAACCCGCCCTGTGGCGGCACGGCATCTCGGGCGACCTGCCGATGGTGCTCGTGCGGATCGATGACGCCTCCGACCTCGAGATCGTGCGGCAGGTCTTGCGCGCGCACGAGTACTGGCGCACGAAGCGCCTCGCGGTTGATCTGGTGATCCTGAACGAGCAAGCCACCTCGTACATGCAGGAGCTTCAGGAGGCGATCCTCGGTGCGGTGCGCTCGAGCCAGGCGACCGCCCGCGCTGAGGGTGCGCCACACGGCAGCGTCTACACCCTGCGCGCCGACCTGCTCTCGAGCGCAGAACAGGATCTGTTGCGGAGCACCGCACGGATCGTGTTGCTGAGCCGTCAGGGCACGCTGGGCGAACAGGTGGCGCGCAGCCGAACGCTCAAACCCCCGGTTCCTCGAACGACGATTCCTCGAAGCTTGACGAACGCGCTGACCAGCTTGAGTCAACTTCCAGTCCGGCGCTCGTCACCCCCAACCCCGAATACAGCCGTGAGCATCCCGCCTCGGCCCGATCTCGAGTTTTTCAACGGTCTCGGCGGCTTTTCCCGCGACGGCCAAGAATACGTGATCGTGCTCGGCGAAAGTCAAAGGACGCCCGCGCCGTGGATCAACGTCATCGCCAACCCGGACTTCGGTTTCACGGTCTCCGAATCGGGTTCCGGCTACACCTGGGCGCAAAACAGCCGCGAGAACAAACTCACGCCGTGGTCGAACGATCCCGTCAGCGACCCCGTCGGCGAGGTGATCTACATCCGCGACGAGGACACGCTGGAAGTCTTTACCGCCACGCCTTTGCCGATCCGCGAGGAAAGCCCGTACGAAATTCGCCACGGGCAGGGCTACAGCAGTTTTGTGCACGACACGCACGGCATTCACCTCGAGCTGACGCAATTTGTACCGCCCACCGATCCGGTGAAAATTTGCAGGCTGAGCCTCGAGAACCGATCCGGCAAACCCCGCAGGCTTTCGGTCACGGCCTACCTGGAATGGGTGTTGGGCACGAGTCGGGAATCGAGCGCGCCGCACATCATCACCGAACTCGACCCGCAGACGAACGCGATCCTGGCCCGCAACCACTGGAGCGACGAGTTCGGGGGCCGGGTCGCCTTCGCCGATCTGATCGTGCAATGGCAATCCGGAACGCGAGCGCGTTTCACCTGCGACCGCAGCGAATTCATCGGTCGTCACGGCAGCCTCGAGCGCCCCGCCGCGCTCGAACCGGGCGCTCGGCTGAGCGGCAGGATCGGAGCCGGTCTCGACCCGTGCGCCGCGTTGCAAACGACGGTCGAGTTGGCGGTCGGTGCCCGCATCGAAGTGGTCGTTCTGCTGGGTCAAACCGCGACCCTCGAGGAATCGCAGCGCCTGATCTCGTTCTACCGGAACACCGACATCAGCGCCGTCCTCGAGACCGTCAAGCGCGGCTGGAACGATCCGCTCGGCGCAGTGCAGGTCAGCACGCCGAACCGCGCGATGGACC
>CAXTKV010000151.1:0-8219 GCA_964244895.1 uncultured Deinococcales bacterium
GCTGTTCGCGCTTCTTGCTCACGGAAGAGCACCTACCGGGCTGTTCGCGCTCCAGCACGCATTCATAAATTCGCGTGCGGGACGGTGTTCCTGAAGTACCAGCCACGAAAAAGCCCGAGGAACGCGCGGTTCCTCGAGCCTCGAGAACGAATTGGATTACTCGGTGGCGGGTTCAGTCGGTGCTGGGGCCGCTTCCGGAGTCGCGGCACTCGCGGCGGCAGCGGCTTTGGCGGTCGCGGCGGTCGCTCCGGCCTTCATCATGCGGCCACGGTCGGCCTTGATCTTGCTGGCCTTGCCGCGCAACTTGCGCAGGTAGTAGAGCTTCGCGCGGCGAACCTTGCCGCGCTCGAGCACGGTGACTTTATCGATCAACGGGGAATTCATCGGGAAGATGCGTTCGACGCCCTCGTTGAAGGCGATCTTGCGAACGATGAAGTTCTTGCCGGTGCTGGAACCCTGAATCGCGATGACCACGCCCTCGAAGGCTTGCACGCGCGTGCGGGTGCCTTCGGTGACCTTGTAATCGACCTTGACGGTATCGCCCGGCTGAAAGTCGGGGATGTCGTTCCTGAGGTGCGCCTGTTCGACGCTGCGGATGATCGCGCCACGGTTGATGCCCATACCATTTTCCTTTCGCCACAGGCGGAACGCGGTACACTACTGCCGAGTTCACTGCGGCCTTCGTCCCAGAGGGACAGCCGCGAAAGTTTACACGAAGAGTTTCTGAGGTGCAAGGCCGTATTTTGTTGGACGTGCCAGACGGTTCAAATCGGACGCGCCGGACCGGATTCGTCAACTGGCGGATGTGGCCTGCGCAAAGGTGAAGTACAATCCCCCTCGACCCCACAGTGCGGGAACAATCCAGACCTCGGCATTCGGGGTCAACGGAGGACGTGATGACCCGAGAAGTCAAACTCACCAAAGATGGTTTCGAGCGCGTGCAGAAGGCGCTCGAGGCCGAACAGACCCGTCTGGCCGAAGCGACCCGCATCCTGCAAGAGCAGATGGAGTCCAGCGACGATTACGACGACACCGGCCTGGAAGACGCCAAGCGCGAGAAGCTCGCCATCGAGGAGCGCATCGATCAACTCGAGGAAACGCTCGCCAGGGCCGTGATCATCGAAGCGCCCGACAAAGGCAAAACCGTCACGCTGGGCAGCGTCGTGCAGCTCAAGGAAGAAAAGACCGGCAAGGAGATGGAAGTCATGCTCGTCTCCGGCGCGGAAGCCAGCATTTATGGCAGCAGCGTGCGCAAGGTCTCCGATGACTCGCCGCTGGGGAAATTGCTGGAAGGCAAGAAAAAAGGTGACGTGTTCGTGGTGGACTTGGACACCCGCCAGTTGAAGTACAAGGTTCTGGGCATCGCGGCGAAGTAAACAAAACATGTAACTCGAGGAACACCGTCCAGGACGGTGTTCTTTCGTTGTTAGAAAAGATTGCGTAGGACGGTGTTCTCATCGATCGTTCGACGAAAATCTCGCGATGTTGGACTTCTCTGAGCCTCAAACCTGAATCTCGAGCACTCGTGCGCCTTACGCGGAGTCTCGAGGCGCAACGATTGAAGGTCATCTGCCGGTCGTCAAAGACCCGCAAACTTGGGCCGCACGCGCAACCAGAAGAGGCGAGCGCCGCAAGACCCGCATCATCAGGCTGGCCTCAGGGAATGAACTTAAGTTCGCTGCGAGGTGCGCGAATTCCGTTCGCGCCCTGAAGTAAATCCGGCGCTCGAGATGCTTTGAACCCGACCCAACCTGCACGTGAAAGGACGTTTCATGCCCAAGCTGATCGAAGTTGCTCGTCGCGCTGGACACTTCAAGACGTTGATCCAGGCGGTGCAGGCAGCAGGGCTAACTGACGCACTCGAGGGTGCCGGACCGCTGACCCTCTTTGCGCCGACCGACGCGGCCTTTGCGAAGGTTCCAAAGGAGACGCTCGAGGGTCTGCTGGCCGACAAGGAAAAGCTGAGCAAAGTGCTGACGTACCACGTCGCGGCGGGCAAATACACGGCCAACGATGTCATGGGAACCAGCCGCATCACCACGCTCGAGGGCGGCGATTTGACCATCGACGCTTCCGATGGGGTCAAGGTGGACGAAGCGCACGTCACCCAGGCCGATATCGTGGCCGATAACGGCGTGATTCACGAGATTGATCAAGTCATCTTGCCCGAGCGCCTGTTGTACTGAAGCGTTATCTTGACCGAACCGCTGCGCGTTTTATCGGTGTGATGCTCGAGCCTGAGCGCGGCCCGATGTGGCGCAATGTGGGTTGGAACGTGGAGGAAACTGTGAACGATCAGAACCTGCAAGAGCGCATCGAAGCCCTCGTCAAGCAAGAACACGCCCTCTACGACAAGGGTGGCCTGAGCGAGGACGAGCAAGCTGAGCTTCGTAGCCTCGAGGGGCAGCTCGACCGACTGTGGGATTTGTTGCGCCAGCGGCGGGCCAAGCGTGAGTACGGTCAGAACCCTGACGAGGCCGAACTCCGTTCACTTCAGGCAGTTGAGGGGTACACGGATGTGCCGCAGCGCTGAAGGCTCAGGCCGTGCATTGCTCCCGAGCGTGAACCACGGTTCGCGCCGACAGATCCGGTTGGCGCGGTCGTTTTCGAAGCTCGCGGTGGTTTCGGTAGAGCTTCGATGCGCGGTTTCAAAGAATCACGGGGACGCCGTCCAGGACGGTGTCTTTTGCGTTTTCAAAACGCGTCCCCGACGGTGTTTTTGATGTCTGCCCGAGAACGCCCGGCTCGGTAGGATAAAGCCCGTATGTACGCGCGGATGCGCCGAGCCTCGAGACTCGCACGATAAACTCGACGCCGAGACCCGGCGGGATTCCCAAGAAAAACCGTCTGGCGCGGCAGAACTCGCATTCGTGACCGCAGGAGATCGCTTGAACACGAATGCCAGCCCGAAGCCAGACCCCGCCGCGATCCTGCGCCTGCCCGAATTCCGATTGATGCTTATTTCCGGCGCGGCGGGCACGCTGGCGGGCGCGATGCTGGCCGTGGTGATCGGCTACCAGGTGTACGAACGCACGAAAAACCCGCTCTCGCTCGGGATTCTGGGGCTCGTAGAGGCGATCCCGGCGCTCAGCTTCGCCCTGCTGGGCGGTCACGCGGCGGATCGGTTCGATCGGCGCGCGATTCTGGGCATCGCGCGCACCGTCGCAGTCGCGTGCGCGCTGGCGCTGGCGGCGCTATCCGCCAGCGCGGTCGGGCTGGGCCTGATCGCCGTGTACGCCGTCGTGTTCGCGGCGGGCATCGCCAGGGGTTTCGCTGATCCCGCCATGGGTGCGCTCGAGGCGCTGGTCGTGCCGCGCGAATACCTGGCGCTCGCCTCGACGTACATGTCCGGCGCGTGGCAAGCCTGCGCGGTCGTCGGCCCAGCGCTCGGCGGCGTGCTGTACGGCGCGCTGGGTGCGACCGCGACGTTTCTGATCGTGGCTGGCATTTACGCGCTGACCGTCGCCTGCATCTGGGCCATTTCGCCCAAGCCCGCGCCTCCGCCCCTGCCAGATGAGCGCGAGGAGGGCGTCCTCGAGAGCATCCGGGGCGGTCTGCGCTACGTCTTCAGCCAGCAGGTGCTGTGGGGCTCGATGGCGCTCGACTTGTTCGCGGTGCTGTTCGGCGGCGCTATCGCGCTGCTGCCCGCCTTCGCCAACGATCTCTTGAAGGTCGGCCCGCAAGGGCTGGGCTTGCTGGCCGCCGCGCCCAGCGTCGGGGCGCTGTCCGCGACCGTCGTGACCGCCCGCTTCCCGCCGCTCAGGAACGCCGGTCGCTGGTTGCTGGCGTGCGTCGCCGGGTTCGGACTGACCATGATCGTGTTCGGCCTCTCGAGAAACTTTTTGCTGTCCCTGGCGATGCTGGCGCTGTCCGGCGTGTTCGACGGCGTCAGCATGGTCGTGCGCCGATTGATCCTGCGCCTGTTGTCACCCGAGAACATGCGCGGGCGGATCGCGTCCGTCAGTTCGATTTTCATCGGTGCCAGCAACGAGATCGGCGCCTTCGAGAGCGGCATCGCCGCCAGCCTGGTCGGCGTGCGCCGCGCCGTCTGGGTCGGCGGTGCGGTCACGCTCGTCGTGGTCGGCTGGGTTGCGTCCGTCGCGCCGCAACTGCGCGGCTTGAATTTGTTGACGCACGCCAGGCCGGACGCGCCCGCAAAGCCGCAACCCGAAGCGATGACGAGTTCGGCCTGAGGGCTGCGAACACCGTCCAGGATGCGATTCTTGATGCCCAAGAAACACTGTCTGAGACGGTGTTCCCTAACCGCCAGGCTCGAGAGATACCGCTCAGGGCGCGGTTTGTGCCTCGAGCGCCGCGCCCAGGGCCGTGGCGAAGCCGCGCTGGTCGGGGATCACCGGGTCGGGTGTCACGCCGTAAAAGCCCCAGACGCGCAATAACGCGGCCCGCACCGGCTCGAGGTCGGGCAGGTGACCGACAATCACGACGCGATCCAGGTCGTTGGCCCTGGCCGCGTTCAAGGCGATCACGGCGATCACCTGGGACACCAGCGTCACCAGTCCCGCCGCCAGATCCTCCGGTTTCGGCGCGCCCGCCAGCCTGGGCAAGCGCCCGAGGTTGACGGCGGTCGCGTCGGCGGGCAGGTGCCCGATCCCGCCGCCGATCACGTCCTGCAAGGTGCTGTCCACCCCGGCTGGATCGCCCAGTGCGGCCAGGCGCGCGACCTCGAACGGGTCGGTCGTGCCCAGCAAAAGTTTCGAGAGGCCCAGCAGCGTACCGCCGCCCACGGCTGAACCCGTGACGTGCGCGAACACTCCATCCCGGCTCGAGATCATGGCCGTGCCCGTGCCCGCCGAGACCACCAGCGCCCGATCCAGGCCAGCCAGCGCCAGCCCGCCGCGTCCGACGGCCTGCGCTTCGTTGACTGGACGGACGCTCACACCACCCACGCTGCCTGGCAGGTCGCGGTGCCGCCCGCCGGTCGCGCCGATCCACTCGAGATCGACGAGGCGCAAACCGTTGGCTTTGAGCACGTGAGTCTCGAGCAGGTCGCGCAGCGCGGCTTCGCTGGACGGAATGGCCGCGTCCTGCTGCCAGGTCTGCACGATCCGGTCGCCGTCCAGCAGCACGCCGTCCAGGTTCGTCTGACCGAAATCGAGCCCCAACCTCATCCCAGGAACCCTTTTAGCGCCTCCAGGACGGCTTCCGGGCGCTCCTGTTGCGGCAAATGGCCCGAGCCCGCGATCACCTCGAGCCGCGATTGCGCAAAGGCGGCCAGGATGCCGTGCGCCGCCGCAATCGGCACGATGGCGTCTCGTTCACCCCAGATGAGCTGCATCGGCACGTCTTTGAGCCCCGCCAGAAATCCGTCTCCGACCGGATCGAACATCGAACGCAGGGCCGCAAAAAAAGCCGTGCGCTGCGTGTCCGACCAGACGCGCGCCCAGACGCGCTCGCGCAAAAAGGAACGGTCAGTTGCGCTCAAGGCGGACAGGTCGCCGTAGTACGGTTCCAGGCTCGCGTAGGCCGCGTCCTGCCCCGCTTCGCGCAACCCCGTGTAGTACGCCTCCCCGACTCCCGGCTCGAGCATCGCGCGAATGCCGGGACTGACCTCGGGTTGCGCCTCGCGCAGTCCGGGCATCGGGCCACCGATGATCGTCAGGCTCGAGACGCGACCCGGCATTGAAACCGCCACCGCGCTCGAGACCGACGCCCCGAGCGAAGACCCGACCAGCGCCACCCGTTCCAGCCCGAGCGCCTCGATCAGACCGCGCACGCTCGCCGCGAGCCCCATCAAAGAGCCGTTTTCTTCCGGGGCCGAACGCCCGAAACCCGGTAAATCCAGCGCGATCACGCGGTACTTCGCGGCCAGCGCGGGCAGAACGTGCCGCCAGGTGTCGGCCTCGTCGCCGTTGCCGTGAACCAGCACGACGTTTGCACCCGTCCCGGCGTCAAAAAAGAACCTTCCGTCGAGCCTCCTCGAGAACGCTTCGAGCGATTCGTGCGGTCTGAAATCATCGCCGTGAGTCATGCGCCAATTCTACGCCCGACCGGGCAAAGGCTGTCCAGCACACGCGTTTGGAACGCACCCACCGCAAACCCGAGAAGGCTTATCGGTTCGGCCCGATCAAGGCGAGGCTCGAGCGTGCGGTTCGAGTGAATACGAGAAGACCGTCTGGGACAGTCACTAAGATTTGCGTCCTGGACGGTCTTCTTGGGGTTTTATCGGCGTTCTTCGTGCGCGGAGACGCCATCCACGAACACCACGAAGGTCGCCTCGCCGCGAACCTCGATCTCGGCCACCGTGATCGGCAAGCCGCCCTGCGCCTGAAGCGGCCCCTGGATCACGCGTTCGCCGTCCGCATCCGTCACGCGAACCTCGACGCTGACCGTGCCATACGTCGAAGGAATCGTCCATTCGAAGCTGACCCGGCGGCGTTCCGGTTCGGTCGGTGTCGTGGGCGTCGCTGGGGGTTCCGGCGTGACGTTGGTCGGCGTCGTGGGCGTCGTGGGCGGTTCCGGTACGACGTTCACGGGCGGCGGGGGCGTCGGTGGTGGTTCCGGCGTGGGCGTCGGCGTGGGTGTCGGCGCCGGTGGCGGCGTGATGACCTGCGCGGGTTGCGGCGCGGGCGGAACGGGTGGGCTGGGAATGTACGGCGTCTTGGCTTCCGGCGCGACCGTAATGGTCAAGGTCGCCTCGCCGCTCTCGGACACCAGCGTGTTCGGCGCGGGCGTCTGCTCGATCACCACGCCCGGCTGCTGGCGCGTGGTGCTGCGTTCCCGCACCTCGACCAGCGTCAAACCCGACTTCTCGAGGATGAATTTGGCGTCCGACAGCGACAAGCCTTTCAGGTCCGGGATGAAGGTCTGACCGGGCGGTGCCGGATCGCCGGAGATCAGCAGCGTGACCTTGGAGCCTTTCGTGACTTCCGTTCCGGGCGGCGGGTTCTGCCCCAGGATCACGCCCTTCGGATCGCCGGGTTTGGAGGGCACGATCGCGATTCGGCCCGCGTCCAGACCGCGCTCTTTCAAGGTGAACAGCGCATCGCCCCTGGATTTGCTGGTCAGGTCGGGCACCTCGAGCGGTCGCGGTGAATTGACCGTGATCTCCACCACCCGAGATTCCGTCAGGGTCGTGCCGGACGCCGGATTCTGCCGCAGAATCACGCCGCGCGGTTTGGTCTGATCGTCGCCCTGCGCCAACCGCGCCGTCAGACGCGCATTGGAAATCAGTTGCGCCGCGTCCTTCAGGGGCTTGCCGACCACGTTCGGCACGGTCACGACGGGCGGCTCGAGGAAACTCTGCGTAGCTCCCACGCCCAGATACCCGGCCAGCCCAAAAAAAATCAATCCTGGCAGCACGCCCCAGACCGTGATCTTGCGCCTGGGACGCGAAGCTGAAGGGTTCGCGCCGACCTGCGCGCTCGCGGCCTGAGCGGTATTTCCGGGAGCCCGACCCGAAAACCCCCAACCCTTTCGGGCGGGCTTTCCGGGAGCCGCCAGCATCGCCCGGTTGAGGTTCGCGATTTCTTCCGGTGCGCGATCCGCCAGGTGCAAGTCCGCCAGCACGGGTCGCGTCTCGCGGTTGTCCGCGTCCGAGAGCGCCACCACGCGCGCGTCCGACAGCGCGAAACCGTGCTCAGAGAGCGTGCCCGCCAGCGTTTCCAAACTCTTGCGGAAGGTTTCGTCGCGCGGGTGCGCCTGCAACCAGGCGCTCGCGCTGGTCGCGTTGGTCTGCTCCCAGACCGTGTAATACGAACCCGGTCGCGCCACCGCGTCCAGCATCAACGGTGAAGCCGCCACCTTGAGCGCCGTGCGGTACCGGTGAAAGTTCGAGCGGCTTTTCGGATCGGTCACGTTGAACACGTCCAGGCGCACGTTGCGCCCGTCGGGATGGCGCGCCTCTACGGCGCGTCTCGCCTCGTCGTGCTCGAGTTCGCGCAGTACGTCGTACTTGCCATCGAGTTTTCCGTCCCCGGTCATCCGAGGGTGGATTCTACCAGGGCTCCATGAGCCCACGGTATACAAAACCAACCCGGCTGACGGTCAATTGAACTGGCGGAACCGGTGGGGTTCGAACCCACGAAACCTGAACGGGTTTCCCTCGTGAGCAACGGGGTGCAATCGGCCAACTCTGCCACGGTTCCGAGCGCCCTCGAGACTGCATTTGGCGGGCCAGGAGGGAGTCGAACCCTCAACGACACGATTTGGAAACGTGCTCCCCTCCCAGGGGGACGCTGTGCCCATGCGCGCCGGGAACG
>CAXTKV010000151.1:8319-13487 GCA_964244895.1 uncultured Deinococcales bacterium
CCGGGGCAATATTCGCGCGCCGGGAACGACCGGGGCGACGTCCATGCTCGCAGAACACCGTCTGGCACGCGAATTCTTGATTCTCGAGAAATGCGTCTACAACGGTGTTCCATTTGGAGGAAGGCGAGGGAATCGAACCCTCGAGCCCGCAGGCCAGGCGTTTTCAAGACGCTTTCCTCGTCCGTGCCGGACGCCTTCCGCTGGAGTCGAGAGAGGGAGTTTCACCCCCGTGAACCGGGTTGCAGCCGGTCGCCTGGTTCCTCGGCCATCTCGACATCAGTTTGTGCTCAAAATCATTTGGGAGAGAGGTGGGATTCGAACCCACACAAAGAGGCTGTCGCTTTCAGGAAAGGCGCTTCCTACGGCAAGTTACAAACCCACTCGGGGTTCGTCACCCCGAGTCGCCAGCTAGTGCTTCCGCAACCCGCGACGGCTTTTGGCCCGCCTCATACCTGTTCGGTTTACCGGTTCATACCTTTTCCGGCGCGCTTATCCGTTTGCGATACTCCCTCCACATGGTGACGTGCGCGGGGCTCGAACCCGCTACTCGACGGTGTGAAAGACCGTTCGCTCGACTGCTTCGCGTTGCACGCCGTGAAAACTCGAGATACCCCGAGCCATGCGACTTGAGCCATCTCGAGCCGTGTGAGACTCGAGCATCCTCGAGCCGTTGGTGCAGCTTGCAGGGATCGAACCTGCGTGTCCAGTTTGGAAGACTGGTGCCTGAGCCATTCGGCCAAAGCTGCGTCAAGCCCGAAAACCTTCGGGCGGTGGTGCGCCGGGTGGGATTTGAACCCACACTGCCTTTCGGCCTCCTGGTTCTGAGCCAGGCGAGTTTGCCCGTTCCTCTACCAGCGCAAGGGAAGATCTGATGCTCCGAGCGGGAGTTGAACCCGCACTGGCCGCGTTCTCGACACGGTTCCTCTGCCAGTTGGGATACCGAAGCGTGGAGCGGTCGGACAGGATTTGCACCCGCGTTTCTCGAATGGAACTCGAGCGTCCTCTGTTGAACGACGACCGCACACCGATGGAGGTTCCGCTGGGAATCGAACCTGGATCAACTGTTTACCCTTGCCGGGGCAGGTTCAACCTGCTCCCGCCAGGGTACGAGACAGCCGCTCGCGCCCTCGAGCGACAGAACCGCGATGTATTTCAAAACGGAGCGCGTCTCGAGAACACCGTGTTTGACGACATTTCTTGAACATCGTCCCTGACGGTGTTCTCGAGCATGGTGGGTTCATTCGGATTCGAACCGAAACCTCGACGCTTAAAAGGCGTCTGCTCTACCAGTTGAGCTACGAACCCATCGTGCGTATGTACGTGGTGATCTCGTGCGTGTGTACGTGGTGATCTCGCGGGGAATCGAACCCCGATTTCCTGATCGAGACTCAGGCGTCGTGAACCGTTGGACGACGAGACCGAAAACCCCTGCGGAAGCGGGTTGAGAACCCCTGCGTGAGCGGGTTGAGAACCCCTGCGTGAGCGGGTTAGACCCTGCGGGAGCGGGTATGGATGGGAAGCCAGGACTCGAACCTGGAACGCGAGGTTCAGAGCCTCGAGCGTTGCCACACGTCACTTCCCAGTGCGCCCCGAGGTAGCTCGAGGCTCTGGCAGGGGAGGTCAGATTCGAACTGACACGTGAACGGCTCCAAAGGCTCTGCTTCAAAGCCAAAACCTGGCGTCGTGCTTGCACGCTTGCGCGTGACGCCAGGATTTCGGCATGAAAAGCGCTGACCTACCGATTGGTCCACTCCCCAACATGGTCGAGAGATCTGGAATCGAACCAGAACCTTCCGTGCTTCAGACGGACGCGCAAACCGTTTACGCAATCTCTCGGGGTTGCGGCGGTCGTTCCCGCCGCAGATGGCTGCTTTGGCGGTCGTTCCCGCCGCACAATCTGGTTGCGGCGTCGAGAGTCGAACTCGAGGCGCGAGGTTATGGGCCTCGCTGCGTCACCGGACGCGCGCCACATCAAAAAACACCGTTCTGGGCGCATTCTCGAGAACACCGTACTGGACGGTGTTCGTGGGGAACGCTGGTTGAAGGCACAGGACTCGAACCTGTATGGCCCGTGCATCAGACGGGAATCCTGACCATTGGATGAGCCTTCAAAACCTACTCGGATATGGAGAAAATGCTCGAGGATCTGGTAGGCGCGGAGGGATTCGAACCCCCAACCCTGTTCTTGTAAGGAACTCGCGCTTCCGTTGCGCCACGCGCCCGCGTGTGTATCGCGCCCGAGACGAATCTTGGGGCGCGACCACGATGGTGGATTCCGGTCGGACTCGAACCGACATTCTCCGGGTGCAAACCGGATGTCCTCCCGTTGGACGACAGACCCACGATGCAACCTTCTTGTATCGCGCTGGCTGCTGGCGCACTGGTAGGAGATGCAGGAATCGAACCTGCCTGTTGTCCGGTATCCGAAACCGGAGACTCCCCTTGAGTCCGATCTCCTGCGCGTCCCGGAATCTCGAGCCGGGACTGCCCGACCGATCATCCACGGTGGGGTCAACGAGAACGCGTTGGTGGGACTGGAAGGCGTCGAACCTTCACCTCGGCGGGTAAGAACCGCCTGCTCTGCCGTTTGAGCTACAGGCCCGTTGGTGCGGAAGCTGGGAGTCGCACCCAGATCGCCTGCTTGGCACGCAGGCGTCCTACTCTTGAACGACTTCCGCGTTCGCTCGAGGGTGGCTCGAGCGTTTCTAACTGGTGATCCCGGCTGGACTCGAACCAGCGTCCTCGACCTTCGCACGGTCGCGCCCGTCCATCTGGGCCTCGAGATCAGGGTGTTCAATATCTGGTGCCCCCGGCAGGATTTGAACCCGCACGCGTCGAGGTAGAAGCTCGATGCTCTGTTCCAGTTGAGCTACGAGGGCGGGTGATGGTGAGCCGGGCAGGATTCGAACCTGCAATCGCCACGTTCGAAGCGTGGTGCTGTGTCCGGTTGAGCTACCGGCTCGAGAACGTTCATCGCGCCGTACCGAATAGACAGTAAGAACGTCCTGAACGGTGTTGCTGGCGGCTCTGGAGGGAGTTGAACCCTCGATCTCCCGATAGACAGTCGGGCGTCCACTCCTGGCTGGACCACAAAGCCATGCCGAGACGGTTTTTCATCGCGCCTCACGGTGCTGGCTGACGAGGCAGGGCTCGAACCTGCGACGACCCGATGAACAGTCGGGCGCTCTACCAACTGAGCTACTCGTCAATGCTGGCCGAGAGACGGGTTCTGGCGCGATGTTTGGGAACTTCGCCTCGAGCCTCGAAAACTGAGACGATTCGTGCCAAGTTTCGACACGTTCTGGTGGGCAGGACAGGACTCGAACCTGTGAGGTCATAGACGCTTGATCTACAGTCAAGTGCAATCGCCGCTCTGCCACCTGCCCAGAGCTCGAGTTCTTAGGCTCGGGTATTCCGCTTTTCGTGGTGATATGGCCCCATATCACCACGTTTTGCGGTCTGCTGGTATCTAAATTGTCAATGTGCGCGGTTTCTGGGAACCTCTGGGTTGAACGCCGGGAATTGCACCCGAATCTCCAGGTTCACGACCTGGCGTCCTGACTTTTGGACGACGAACAACACGAACGGTGCAAAACAAAAAGAACTCGAGCCTGAACTTGCGCTCAGGCTCGAGGAGGAATCCTTGACCTGAGAAACTAAACGGTGACCACCTGCCGCGCGGAATCGAGATGATTCTTCGTACCTCGCGCAAAGGAAGGTTCCTGACGACCGATGAGCGCACTGAATGCGGCACAGTACGGCGTGAAACAGCGCGAACTGCGCTCCGTTTCCAGGTTGTGCTTTTTCAAGTGCGTCATGGGATCTATCACCTCGAGCGAAATCGTAGTCAATGGGCGGTATCGGTGTCTATGCGCCGGAATGCTTATCGGTCAGTGGGGTTCAGAGGTTAGGAGTCAGAGGGAAAACCGGGCGTGGGCTCGAGCATCAAGGTGCAATCGCCGCGAATCACTGCTCAAAACGTTCAATGCTTCTCGAGCCTGATCCAGATGCTGCCGCGCAGGCTTTCGCCGGGTTCCAGGATCGCGACGCCAGTGTCCGGCACGCCCTGCGCCATCAGGTTGAAACCGTCCGTGGCGTTGGTGACGGGTTCCAGGGCCAGCGTGCCGTCGGGATCGCCGTTGAAGACCACGAAGTGACCGTAGACCGCATCGGCTTCGATCACCATGCGCGCGCCGGAACCGGGCCAGTCCAGACTGGCGTGGCCGTTCCAGCCGTTGTAGACGCGGTCTATCGGCATCAGGTAAGCGCTTTTGGGCTCGGAAAAATCCAGTTCGGGCGCGATGGGCTGCGCGGCGGCGCTCGGGATGATCAGTTCGTCCACGTCGTAGACGCCGCGCGCGCGGAAGTGCAGCACGGGCGGCGCGCTCGAGCCGTTCAGAAACTTGACGAAGTACGGGTGGATGCCCAGCCCGGCGGGCATGGCCTGACTGGAAACGTTGGTCAGTTCCAGGCGAATTTCGAGCGTCGATTTTTCGAGTTTATAGGTTTTTTGAAGCGCGTAATCGAACGGGAAATTGCCGTCCTGCACGAGCCTGGAATCGTAGTGACAAGTGATTGTGCTCAGGTCGGGTCGGGCGATCTGAAAGGGGCGGTCGCGCACGTCGCCGTGAATCGTCGTGCTGCCGAGCCAGTTGCCTCTGAGCGGATACGTGCGCCCCTGGAAGCTGAACTGGTTGTCCCGGATGCGGTTGGAATACGGCGCGAGCGTGTAGCTCGAGAAGGCCGTCGATTGTCCGCGTTCCAGGGTCTGCGCGCTGGTGGGTCGCATGACTGCGTGCCAGGCGTCGTTCAGGCACAACTCGAAGGCGGTCGGGCTCGCGCCGAGATCGGGGGCGATCACCAGGCGCAGGGCGTCGTTCTCGAGGGTTTCGAGCTTCACGGGTTCAGTCTAACAGCAGCGCCGTCTGGCACGGGCTTCTCGTATCTCGAGAAAACGCTGTCCTGGACTGTGTTCTGGCGGCGCACCGATGAATTCCCCCGGAGCGGCCCTCGACGCAAATGAATGTCGGGAATCACTTGAACCTCGAGCCACGCTCAAATCGCAAGCGCCCGATCTTCACGTTTACCTTTCACCTTGCACCCTTCACCTCGACCTAGAGCCTGTTTGAATTCGTGCTGAACGACGAAAACAGCCCGAACGCAAAGCG
>CAXTKV010000152.1:0-7002 GCA_964244895.1 uncultured Deinococcales bacterium
TGGCAGCAGATCGACGCGTAGCCTCATCATCCCCGAATTCCGTTCTTTCTACCCGATGCCAGGTTCAGGTGCGAACCCGGCCTGGAGGACTTGCCGGAGCGCATCGAGGCTATTGGAAACGGAATCCGCTTTGTTGAAAACCGCAGATCCGGCCACCATCACGTCCGCTCCGGCCTGGGCGCAGGCTGCGATGGTTTCAGCGTTGACGCCGCCGTCCACCTCGAGCAGACAGTCCGGGTTGAGCTCGTCGCGCCAGGCGCGCACGGTCGACAGGCGCGGCAAGGCGCCGGGAATGAATTTCTGACCGCCGAAGCCGGGGTTGACGCTCATGATCAAGATCAGATCAACGTCCGACAACAGCGTGCGGGCGTACTCGAGCGGCGTGCCGGGGTTGAGCGCCAATCCCGCCTTGAGGCCGTGATCGTGAATCACCTGCACGGCGCGGTGCAGGTTCGGCGTGGCTTCCGCGTGGATCGTGATCCGATCCGCACCAGCTTTGGCGAACAGCTCGATCAGTCTTTCCGGCGTTTGCACCATCAGGTGAACGTCCAGCACGGCTTTGGTGCAGCCTCTGGCGGCCTCGAGCACCGGGATGCCAATGGAGATGTTGGAGACGAAAAGACCATCCATCACGTCGAAATGGAACCAATCCGCGCCCGCCGCCTCCGCGTCGCGGATCTGTTCTCCCATGCGGGCGAAATCGCAGGCGAGCAAGCTGGGCGCAATTCGTTTCACGTCGCAAGACTATCGCGTCTGGAAGCGCAGATCGTCAAGAACCGCACGGTCAACCATCAATGGACTCGAGCGCAAGGTTTGCGAGTCGGACGCACTCTCGGCTCATTGTTCGCGATGCGCCGACCCGCACCGAAGGTTGTTGCGCCGACCCGTTCGAGACGAGCCGTCCAGCACGCAAGGTTTCAGGATTCAGGAACACCGTTCTGGACGGTGTTCCTGAATCCGGGTCTTCGGAGCCTGAAGCGCGCACCCGCTTGTGACGAACCGTGGGCGGCGCGCCAACCGAGGATGGTTCACACCGACCTCGCGCTCGGGCCGTCGCGATGGCTCGAGATTCAGCCTGGCAACGCGAGAACCCTCGAGCTTCGTGCCAGGCTTCGCGCGGCTTCCCTGAAGCGCGAATGCTCGAGGCGCTTCAGGCTTTCGGCTCGAACCGATGGCCGCAGTACCGGCAGACGTGCGCCTGGTGTCTGACATCCTCAGCGCAATCTGGGCAGCGTTTGAACCCCTGAGCGCGCTGACCCCAGGCCGTGCGCGACCACGCCCACGACACCGCGTAAACCGCGATCAGACCGAGGCCGATGGCGAGAATTTCGGTGCCGCCATCCGGGATCAGGCTGAGCCACAAATACGCGCCCAACCCCAAGCCCAGCCACGCGCCGATGCGCCCCAGGAGCGTGCGACCGAGCGCCGAAAACGCGCCGAGCCAGACGGCCAGCCAGAACCACCGAGAACCGAACAGCGCCCGCAAGGCTTCCGGGATCGGGTTCAAGCCGACCAGCGCATCCTTGAAGGATTTCAGGATCGCGTTCGGGTTCATGCGTTTTGGCCGGGGTGCGTGCGCATCTCGAGCACACCGTACAGGGCGCCAGATTGCGGGTCAAGATGGGTCGATCCGCGCCTCAACGGTAATAGTTTTTGAGCATCTCCCGGTATTCGGGCGGCAACCTGGGATCGAGAATGGCGGACTCCACGGCGCGGCGGTACTCGGGCGATCCGGGCGTGGCGCTCAATCCGCGTCCAGCGTTGCCGGGCAATTGCAGCGCCCCGGATCGGCGCTGATCGCCCCGAGCCTGTCCGGGCAGGTACGTCAGCTTGCCCTGCGCCGCGACGGCCTGCGCAGGATCGGTGCCCGCACCCCCGCTGCGGCTGCCGCGACCCGGTTGGCCGGGAGCGCCGTTGGCATCGCGGTTCGGGTTGTTCGGGTCGAAAGGATTGTCCTGACCGGGGTTCTGCCCATCCTGGCCGCGATCAGCGCCGCGATTGAACTGTTTGCTGGGATCTTTGTTGTCCCCGTTTGAACCGTTCTGAGTGGAATTGCCGGGTTGGTTGCCCTGGGCGTTCTTGCCCGAACCCTGAGACGGCTGCTGGCCATCGCGGTTGCCCCGGTTCTGGTTGCCCTGCTGACCGCCCCGGCGCTGTCCGTTTTGGTCGCCCTGGGCGTTCTGCGACCCGTCGGGCTGACCGGACGAGTTCTTCGGCTGTCCGTTCGGGTTCGTACCGGAACCGCTCTGATCGCGGTTCTCGATTTTGCCGGTTCTGGAGGGACTCGAGCCTTCGGTGGTTCGGATCGCGCCGCGCTCGAGGGCATCCAGGAATTCGCGGTCGAGTTGTTCGGGCGCATCAGCGGCCTTGCCGCCTCCGGGCGCGACCTGCCCGACCTGGCGTTCGGTCAGCGTGCCGCTTCCGGCGGCGCGTCCGGGCGCGCTCGAGGCATCGCCGCGCGGCGCGTTGGGTGCCTGGGTTCCATCCAGCGCCACGGGCGCGTTGCCGCGCGGCGCGGCGGTCTGCTCGGGCGGGCGCAGGGCGTCGGGCGCGACGGCTCGGGCGTCCGTGGCGGGGTTGGCCGGTGAGAGCGCCAGCACGAACGGCAGGGCCGCGAATGCGACCGCGATACCCAGTTCCAGCCACGGCAGCGGCGGCAGTTCCGCCTTGAAGACGACGTTTTCGGCCTGGCGCTGCAGGCGTTCGCGGAAGCCGTGCGGGTCTTCGGGCGCGACCAGCGCGGTCGTGTAGGCGGCACCGTAACGCGATTCGATTTCGCGCAGGCTGGTTTGGCGCCTGAGCTGTACGGGCACAAACGCGCCCAGCACGGAAAGAACCAAGACCCACTTCGGCAACCCGAGCAGCGCGCCGATCACGCACACCACCAGCGCGATCAGCGCCACCCTGGCCCGCCACTGCCAGGTGCGGCGACCGTACCAGGCGCGGTGAAAACGCAGGCTGGGGTGAATCCAGCCGGATGGCGCGGGCTCGGGTTGGAACCGTCGGAGCATGGTTGAAATTAGCACGCGCGCCGCCTGACAACGGTGATGCTCGAGCGATTCTGGCTCGGGCGATGGTCGGGGGAAGACCGTTCAGGGCGGTGTTCTCGAGTGGCGTAACGGGTACGTCCAGGACGGTCTTCTCGAGAAAAGCCGGGGTGGTCTTTCGGGTGCGTTCGCGCGGCGCACCGGTCGCACGGCTCGTTCATCGCCCAACCCCAATCGGGGCTCGCTCGCGATACGCGCCGTAGAGCGCGACCGGGATCGCCAGCAGCAGCCAGCGCGGGCCGTGCCAGCCGAGCAATTCCTCGAGAGGACTGATGGCTCCAACCAGAACGGTCGCGGCGAACAGGGCCGCGATGATCCACCACCACGCGCCGACGCGCCGCGCCACGGTGTGCATCGCCAACGCGAACAGCACCGATCCAAACCCGGTGCGCCACGCCTCCAGCGCGGTCGCCTCGAGCGCGTGCGCCCAGAGTTCGGGGGGCCACAGAATCCCGGCCCAGACCAGCAGGGCGGGCCAGGCGCTGCGCGGCGGCACGTCGCGCACCAGTCCGGCCTGGGCGATCAGCGCCAGCAGACGAATCGCGCTGACGCCGATCACGACCTGCGGTGCGGCGGGGATGCTTCGCGGGCTGACCACCGCCAGCGCGCCCAGCTCGAGGATCGCGGCGATCATCACGATCTGGTACGCAGCCTCGCGCCCGGTCAACGGCATCGGGCGTTCGTTCACGGCGCGTTCTCCGGCAATGCGATCAGCAGGGAAAGCGGGTCGTCAGCGGTCGGTGCCGTGTACGCCAGCGCTGTGCCAGTCGGCAGCGTCGAGGCGAGCGCGTCCCACTCGGGCGGCGCGAACTCGCTGATGCGGCGCAGCTTGCGGGCGGATCGCGGCCCGAGCGGTTCCTGCGCGCCCAGACCGACCACGAACAACCGCGTCATCGCCACCCCGGAACGGTTCTCGAGGCGACCATCCACGACGCGCAACGGCAAACTGACGGCTCGCGGCGGCATCCAGTAGGCGGTGCGCGACCAGGCCGCCTGCATCAATCTGGTGTCGTTCAATGCGTAGGTGCGCGGAACGCGCTCGAGCGGCTCTGCACCGGGCGGCAGTTCCAGTTCGCGCTGGCGCAAACTGACGAGCGACACGAGTTCCGTCTCGAGCCCCCAACCACCCGCGCCGATCCGCACGCGCGCGCGCCATTCGCTTTCTTGTGCGACCGGCGAAAACGCCCACGCGCCGAGCCCACCGACGACCGCGGCCATAACGGCCACGAACAGGTTCGATGCGGCATCAAAGCGGCGCAAACTGAACGCGCCCAGACACGCGGCGAACAGCCCGACGCACCACCAACCGAGCGCCGGATTGTGCGTCTGCGGTACGGACGCTTCCGGCAGCGCACCACGCAGAACCGACTCGAGTTTGAAATGCGGCCCCGGCGGTGCAGCCTGAGCGCGGATCAACCGCCCGAGACCGATCGGGCCGTCCGGCACGCGCTCCAGGTTGCCCGGCAGATTCTGGCCGATCACCCGTCCGCCCGCCGCCAGCCACGCCAGCGCGAGCGATGCCACCTGACCCTCGGGGCGTTCGGACAGCAACAGGTCGGGCGAGGCCAACCACAGCGCCGGGTTCGCGCGGACATCGGCGGGCGTCAGGTCGAGGATGCGCTCGTTGAACCATTGTGAACCGTTCGGCACCAGCGAACTCAGGCGCACGGCGGGCACACCGGGGTACGGTTCGATCCTGACGGTTTTCGATCCCGACGGGCCATCCAGCGTCAAGCTGACCGGGCGTCTGGAAAACAGCGGCAGGTTCAGCTGCGCCACGCGAACACCCGGCGCGTCGGGAAGCTCCAGACGCGCCTCGAACGGCGTCAGCCCGGATCGCAACGAACCGTCCGCAGCCTCGAGCCGCAGGCGATAGTCGCCCGAGCCTCTGGCCTCGAGCCGCAGTTGCGCCCAGCTGCCCACCCAGAAGCCGCCGCCCAGCCCGAGCCTCGCATCCGCACCGACGACGCTGACATCCGGCTCGAGCGCGCGGGCGCTCGAGAGCGCCGCGATCACCGACACGAGCGGCACGAGGGAACGCCGAAGACGACCCAGCATCTTGATCCCGAGTCTAGCGCCGAGCGGCAACGATTCGGTGTCAGTTCGGTCGCAAAGGAGCGGTCAGAAGTCAGGAGGCAGAGGCAAAAAGCGGCAAAGCCGTAAAGACCGTCCCGGACGCGATTCCTCGAGCGTCACAAATGACGTGTGGGACGGTGTTCTCGAGTTGATCAATTTCGAGCTGACCTCGCGGGATGCGTGTCTCAACCGCGTGCTGACCGGGAAATCCGCGTCCCGGAGGGTCTTCTGCACCGATAGCGCATTGATCGGCCTCGGTGTTCGACCTCCGACCTCTGACCCTGACCTCTGACTTTTCCCGACTCAGCGGCGGCGAAACACGCCCCAGAGCGTCGTCCCGAGCGCCAGACACAAACCCGCCAGACCGGTCAGCAACAGCGGGCTGGTGCGGGTCACGGGTTCGTTGACGGCGGGAACGATCCGGGAGGCGTACAGACCGACCTGGGAGTCCCTGGAGAGGACATCCAACGCGGGCGGCGCATCGGGAATCGGAGAGGCGAGCTGCGGGGGCGTCCAGCGGTCGATCGGATGTTTGAAACCCGATTGCGTCAACGGGTCGTACAGGCCGACCATCGCCCAGTAGGCGTACTGTTTGGCGGGCAAATCGGTGTCAATCACGACATCTGAACCTTCGGCGCGCACCTTGAGGGCCATCGAGGCTCCGGTAGAACCCGGATCAGAGGCCGTCACGCGCGTGTTGGACGGAACCATGCTCGAAGTAAACCCGTTCACCGACAGCCGGTACTGCCAACCGTGCGATGGTGGCGTCATGAATCCGGTCGCCCCGAGCCGTTCCTCGCCGCCTCGAGCATCGGCTATAAAAATCTCGAAGATCGGGCCGCTAAAACCGTTCGGCGCATTTTCTGCGTTGGCTACGCGATCCATCGTCAGGCGGAACTCGAGCTTGCCGTTGACATCCATCGCGGTGAAGATCCGCAAATCGAGCGTGCTGGCATCCACCCGACTGGGTAGGGTGTACCCGCCATCGCCCAGCGCGTCACCCCTCGGGTCGGCCAGACTGAATAGAACTGTGGCGGCAGCCAACGCGAAATTCACCACAAGAGTCTACCAACCGTCCGATGAGCATCAAAAAAATCCGTCTCGGGTACAAGTTTCAAATCAGGAACGGGCTTTAGCGCGAGCCTTCGGCGATCGTCGATCTGAAATGGCGAACTCGAGCCACAAAAGCGCTCGAGATGAACGTGCGTGCGCGCCATTCCTCAAGGATGGGACGCTCGCAAAAATGGAATTCTTTGCATCAATAGACCTCTTACGAAAGTCAGTCTCGAGAACGTATTGACGCGAGGGCAACCATAAAGGTTGCCCCTACAGGACAGGTTTTTGTAGGGGTAACCCTTGTGGTTACCCTGCCCTCAGGACGTGTTCGATCACGTTCGCAAGAGGTCTAAGCGCTTGGTCAGGGCAAATCCTGTATTCGCTCTCGAGCAGAAACGATGTCTCGAGATACGGTTCTGGAGACGAGGATTCTCTAAACCTGTCCCGGATGACTGCGAGAGGTCTATCCCGCAATTGCATCCCGAGATCGCAAGAAAACCGTCCCACACAGTGATCTTGAGTAGATCAAGATTCGCGTCTGGGACGGTGTTTTTACGTTTTTGCACATTACTTCGAGGCGGTAATCTGCCCGATCGTCTGAATGAACCCAAAGATCGCGTTCGGGAAGATCCCGAGCAGCACGACCCCGACGACACCCACCGCGATGGCGAGGCGCGTCGCGCCGCCGGAACGATCGGTCAGCATCGGGGTGCCGGGACGGAAGTACATGAAGGCCACCGGGCGCAGGTAGTAATACAGCGACACCGCGCTGGTCAACGCGCCCAGCACCACCAGGCCGAAATACCCGGACTGCGCGGCAGCC
>CAXTKV010000152.1:7012-13459 GCA_964244895.1 uncultured Deinococcales bacterium
GAACACCAGGTACTTCCCGAAGAACCCCGCCAACGGCGGCAAACCAGCCAGAGAAATCAGAAAGAACGTCAGCGCCGCCGACATCAACGGATGCTTCGAAACGAGGTTCGCCAGTTGCTCGGTCTCCGGGCCATCCTCGTCGCTCGAGATCGACCACAGCACCGCGAACGCGCCCGCGTTCATCAGCGTGTAAACCGCCAGGTAATACAGCGCGGCAGGCCAGGATTGCGCTGGGTTGGACAGCACCGCCAGTCCAACGTACCCCGCATGCGCCACGCTCGAGTACGCCAGCGTGCGCTTGAGGCTGGTCTGACGCAAGGCCGCCAGATTCCCGACCAGCATGGTCAACGCGATCAGCAGTTGCGCCGGAATCTGCCACGCCTGCACGCCCGGAAGCGCCGTGCCGAAGATCCGCAGCAAACCCGCGAAGGCGGCAGCCTTGATGCCCACGCTCATGAACTGCGTCACGATGGTCGGCGCGCCGCTGTACACGTCCGGCGTCCACTGGTGGAACGGAACCCAGGCGACCTTGAAACCGAACCCGATCAGGATCAGCACCGCACCCAGCGACGCGAGCGGAACGTTGTTGAACCCTGAACCCGAAATCGCCCTGGCGATCCCGTCCAGATTGAAGGTTCCCGTCGCGCCGAACACCAGCGCGATGCCGTAGATCAGCACGGCGCTGGCGAGCGAACCCAACAGGAAATACTTCATGCCCGCTTCTTCGCTCTTGTCGCGCTCCTGAAAGGCGGACAGCACGTAGACGCCCAGGCTCATGATCTCGAAGCCGATCAGCAGCACGATCAGGTCGTTGGCGGCGGCCAGCAGCATCGTGCCGGACACGGCGTAGAGCAGCACCGCGTAGAACTCGGGGCGCGTGACGCTGGAGTTGTGGTGCGCATCGAGGGTGGTCAAGAGCGCCAGAATGCCGCCGACCGCCAGCACGATCCCGAAGCCGAGCGCGAAGTTATCCGCCCGGTACGCACCCGCGAAGCTCGAGCGGTTCTCGCCCCAGAGCGCGATGCTCGAGGCGATGCTGGCGGCGAGACCGAAAATGCCGATCCAGGCCAGCGCGCGTCTGGAGACGTAGAAGCCGAGCACCGTCACCAGCACGGCTGCCACGACCGCGATCACCACGGGCAGGATGACAAGGAGGCTGACATCGGGAAACGTCATCGCTTCACCTCGCTCGAGATCGGTCTCGCAACTGGAATCGACGGCTCGAGCGCACCGGATACGCTCGAGAGTTGAACGGACAGGGCGCGCACGCCGGGATCGATCAGTTTAAGAGCCGGGCCACCGAAAACGCCGAACAGCACGACTGCGGCCACCAACGGCGTCAAGACCAGCCACTCGGAGCGCCGCAGGTCGGGAACGGCGGCGGTCGGTTCTTCGAGCCAGGTCTTCTGGTACGCACTCAGCGCGAAGGCCGCGCTGGCGATCACGGTCGTCACAGCCAGCGCCGCGATCCACGGGCTGGTGCGGTAGGCCTCAAGCAGAATAGAAAACTCACCGATGAACCCGGCCAGTCCGGGCACACCGATGGACGCGAACCAGAGCACCAGCGCCATGCCCGCGAAGGCCGGGGCGCTCGCGGCCAGCCCGCGAAGGTGCCCGATTTGCAGGGCGCGGGTCAGGTCGCGCTCTCGGGCTTCGGAATCGGCCTTGTGCGTTTCGACCTCGACGATGCGGCGCTCCAGCATCCCGGCGACCAGGAACAAGCCGCCCGTGTAAATGCCCTGAAAGGCCAGCAGGTACAGCGCGCCCGTCGTACCGATCGGCCCGGCGAACACGCCCAACGCGACCAGACCCATGTGCGACAAACTGGCGTAGGCCAGCAAGCGCTTGATGTCCTTGCTCGAGAACGCGATCCAGGCCGCGTAAATCGCGGTGAAGGCCGCGACGAACATCAGCACGAGTTGCAAATTGCGCGCCGCGACCGGGAACATCGGCAGCGCGAACATGTAGATGCCGTACCCACCGACCTTGTAGAGCGTGCCCATCACGTCCGCCACGCCGGAAGGGTGGTTCTGCGCGTGAAAATCCGGCAGCCAGTTGTGGAACGGCACCAGCGGTGTCTTGACCGCGAAGGCCGCCAGGAACCCCAGCAGCAACCACGTCTGCGTGCCCGGCTCGAGCAGCCGCGTGCGGGCCATCAACTCGGAGAGCTCGAAGCTTTGGGAGGCCGTCAGGTACTTCGCACCCAGAATCGAGGCGAGCATCAACAACCCACCGAAGATCGTGTAGAGCGCGGTCTTGGTGACGGCCTTCGCGCGATCCGCGCGACCGTAACGGCCCAGCAGGAACAGGCTCGGGATCAGCGTGCCTTCAAAGAACACGTAGAACAGAATCAAGTCCCGCGCGGCGAAGATGCCGAGCAAACCCGTCAGCATGGCCAGCACCCACGGCACCAGCCCGGTGGCCTTCTCGTGTTGCGCCCTGGACGCCCAGTAAACGAGCGCCATCAGCGTCATGAAGGACGCAACCAGCGCCAAAAGCAGGCTGCCATCGTGGGCGTAGGCGCGGGTCAGCGGGTCAATGACACCGTACCCGACGCTGTAATTGACACCCAAGCCCGGCAGCCACGGTGTTCTGAACAGCGTGCTGGCCGGGTTGAGCGCGATGCACAAACCCAGCAGGAACGTGGCGAGCGCCGCCAGAATGCCCAGGTGAACCCGCGCGACGTGCGGCACGAAGACCAGGATCAGCGCCGCGATGATCGGTAAGAAAATGAAGGCGTGAATCACGACAGGCTCCGAATCACGAGGTAGGCCACCAGAACCGCAGTCCCCAACAGAATGCCGACGGCATACGAACGAACGAAACCCGATTCCCACAAGCGCAAGCTCGCGCCGGATTCCGCGATGGCGTCCGCCGCGCCGAGCACCCCGCGATCAAGGCCCTGCGTGTCCACGGCCTCGAGTCCGAGCGAGGTGGCTCGAGCCGGAGCGGACACGGCAGCATCGTAAACCCGATCCAGGTAGAGCGCGTTGCGGGATGCCTCGCCGAAACCGCCGGGGACGTTGGCGACCTCGTTTGCGCCGGAATCGCGGAACCATTGAGACGCCAGGTAAATGCCGCCGACCGCCACCAGGAGCGCCACGCCGATCAGCGCGAGTTCACCCGTCAGCGCGAGTTCCGTAAAGCCCTGAGCGCTCGGGGCAACCTTCTCGAGGAAGGGTTCGAGGACGTTCAATCCCGTGAAGTGCGGCAAGCCGATCAATCCGCCGACTGTCGAAAGCCCCGCCAGAACCCACAAGGGCGCTGTCATCACGGCGGGCGATTCGTGCGGATGGGCCTTGCCCCGGTAATCCCCCAGGAACACCAGCGAGTACCAGCGCCACATGTAGAAGGCCGTCAGGAACGCGACCGCGATCCCGATGAACCACAGCGCGTACCCACCGATCTCGCCGCCGAACGGTGTCGTGAAAGCGCTCGTCAGGATCGCGTCTTTCGACCAGAAGCCCGCGAACGGGATGATGCCCGCGATGGCCAGCACGCCGATCAGGGACACGAGGTGCGTGGTCGGCAGGTACTTTCGCAAACCGCCCATCTTTCGCACGTCCTGCTCGCCTTCCAGCGCGTGAATCACGCTGCCGGAAGCCAGGAAAAGGAGCGCCTTGAAGAACGCGTGCGTCATGACGTGAAAAATGCCCGCCCAGTACGCTCCCGCACCGACCGCCAGGAACATGTACCCCAACTGCGAGATCGTCGAGTACGCCAGGATCTTCTTGATGTCCGTCTGGGCAACTGCAGAAAGTGCGCCGTACAGCGCCGTCAACGCGCCGACCCACGCGACCCACGCGGACGCGTTCGGTGCGAGATCGTAGACGAAGTGCATCCGAGCGATCAGGTACACGCCCGCCGTGACCATCGTCGCGGCGTGGATCAGGGCGGACACGGGTGTGGGACCAGCCATGGCGTCAGGTAGCCAAGTCGAGAGCGGCAATTGCGCGCTCTTGCCCGCCGCGCCCATCAACAAGAACAGCGCCGCCAGCTCGAGCGTCGGGTTGCCAAATTGCAGGTTCTGAACCTTGATCGCGTCCTGAATCCCGAAGATCTCGAGCGTGCCGAATTGCTTGAAGAGTAAGAACATCCCGAGCATGAAGAACGCGTCGCCGACGCGGTTGACGATGAAGGCCTTGCGCGCCGCGTCGTCGTTCTTGAAATCCGTGTACCAGAACCCGATCAGCAAGTACGACGCGACGCCCACGCCCTCCCAGCCGACGAACAGCACGGGCAGGGAATCGCCCAGCACCAGGATCAGCATCATGCCGATGAAGAAATTCAGGTACGCGAAGAAACGGCTAAAGCCCTTGTCGCCGTGCATGTACCCGATGGCGAAAACGTGAATCAGGAAACCGACGCCCGTGATGATCAGCGTCATCAGGCTGGAGAGCTGGTCTATGGCGAAGCCGAACTGAAGGTTCCGGCCACCGTTGCCGATTCCGGGCAGGAAATCCCAGCGGATCGTGTCGAAGGTCGGCCCCTCGTGACCGCGAACATTGAAGAACGTCAGAACAGCGATCACGAAGGCCCCCAGCACGGTCGCGGAGGCGATGATGCCGGGTACGGGTTCGCGCATTCGCTTGCCGAAGGCGATCAGTACGAGCCAGCCGACCAAGGGCAGCACGGGCATGAATGGATAAACGTTTTCCACACTCACCCCTTCAGACCCGAGAGATCGTCCACGTTGGTGGAGGCGCGTTTGCGGAAGATCGCGACGATGATTCCAAGCCCAATCGCGACCTCTGCGGCGGCCAGCGTCAGGATGATAAAGACCGCACTCTGCGCCGTCAGATCACCCCAGGCCCTGGCGAATGCCACCAGCGCGAGGTTGGCAGCATTCAGCATCAATTCGACGCACAAGAACATCTGGATCGCGCTGCGGCGCACCATGAAACCGACCGCGCCGATGGCGAAGATGATGCCCGAGAGCGCGAGATACCATTGCGTCTCGACCATTCAGGCCACGCCCTTTCGTTTTTTCGCGTCCCCGACGGTGTTCTCGAGCATATCATCGAGGATGGGGCTGTTCGCATCGGTCTCATCCGCTGGCAGCACGCCCGGTTCGCGCCGCACGAGCGCGACCGCGCCGACGACCGCGATCAACAAGAGGATCGAGACGGCCTCGAAGGGCAGCAGGAACTTCGTGAAGAGCGTCTCACCGATCGGCCCCGGCGTACCGCCCTGAAGCGCCTTGGCGGCTTCCTCGAGCGGCTTGGGTGCGTGGAATCGAAAGGCCGTGAAGGCGAACGCGCCCGCCAGCACGATCCCCGAAGCGATCGCCACGGGCGTCACCCACGGCAGCGGGTCTTCTCGAGTCTCGGCCTGCGCGGCGTTCAAGAGCATGATCACGAACAAGAACAAGACCATGATCGCGCCTGCGTAGACGATCACCTGCACCGACGCCAGGAATTGCGCGTCCAGCGTGACGTACAGGCAAGCCAGCGCCAGCAGCGTCCCGACCAGCGAGAGCGCCGCGTAGATGCCATTTTTCAGCGTGACCGTGCCCAACGCCCCGACGATGGCCAGCAAACCGAGCAGCGCGACGATAAGGCTCACGAGCGCACCTCGCGCTTCGGCGGCAGCGGCGCCAGTCCTTCTCGAGATGGCGAGCTGCGGCCAGCGCCGTCCTCGCCCGTCTGGGACACGTCCTGGACGGTCACACCGGAGGCGGGCATGGTGCCGACCGAGTTTGATCGGTTCTTGTTGGCCGCCAGCGCCTCCTCGACCTCGCGGCGCGGCGTGATGGTGTAACCCAGCTTGACGGGCTTCGATTTCTGCGCGGCCTCGCGGCGTTGCGGTTTGCTGCCGTCCACGTCGACGATCATGTCTTCCTTGCCGTAGACCATGTCCCTGGATCGGTAATCCGCCATCTCGAACTCCGTGCCCATGATCACCGCACCCGTCGGGCAGGCTTCCTCGCACAGGCCGCAGAAAATGCAGCGCAGCATGTTGATCTCGTAAACGCTGGCGTAACGCTCCCCAGCGCTGACGGTTTTGTCCGGCGTGTTCTCGGCGGCTTCGACGTAAATCGCGTAGGCCGGACAGGCGGCGGCGCACAGGCTACAGCCGATACATTTTTCCAGCCCGTTCGCGTGGCGCGTCAGGATGTGCCGACCGCGAAAACGCGATTGCAAACGAGCCGGTTGTTCCGGGTACGAGACGGTGACGGGCCGCGTGAAGAGCTTGCCGAGCGTCACGCCCATGCCCTTGGCGATCTCGAGGACGCCCATATCAGTCTCCTCCCTGGAGCGCTCGAGTTTGAGCCTGGGCGGGACGCGCCCCTCGAGCGGTGCTGTACGCGAAAATCAGAACCAGCGCGATCAACCCGATCAGCCCGAGCCACCACAGGCTGGCGGTCGGAAAGAAACCCCGGTAGGCGGCGGTAGCGAGCGTGTTGATCAAGGCGACCGGAAACAGGAACTTCCAGCCGAACTGCAT
>CAXTKV010000153.1:0-13297 GCA_964244895.1 uncultured Deinococcales bacterium
CTTGAACGACGCGTACCTCGAGTTTTTAATGACAGAAGCCGTGCCAGAGGTTGAATCCCGGTTTTCGATTTCAAAGGACGCATCGCACCGGGGCTTGTGGGGCGCGAGCCTGGGCGGGCTGGCGTCGCTGTACGCGGCCTGGAAGCGCCCGGACGCCTTCGGCGTGGTCGTGACCCAGTCGGGCGCGTTCCAGGGAAAACCCGGCGCAGCCTACAGCCGCGTTCCCGCCCTCCACGCCCGGCAAGCTGGGCGTGGAGCCGAAGAATGGTTGCTCGAGCAGATCGCATCGTCCGTTGAGAGCGCCCTGCGGATCTCGCAGGATTGCGGGCAGATCGAATGGCTGCTCGGCGCGAACCGGCGCATGGCAGCGGCGCTCTGGGACGCGGGATACGCGCACCGCTACGCGGAGCACGAGAGCGGCCACAACTGGGTGACGTGGCGCGACGGCATCGCGGATCACCTCGAGTTCACGCTCGGCGTGTGACCCCGAGAACGTCGTACCGGGCGGAAGCTCGAGCATCGGGACGGCCCGTCTGCCACCAGCAAAAACGTGAGCTTCAAGCGTTCTACTGCTTGGATTTGATGAACGCCAGGGCTTCTCTGGCATCGGAGACGGCGTTGACGTTGCGCCTGATCTGCGCGACTTTTCCATCGGGGCCAACGATGATCGTGTCGCGGCTATAAAAGCCGAAGATGCCGCCCACGTCGAACTTCCCGGCGATGTCGGCTTTGGTATCTGGAATCTGCGGGATTTTCAGGCTGTACTGCTTGACGAACTCGCACTGGGCGGTCGATGAATCGTTCGAGACGGCGAAAACCTGCGCGTTCGCGTCCAGGAACTCCTTGTAGATTTTCGTGTATTCGATGTTCTGCGCCGTGCAGCCGGGCGTGAAGGCTTTCGGGTAGAAGTACAGCACGACCCATTTCTTCTCGAGCTTGACGGTCTTGCCGAAGCTATCGGTGAATTGATCCGGCAGCGGGGCTTTGTCTCCGACACCGATGGCCAGCGCGAGGCTCGAGAGGATCACGGTCAGTCCGACCAGAAGGCGTTTCATGCCTCGAGTCTAGTTGGGTGGCCCGTTAGAAACTGCGATCCGGGCATGAAACACGAGAACACCGTCCTGGACGCGAATTTGGACATGCGTCCAGGACGGTGTTCTCGAAGTTCAACGTTTCAGGAGCGCCGGAACATCCTTCTGCCAGCGCTCGAGCCCTCTAAACGTGGCCCACTGCGCCAAGACGATGGATTCGCCAGGCCGAAGGGGAACGTCGACGGCCAGCTTGCGGGCGGGTTTGCCGCCCCAGACGTGCTCGATGCGCAACGAGGCGGGGCGCACGATCGCCAGCAGGTCTCGAGCGGGCGAGAACACGAAATCCTTCGCGTCGGGCAATCCTGCTCGAAGCTCATCCAGCGTGAAGCCCTGACCGGACGGCCCGACCAGGCTGACGGGCGCAATCACGGGCAGGTCGAAATCTGCGAAATTGCCGCGCGCCGCCTCGCTCGAGTAGCTCAGGCGTCCGCGCAACACCCAGTTCCCGGCCCGGCGCACCAGCCCCCAGGCGGTCTCGTCGGGTTGATCGGCCAGCCGGTCGCGGTCGTCCTGGCTGGCCCTGGCGTAAAACGCGGTTCCCGCATCCGCGAGCGCCGTGGCGCGCGCCGGGAAGGCCGTCTGGAAGCTGATGGCCTGATCCGCCGGGCCGCCCAGTGCAGGCCATTCTTTCGGCGCGCGCCGGAACGCCTCGAGCGGGTACGTGCTCAGACCATTCCATTGCGAGGGGTGCGCGGCCCCCTCGCAGTAACCGCCCTGATCCGTCTCGAGGCTGATGCGATCCTCTCCCAGAAACAGGATGCTCGAGCGTCCGACCGAATTGCATTTTTGTTCGTCCCGTCCAAATTTCAATCCGTCCACCCACGGTTTTTCGTCGGCGGGCACGGCCCACGGCGCGTCCAGATCGAGGGTCCAATCGCCCGTCCCGGCGCGGTAGCGGCCCTGCCCGACGCGCCACCAACCGCTCTTGCGGGCGACCAGCAGGTTCTTGCCCTCGAGGAACCGGACTCGACCGCGATTCGGCGCGATCCAGAGCGTGCGGTACGAGCTCAGGCCGTTCTGTTCGGTGCGCAGTCCGAGCAGCAAACCGGACGTGATGGCGGGTTCCCCTTGCGCCAGCGCGAGCGCGAAACTGCCCACGATGGCGATCGACCAGATCGGGTTGATTCTCATGGCTCGAGTTTAGAGCCTGAAGCGCGCATCCGGCGCGAGCATCAGGCGAACACCGTACTGGACGGCGTTTTACGGATACCGTCCAGCACGATACGGGTGCGCGATTTAGCGCGTCTGGTTGCGCCGGATCGAACGCACATCGGCGGCCATGCTGGCCCAGATGGCGAGCAGATCGCCGATGCCGTACGAAATCAGCGCGATCGTGATGCCCCCAACGATGAAGCCCACCACCTGCAACCACTGCAAAATTGAAGGGTTGTCCGTGGCCGGAACCGAAAGCGCCCCCGCTGCGATCCCGATCAGGCCGAGCGGAATCGCCAGGATTTTCAACCAGCGCGAGACCGGGCTGATGGCGTAATGATCCGCCAGCGTCGGAGCCACGGCACCGGGCAGGTTCGGTAGGGGTTGGTCGAGCGCATCGCTCGACCAGGGCGCAGCGGCGGACGGCTCAGGAGTCGAGGCCAGGTACGGCGCGGCGCTCTGAACGCTCGCCAGGGCGGGCGCGGATGCGGGAATCGGTGCCAAATCGTCCGGCTCGAGCATCGGATCATCGTCGAGCGGATCGCTGAACCCAGACGACGCGGAACGTTTCGAGAAATCGTTCATCGGTTCGTCCCAATCGAGCGAATCGGGCGATACGCGCCCGAGGTCTGCACTGTCCGAGAAGCCCGGAAGCACGCCGGGTGCGGCGGGCATCTCGAGGGTCGGTCGGGTCGTGCTGAGGCTCTCCCAGGGATCCATCGCCGGGCCGGGCGCGTGCATCCGTCCCAGCATGGGTTCCGGCATCGGTTCGGGCGCGAGCGGCGGAACGGGCTCGAGCTGCGCAGGCGTCTCGAGGTGCGCGCTCAGCGCGGAAGCGCCGAGGTTGGCAGCCGGAGGGATCGAGTGATCCGGCGCGGCGTGCACCTGATCCGGGTTGGTCTTGGCGCGCGCGATGGCCGACTTAACGCCCTCGAAGAAGACCTTCAGTTCGGTCACGTCGAAACCGCGAATGCTGCCCTCGATGGCCGGGCCGCTCGAGGAACGAATCGTCAACGCGCCCGTCTTATCGGTGATGACTTTGGTGACGAACCGCAAGCCCGAGCGCTGAAGGCCGCTGGTGTCGGCGTAAACGATATCGTGATCGGTGATCACCAGCGCCTTGTCCTTGCCGTCCAGACGGGTTTGCACGTCATTTTCGGCGATACCGACCTCGCGTAGGCGCGCATCGATGGATTCGATCATGGGGTGTCCTCCTCGGCCCGTTGCCTTCGACTCTGGCCGTTCCAGAGCGGGTTGCTTGAGGCAAACATGGGGCAAAACGTGGTCTGGACACACTATACGCGATTGAGGCGTGAATTGTCACGTCTACAGCGTCACTTCCGCGATTCTATGCGTAGAATACGGGACGTGAGCACGCTCAGGCCGCTGTTACTTGGTCATCGTGGCAGCCCTCGGACGGCCCGCGAAAACACCATCTCCGCCTTCGAGAACGCCATGCTGGTCGGGCTGGACGGGGTCGAGCTGGACGTGCAACGCACGCTGGACGGCGCGCTGGTGGTGCACCACGATTTTCACCTGCCGGACGGACGCCTGATCAGCGCCCTGCGCGAGCGCGAGGTGCTGGCGGCTGAACTGCCCGACAAGGGCACCGTACCGACCTTCGATGCCGTGCTGGCCTGGGCGCACGACCGCAACGCGTACCTGAACGTCGAGATCAAGGCCACCAACTGGCGATCCGACGGGCGCGAACTCGAGACGGTGCGCGCCCTGCAGCGCTTCGGGGTGCGGGATCGCGTGGTGGTCTCGAGCTTCAACCCCGCTTCTTTGGTGCGCGTGCGCCTGGCCGATTCCCGGCTCGAGACGGGCCTGCTGTGGGACAACGACCTCGAGCCCGCGTGGTTGCTGGCGCGCGGACAGCTCGCACCGCTGCTCGGCGTGCGCGCCGTCCACCCGCGCCACCACCTGATCACGCCCGAATTCGTCGAACGCGCCCACGCGCGCGGCTGGCGCGTCAACACCTGGACGGTCAACGACCCCGAACGCGCCAGGACGCTGGTGGACATGGGCGTGGACGGCCTGATCTCGGACGCGCCGACCGTGCTCTTGGCCGCCGCAGGGCGCCTGAATCCGCCAGAGGTGATCGCGCCCACGGCTGAACTGGACGTGTGACGGTTCGACTCGCGCCAGCGCGAGGGTTCGCTAAAATCACGGCATGGAATTCAGACTGATCAGCTCGCACGAACCCGATATCTTCCAGGAGCGCCTCAACCGTTTGATCGCCAGTCTCGGACCTGAAATCGCGATCGGCGAGGTGCGTTTCGACACCAGCGCGCTGCCCAACGGCAATGTCATGTTCAGCGCGTTGGTGTCCTTCAAACGCGTCGAAAACTGGGGCGAGTAACCGCAGGAATACCGTCTAACACACGGTTTATTTATTGCGTACCGGACGGTGCCGCTGTTTTGAGAATCTCGAGAACGAGTTGGCGCGAGGGCAACCATAAAGGTTGCCCCTACCCTTCCCTCGGAATGTGTTCGATCCCATCGCAGGAGGCCATTAACGGCCCGCTGCCAATTCCGGCGCGAATCTCGAGCCTTCCGCACCAAAAGCGACCTCCATTCCGGTTTCCCTCGCGGCTGATGGCTTGCGGCCTCTCCTCGAGCTGCACGCGCGAGCATCGAGGAACATCCTCAGGCACGGTGTTCTCATTCCAGGCTGTAATTCAGATTCCCGATGGTCGCCCGATTCTCGAGTCGCAGGGAGTGACGACCGGGTTTCAGCGCGTAACGGTGATCGAACTTGCCCACGATCTCGGCGACCTGAAGGCCGTCCAGGAAGACCTCCAGCCGACCCTGCTCGATCTCGCCGAAGACCCGCAAGCTGGATTTGCGTTCCAGGTTGAACGTGCGCTCGAGCGGCAACTTGGTGTTGTTCAAAAACGCCGGCGTCCACGGCGGAAAGCCGATGAAAAAATTCCCCCAGATCGCGAAGATCGCGAGCGTCGCGTACACCGGGAAGAGGCACACGATCAGCGCCCACTGCCAGCGTTTGAGCTTGAACGGCATGCGTTCAGCCTAGTCCCAGGAGGCCGAGCCGTTAAGGCGTTATGTCCCTCGCGGCGAAGCTTCAAAAACCACGCAATCCAGAACCGCGTCGCCCGAGATCCACGAGCCGTTCATCCCGGAAATCTCCGACCTGGACGCGCAATTTAACCAGAATGCGGGGAAAAGCACTGCTATAGTGAACCGCGAAAACGATGATAGACGCCGAAACCCCCATCACGAACGCGTTCTTTATGACCACCTCAAAGGCTTCACGATGCTGAAAGTCATCGCCATCGGAGATGTCCACGCGGACTTCGGGAAACTCTGGGACGCGCTCCGGGCGTCCTTTACCGCCGACGCCGACGGAAACCCGACCGCGCCCGTTCTGGACGGGCGCTTCCAGGTGATATTGATCGGTGATCTGGTTCACCCGAAGAACCTGGACGGCTACGCCCGGTTGACCGGCATCAAGACCTTCAGTCACCGCGACCCCGAACACCTCAAGGCCGCGTCCAAAGCCGAAGCCGAGGAACTCTACAAGCTCAAACGTTACGTCGAGCGGGCGGGCGGCAACGTGACCGTGCTGTTGGGCAACCACGATTCGGCGGCGCTCGATCACAAGTACGACCTGGGCACGGCCTCCGGCCTGACGCACCGAGAATTCAACCCGAGAAAAGGCGGCGAGGAACTGCCCGAAGACCTGCAAGCCTGGATGCGCTCCTGGCCGATGCACGTGCGGTTGTCCGGGATTCATTTCAGTCACGCCGGACCGTTGCCGGGCATGGCCAGTTACGACGATTTTTTCTACGGCGATCCCGACACGAAAAACTGGTGGCAGACCAAACCGCACTACGTCCACGACGCGGGCCACCGCTTCGGCGTGTACGGACACACGGTCATGCCCGAAGGCATTTACGTCGATCCCGAGCAGCGTTTCGTGATGATCGATGCGCTCGAGAAACGCCAGTATTTAGAGGTGCTGATCCGCGACGACGAAGATTACGATTACCGGATCGCCGCGTTCTAAGAACACCGTCCAGCGCCACGTCTCGATGATCACGTGTGGGAGCGCGAGTAGCCCGTCAGGTGCTGTTTTTCGAGCAAGAAGCGCGAGTAGCCCGTCAGCAATCCTGCCCGTCAGCGCCGCAAGCCCGTCAGGTGCTATCTGTAGCGGCAAGAAGGTGCATGTTCAGGATCAAGAAGCTGCTGTTTTTCGAGCAAGAACGGTGTTCTCGAGATCTTAGGTTTTCGGGTCAGCACCCGAGCGCAGGATCAAGAGCGGCGATACGCAAACCTGACGAAAACCCACGAGCCTGAGGGCGCGAATCCCAATTCCGGGCTTTGCATTCTTCAGGAGTCTTTCTTATGTCACGTTTCAGAGTGCGTCTATTGATTTTTGTTCTTCTCGTATCGATCCCCAGCCCCGCCGTGGGCTGGGATTATGTTCCCTACAAGGGGAACAATCTCGGTTATCTGAGCGGTGGAACGCTCGGTACGCTCCACAACCAGCATCCCAACGAAACAAACAATATTTTTTCTCTGGATGGCTCGGGGGATGAAGAGCTGTACTTCGATGATGATGAAAATCACTCGTTCGGAGGGGTGCTCGTGAAAGTTCAAAACGTGAACGGAGGGTGCACCTGGTACGAATATCAGGGCGCGGCGAAATTCGGGGAAGAATACGTCCTCGGCTCGCCCCTCAGTGTTCACGATGGAGATTGCGACAAGCCGTAAGGTCAATTCAGTAACCCAATCGGTTTTGATTTGACCCGCCCAACCTGAAATGCGTTTTGCGTTTCAGGTTGGTTCATTTCTGGGCATGACCTCGAGAGCGACCACGCCGAGAACACCGTCCCACACACAAATTCCTAATTTCGAGAATTCGCGTGCTGGACGGTGTTGTTATTTCACGACCCGAATCTCGAGCCTCGTCGCACGCATCAAGTTCACCGGATCATCACAGGCGCGTAGAATCCTCTGACCATGACCAAACTGAACATCACGTCCTATGGCGCTGCGCGCACCGTGACCGGCTCGAACCACCTCCTGGAGATCGGCGGCATGAAATTGATGCTCGACTGCGGGCTCTTTCAGGGCGGGCGCGCGCTCGAGGCGCTGAACCCCAGACCGTTCGCGTTCGATGTGACCAGCCTGGATGCAATGTTCCTCTCGCACGCGCACCTGGATCACGCGGGTCGCGTCCCGAAGCTCGTCAAGGACGGCTACAAGGGCAGAATCTACGCGACCCAGGCCACCCGCGAGTTGGTCGAGTACCTGCTGCTGGACGGCGCAAAATTGCAGGCCGAAGATTACCAGCGCAACCTGCGCAAGGGCCGCGAGGCCACGCCGCCCCTCTACGACGAGCAGGATGTGCAGACCGCCCTGCAACGTTTCGAGGTGATCGAGTACGGCAAGCCGTTGACGCTCGGTGGCGTCACGGCCACCGCGCTGGTCGCGGGTCACATACCAGGTTCGGCCTCGTTGATGTTCACCGCCGATGGCGAGCGCTTCGTGTTCAGCGGCGACATCGGCAACATCCGCAAGGATGTCATGCCGGACGCCCCGGATTGCCCGGACGCGGACGCCATCTTGATCGAATCCACCTACGGTGACCGCGACCACAAGCCCTTCCCAGAGACCATGGCGGAATTCAAGGGCTTGCTGCACGAGGCCGCCGATCGCGGCGGGAAAATACTGATCCCATCCTTCGCGCTGGAACGCACGCAGGACATCCTCTATCACATCGCGCGGATGGAGGAAACCAAAGAAATTCCGGTGCTGCCCGTGTTCGTGGATTCGCCGCTGGCCGCGAAAATAGAGACCGTCTACGCGGATTGCCGCGACGAATTCTCGGATGACGTGGAGCGCGTTTACGCGGCGGGAAAAGACCCGTTCGCGCCCGCGAAGCTGACCTACACCAAAACCGTGGACGAATCCAAAGCCCTGAACGCCTTTTCGGGCGCGTGCGTGATCATCGCGGGTGCGGGCATGATGAACGGCGGGCGCATCCTGCACCACCTGATCAACAACCTGCCAGACCCGAAAACCACCGTCGTGATCGTCGGATTCCAGCCCGAGGGCGGCTTCGGGCGGTTGCTGGTGGACGGCCAGCCGAGCGTCAAGATCATGGGTCAGCAGGTGCGCGTGCGCGCAAAAGTTGCGACCGTCAACGGGTTTTCAGCGCACGCGGATCGCACGGAGTTGCTGGAATGGTCCAAGAACGTCAGGGGTGAAATCCGGCTGGTTCACGGCGAGGTCGCCTCGATGGAGTCCTTGCAGGCGGCGCTGGTGGCCAGGGGTCAGCGCGCGATGATTCAGGAACCCACGGGCTACGATCCGAAGGGCGGCTTCAAGACCGAAGGCGAGTGAGGGTATCTCGAGTACGCCGTCCAGCACGCACACTTGATAACGCGTGCAGGACGGTGTTCAACACGCCGAGAAGCGCAAACTCGAGCCGATCCTCAACATGATTGCGCGACCGCTCGGCGCGAGCACTGCGCGAACCGCCGGATGATCGGTCGATCTGAGCACCGAAGCTATTGAAGCTTCTCGGGCGCACCGTAACGCTCGAGCCAGGCGTTTAAAATGCCCCTCAGATTTGAATAACCGTTCGCACCGATCGCGTAGGCATCCAGATCTTCCGGTATGCGCGTCCGGTAAAACACGGGTGGCAGAGGCTTGGCGCCTTTAAGACCGACCCACGTCCTTGAAGAAGTTCGTCCGACCTGCAACGTAAAACCCTCGATCCGGTTCCAGGCCCAGAATGTCTTCTGGCCGAAATCCACGACTTCCAGACCATATTCATTGAGGTGCAGGTGATTCTGGCGCTTGGAGAATCCCGAGGCGATCCTGAACGCACCGAAGTACGCGAACACCGACATCATCGCTGCGAAAATCAGGCCAAGCCCCGGCTCGGACGCATTGAAACTCAGGATCATCAACCAGGCGCACATTCCCGCGATGGCGAGCATGGTCGCGAACAAGAGTGCGCGCGAAATCAGGCTCCACAGACTGAGGTACAACCTGAGTTCGGGAAATCCGGGTGAGCGCTCGAGGTTCATGCCGAACAATTCGTCGTTGAACCAGCCGAGGATGCCCGTGCGTTTCACGTGGTCAGTATAGTCGCCGCCGACTCGATCGAGTCGCTCCTGGCTTCTCGAGAACACCGTCCAGCACACGAATTTAAGAATGAGTGCTGGACGGTGTTTTACGAATTTCTCGAGTTTCGCTCGAGCACCACAACCCGTACACTCAGGGCGTGAAGATTCCGACCCGAGCGCAGGCCGAAGCCTTCCTGGTGGAAGCCGAACGCATGAATCCGACACCGTGGGCGATGCACGCACGCTACGTGGCGCTGGCCGCCGAGAACATCGCGCGGGCGACGAAAACGCTCGATCCCGACACCGCCTACATCCTGGGATTGGCGCACGACATCGGCAGGCGCGAGGGTTGGACGGACGCGAAACACCTGATCGACGGTTACAGGTTCTTCGCGGCTCGAGGCTTCGATGACGCGGCGCGCGTGTGTCTGACGCACTCGTTCCCGGATCAAAATATCGAATCGTACTTCGGCACGTGGGATATCACTGCCGACGAGAAAGCCTTCATCGCGCAATTCATCGCAGACACCGAATACGACGAGTACGATCGGCTGATCCAGCTCTGCGACGCGCTGGCGTTGCCATCCGGGTTCTGTTTGCTCGAGAAGCGCCTGGTGGACGTGGCCTTGCGCTACCCACTCGTACCGACCATGCTCGAGAACTGGCGCGCGAGAATGAATCTGCTGGCGCATTTTGAGGCGCTCGTCGGCGGGTCAATTTACCTGCACTTACCCGGCGCGATTGAAAATACTTTCGGGTTCACACCGTGAGCATCTTCTCGAGACGCGAGAGAACCGTCCAGAACGCAAGAACCCGACGAAAGGTGAACCATGTTCGACCCGGAAGTTTTCGCTGGTCAACTCGAACGCAACGCGCACGTCTTCCGGTTGCTGGTGGCGGGCTTGACCCAGGAGCAGGAACGCTGGAAGCCCGCGCCCGACCAGTGGTCGATCCTGGAAGTCATCAACCACCTGGCCGACGAGGACGCCGAGGACTTCCGGGCGCGCCTGGACGCGATCCTGCACCGTCCGGGCCAGCCCTGGACTCCGATCGACCCGCAGGCCGCGATCACCGCGCGGGCGTACAACGCGCGCACGATGGACGCCTCGCTGGAGCGTTTCGTGACGGAGCGCTACCGCTCGGTGGTGTGGCTGCGCAGCCTGAAATCGCCCGACTGGACGCTGACGCACACCGACCAGTTCGGCACGATCAGCGCCCGAGCGATGCTCGGGTCGTGGGTCGCGCACGACTGGTTGCACGTCCGTCAGATCGCGCGATTGCAGCACCACTGGGCCAGCCACCTGATCGCGCCCGAATCCGTTCAGTACGCGGGCGAATGGGCGGAGCGCCCGAGGCACGGTACCCTCGAGGCATGAAAAACCCGAGGACTCAATCTGAGTCCTCGGGCGAAACAGTCTGAAGCTTACTTGCCCTTCATCGAGCCCATCTCGAGCTTGTCCTCGACGACCACGAGGTCGAACGCCATCGCGTCCTTGCCGTCCAGCGTGCCGACCGCGAAGATGCTGTAGGACTTGCCAGCGGCCACCGAGATGCCCTTGAGGTTCTTGACGACCGGGGTCATCTTGCCGGCGGGGACGATGTTCAGATTCACGCCCATCGGGTTGACCAGCACGCTGACCATCTTGCCGTAGGCCAGGTTGCTGACGACCTTGGCGTCCTTCATGTCCACGGCTAGCGCGTCCACGTTCGGCGAGCCGGGCGAGAAGTGGTAGACGTTGACCTTGGCGCGGGACTTGCTCATGTTCATGCTGGTGGTGGTGAAGACCGACAGCTTGATGTCCTTGACCAGACCCGTGGCGGCCACCGTGTAGTACGTGCCAGCCTTGAGGTCAACGTCGGCCTTGAGGACTTCCTTTTTCATGTCGCCATGAACCGTGACCAGCACGGAGTGCTTGCCTGCCGGAACGTCACCGTAGGGCGTGACAGCCTTGAACATGGCTCCGTCCACGGTCTGCTTGCCGTCCAGGTACACGTCGACTGCCGGGGCGTCCGGCGAGGCGTGAACGACGCGCACGTAAGCGGGCTTGTCCATCATGGTCTGGGCGCTGGCGAGGAATCCGAGGGTCAGGGCCGACATGGCTGCAATTACCGTTGTCCGAATGTTCATACGTACCTCCGTTGAGATCCTTGCTGACCTCTACCTGGACATACGGGATGCATGGGACGCCTGGATGTTTGATCTCGAGAACAAACTTGCGGATCGGATTCGGAAACTCGAGTTCGGGTGGGCGCGAGAGGATGGTGGCTCGAGAACCCTGTAACTCGAGCATGATGTTTGCGAACACGAAAAGCCCGAGGCACTCGCAGCCTCGGGCCTGAACGCAACGTGAATTACGCCGGTTTCTCGACGATGTACACGCGCTCCATCGCGTCCGGGTTGATCCCGAAGCTCGGGCGGCCCGGATCGATCCGGGTGATCTTGTCCAGCACGTCCAGACCGTCGATCACCTTGCCGAACACCGTGTGGCGTCCGTCGAGGTGCGGCGTGTCCAGAAAGGTGATGAAAATCTGCGATCCGTTCGTGCCGGGGCCAGCGTTGGCCATGCTGAAAATACCCTTGCCGCGGTGGCGCAAATCGGAACGGAACTCGTCCTGGAAGGTGTAGCCGGGGCCGCCGCGACCCGTGCCGGTCGGATCGCCGGTCTGAGCCATGAAGCCTTCCAGCACGCGGTGAAACACGATCCCGTCGTAGTAATGGTGGCGCGCCAGCCAGATGAAATTGTTGACCGTCACGGGGGTTTTATCGGCGTACAACTCCGCCACCATGCGGCCTTTGGTGGTCTCGATGACGGCGGCGTAGGCCTTGCCGGGTTCGATGGCGTTGCCGGGCGCGTCGAACTTGGTGACGCGCTCACTGGAGAGTTCGGGGGTCAACGTGTAACCGGCTGGGATGTAATCGGACATGGTTTCCTTTCGGCTCGAGCACGCTCGAGGGGCGAGATACAGTTATTTTTTCTTGGAGACGATGTAGACGGACTTCATGCGGGTCGGGTTGGTGGGTGGCTCGCCGCGCGCGACTTTATCGAGCACGTCCAGACCTTCGGTGATCTTGCCGAACACCGTGTACTGCCCATCCAGGTTGGGCGTAGCGGCCAGCGTGATGTAGAACTGCGAGCCGTTGCTGCACGGGTCCTGCGTGCGCGCCATGCCGATCACGCCCTTGGCGTTGAACTTGTACTTCTGGCGCACTTCCAGGCAGTATTCGTAGCCCGCGCCGCCCTGACCCCAGCTCGAGGCCGGGCCGCTGATCGTGTTCGGGTCGCCGCCCTGCACCACGAAGTTATCGATCACGCGGTGAAAGGCGATGCCGTCGTAGTAATGGTTGCGCGCCAGAAACACGAACGAATTGACCGTGGTCGGCGTGTCCGCCGCGTACAGCTCGATCACCACGCGCCCCACGTCCGTTTCCATCACGGCGGCGTAATCCGTGTTGTCGTCCAGAGCGTACTTCGGGGCTTCTTTGAAGACGCGCACGGGCTTGTCCGTCAGGAAAGGCACGAGTTTGTACCCGGCTGGAATGTACGGTTTGCCCGAGGCCATGCTCGAAGCGGACGGGCTCGAAGCGGACGGGCTCGCGGCTGGTGGGCTCGCGGTCGCGCTGGCAGGAGGTTCGGTCGTCGTACCCGAGGCCGCGGTGCTCGAGGCCGCGGCGGGCGGCGGGCTCGAGGATTGCTGGGTGTTGTCCTTGCACGCGCCGAGCAGAACCGCTGCGGTCAGTGCGAACAGAAAGGTGTGTTTCATGGTTCCTCCGGCGCGCATTCTACGGGCTTTAATGAGGACTGACGCGTGGGAAACCCCAAAAAGCACGTCTCGGGCACGGGCAATACCGTCCAGCACGCAAATAAGAACTCGCGTGCTGGACGGTATTGCTGGTCAGAGGTCAGTAGCAAGGGTCAGAAGCGGACGGCCTTTACCCTTACCCCTGACTAG
>CAXTKV010000154.1:0-13159 GCA_964244895.1 uncultured Deinococcales bacterium
TGCGCCCGAGACAGCGCGATACACGAGCAGAACTCGAGCAGCCACCCTCGCCACTCGAGCCCACTCTGAGTTCTGCCCCTGAGTTGTGAGCGCTTTACGTGAACAAGCTCGAGACGCTCTCGCCCGTGTGGATGCGTTGAATGGCTTCCGCAAAAAGCGGTGCGACCGACAAGACCTTCAGCTTCGGCGTGGCATCGAGCTTTTTCTTCGAGACGTGAACGCTGTTCGTAGAGACGCATTCCACGATGTCCAACGCGTTGATGCGTTCGACCGCAGGCCCGACGTACACGCCGTGAGAGCACGCCACGTAGACCTCGCTGGCGCCTTCCTCGCGCACCATGTTGACGGCCTCGACCAACGTGCCCGCCGTGGAAATCTCGTCGTCCACGATCAGCGCGATCTTGCCCTTGACCTCACCGATCAAGCCCCTGGATTCGACCTTCGTGTCCGAGATGCGGCGCTTGTCGATGAAGGCCAAGCCCGCGTCCAGACGCCTGGACATGCTCGACGCGCGTTTGATGTCGCCCGCGTCGGTGGCGACCACGACGACATCCTCCATGTTTTCAAAGATCGTGAAGAAATGGTTGGCGGTCACGACTTCGCTGGAGAGGTGATCCATCGGAATCTTGAAGAATCCGTGCACCTGCGGCGAGTGCAGCGTCATCGTCAGAATCCGATCCGCGCCCGCCGTCTGAATCAAGTCCGCGATCAAACGCGCCGCGATACTGATGCGCGGTTCGTCCTTTTTGTCGGAGCGCGCGTACGAAAAATACGGAATCACGACCGTCACCCGCGCCGCGCTCGCGCCCTTGGCGGCATCCACCATCAACAAGAGTTCCAGAAGCGCATCCGAGACGTTTAAATTCGTGTCCTCGTTGGTGGACAACGACTGCACCAAAAACACGTCCGATTCGCGCAAGGATTCCTTGAAACGCGCGATGAAATTGTCGTTCGAGAGCCGCTGCGTTTCCGAACGACCCAAAGGAATGCCGATCTGATCGCAGATTTCTTGTGCCAGACCAGGGTTCGACATGCCGGTAAAGACCTTCAAGGAGCGTTCCATTCACTGCCTCCGAGACGCACGTGTTTTCGCTCGAGCGACCACCTTCGGGTTCTTCTCGGGCGCGCCCAGCATAACCTCGCGCGTCCCGAGCCTCAAGGCGTGAAACCCGAAGTTTCAGGAACCGCGATGGGGACGGAAAAGAACCAGCCACAAGCCGCAAGCCTCGAGCCTCAAGCGAGATCAATGGCTGCACCGTGATCCGACTCCACCTTGAGCTTCGCTGGTGCGAGACCGCTGGGTTTCCCTTGAGGCTTGCGGCCTGCAACTCGAAGTTTGCGGCTCATCGCTCGAGGCTCACAGCCCTCCCGCTCGTACCGCCCGAGCCCGCGTCAGCATGACCGCGAACAACGGCCAACTGCCGACGATCAGCCCGACCCAACCGACCGCAGAAAAACCGAGCGCGTTGATCACCAGCCCGCCGCCGAACGCACCCGCCGCGCCCGACAACCACGAGAGCATGTCCGCCAGCCCCTGCGTGCGCGCCCGCTCGTTCGGGCGCAGGTGATCGGCCAGCAGCGCGGACCCCGCCACGTTGCAAAAATTCCAGCCCAAACCCAGCATGAACAGCGCCAACCCGAGTTCCAGCACGCCGACCGTCAGCACCGCCAGCAGACCCGCCAGCATCAGTTGCAGCGCGCCCAGCATGGCCACGCTGCGCCGCCCCAACCGATCCACCAGTTGCCCGGTCAACCACGAAAACCCGAACATCCCGAAAATATGCACCGTGATCACGCCCGAGATCGTCGGTAAGCCCTGACCGAGGTGCTTGAGGTGGACGGGCGTCAAGACCATCAGCATCGTCATCACGCCCTGCGCGACCACCAGGCAGACCAGCGCCAGTTGCAACTCCGGCAGGCGCAACAGTTCCTTGACCGAACGCGCGGATGGAACAATCTGGCTCGAGACGGATGAACTCGAGGTTGGCGAATCGGGTGCGAGGTGCGCCGCTTTCGGCCTGAACAGCGTAACGATCAACACGAAACCCAAGAACAAGAAGGCCGACGCCATCAACCAGCCCAGCTTTTCGGCCTGCACGTTGTACGACTTCGCCAGCGATTGCAGCGTCGGCGAGAAGGCCGTCGCCAGCAGTGAACCCAGCACGGAACCCGAGACGATCGTGCCGATCACGCGACCGCGAACGCTGGCCGGAACCATCTCCGCCGCCGCATAACGCGCCTGGTTGACGGTTCCGTTGCACCAGCCGATCAGTGCGCCACCGATCAAAAAGCCCACGAAATTCCCCGAGAGCGCCATCCACGCGCCCAACAGCGCGCCCGCCGCGCCCACGCCATAGCCCAGCGCTAACCCGACCCGCCGCCCACGAGAAGCCATGATCCGACCCGAGACGAACGCCGCCAACGCCGATGCGCAGGCGTTCAACGCGCTCGGCAAACCCGAAAGCCTGTCAGATCCCGTCAGGTACAGCACGATCACCGACGCCAGCGATGTACTCGAGACGATGCTGCCGTTGGTCAGCGCCTGACACGCGAACAGCACGATCAGGTTTCGCCTCGCGCCGCCCGACGCATCGCGCCACACTGAAGACAACGTGATTGAAGGCGACGGGACACCAGACGTGGATTGAAGGCTCACAGCTCCAGCCTACCGTCCTGATGATCTCGCGCGTCAAAGCCGAGACGAAGCTCGAGAACAGCGTGTTGCGCCGGTCGTTCCTGGCGCACGAAGACGTACCGCGCCGGTCGTTCCCGGCGCACGAAGACGTACCGCGCACACCCTGGAAAAAGCGTCCTAGACGGTCTTTTCAGGTCACCAGGTCACCAGGTCGTCCGTCAGGTGCGAAAGGCGGTTCATGTAGGCCACGCGAACGTGCTCGAGTTCGTGTTCGTGCACATCAAACCGCGTCAACCCCGTGTTGTTCATCACGAACCAGTACGGCCCAAGTTCAGGCAATTCCAGTACCGTCGCCATCAGAAACGCAAAGAAAGCGCCGTGAGACACGACCGCCACCCGATCACTCGTGCCGCCGTGACGCGCTCGCAACTCCGCCCAGGCGCGCCGCGCGCGAGGCATGTACGCCTCCTCGGTCTCGTGGGGCCGCGACCACCAGCCGCCATTCGCGCCCCAGCCGCCGGGCAAGCGCACGCCCGGAAACCGCTCCGCGAAATACGAGCGATCCTTGCCCGGCCCGCCCTCGCGCTCACCGGCATCGTTGGCGTTCCAGATGCCACCGACCTCGTGCCAGTCGTCCCAGACCATCACCTCAAGATTGGCCGCCCGACTCACCTCGAGCGCCGTGTTGACCGCCCGCACCATCGGGGAAGCGTACAGGTGCGTCAACTTGAACCCGTCCGGCTCGAGCGGGTCCGCGTTGGCCCCGATGAACTGGCCAAGCAAAGCCGCCTGCCGCTCCCCGACCGGGGTCAGTTCCGGGTCGTCGCTGCGTCCCACGTCCGAAGCCGTGGTGTCGTATAGGGCGTTGTTCGCAGATTGCGCGTGGCGAATGAAGTAAAGACGCATGGCGAACAGTATTTCATGGGCTCGAGAACACTGTCCCAGACGCAAACCAAAGAATGCGTGCTGGACGGTGTTTTTGCGCGCCGCATCCGTATCAGATTGACGCGAGTCACGAGAACCACTACCATTCGTGAGCGTTTTAACCCCAACAGCGCGGTTTCCGAACCTTCAGCCACTTCGGAATTGACACCCTCGCGCGGCTGCACGGATTGCCCGAGCCACACAACACGCATCAGGCTCGAGCGCCACCGGATTCGTTGATCGGTGGTTCGTTTTCGTTTCCCTCGAGATCGCAGCCGTCTCGTCCAACACGGCTGCCACACGGATGTACAGATGCCAGATTTGCAACACCATCGTTTCCGCCAACACGCCCGCCAACCGCGTCGTGCTCGAGTCTCGAGCGAGGCAGTACCCGAAAAGAAAAGATGTGTTCCTCAAGCCGGATCCCAACAAGAAAGGGTCAAGACGAAAGCCAAAGAAGCCCGAGTACACCGATGATCCCGGCGGCGTGGGTTTTGAAACCGTGCGCGAGGTGATCGCGTGTGCTGCGTGTACTGCGGTGGCTCGAGGCGCTCAAACAACTCGAACTGGCTGAGGATCATACGGGACGGTTCTCCCGAGTGGAGAACCGTCCTCGACAATGTTCACGGCGTCAAACGGTTGCGGTCGCGCGGGAACGCCCTGGCGTAACGCACGTTCTGAATGCCCAGAATCTTGGCGGTCAAGCGTTCCGCCCCGATCGCCAGCCCGCCGTGGGGCGGCATGCCGTGCTTGAAGACTTCCAGGTACGCGCCGAAACCTTCGGGTTTGACGTTTTTGGCGGCCATCCGCTCGAGCAGCATGTCGTAGTCGTGAACGCGTTGCCCGCCGGAAGTAATCTCGATGCCCCGGAACAGCAGGTCGAAGCTGCGCGTCAGGCCGTCATCGGTGGGGTACGCGTAGAACGGTCTGGCGTCCTGCGGATAGCGCGTGACGAACACGAAATCCGTGCCCTCGGTCTCCAGGTAATACCGGGAAAGGAGGCGTTCGCCTTCGGGGTCAATGTCCTTGCCGCCGACGCTGTAGCCGTATTTTTCTTTGATCAGTGCCCTCGCCTCCAAAAGCGGGATGCGCGGGATGCGGTCGGGCGCGGCGGGTGGTTCGATCTCGAGGAGCGCGAATTCCGGGGCGCAATCGGTGGTGATTTGCCGCATCATCTGCGCCAGGACGCGGGTTTCGGTTTCCATCACGTCCTCTTCGGAATCGATAAATCCCATCTCCAAATCCAGGCTCATGTATTCGTTCAGGTGGCGGCTGGTGGCGTGCTCTTCGGCCCGGTAGACGGGTGCGCATTCAAACACGCGCTCGAACACGCCGACCATGATCTGCTTGTAAACCTGCGGGCTTTGCGCCAAATACGCTTTTTTCTCGAAATAATCGACCGTAAAAAGGTTCGCGCCGCCTTCAGCACCCGCGCTGACAATCTTGGGCGTGAAGATTTCGGTGAAATCTTCACTGATGAGCGCCTGGCGGAAGCCCTGGATCAGGCTGGCCTGGACGCGCAGCACGGCGCGTTCGCGCAGGCCGCGAAGGGAAACGTAGCGGTAGTCCAGCAGCGTTTCCGGGTTGGCTTTCCATTCTTCCTTGCTGACCTCGACGGGCGCGGGGTGGGTGGCGCGGGTGATGATCTCGAGGTGTGATCCCTGGACTTCAATGCCGCCGGGTGCGCGAGGGTTCTCGACCACTTTTCCGGTGACGGACACGCTCGATTCCAGGATCGGCACGTCGATGCTTTTTGAGAGGACGCACTGCGCGGTTCCGGTGCGGTCGCGCAGCACCAGGAATTGAATTCCGCCGAGGTCGCGACGGAAGTGAACCCAGCCTTTGAGGGTGACTTCCTGGTTGACGTGGTTTTTGAGTTGGGAGGTCAGGACGCGCATGGTGGTTCTCCTGGTTTTGGAAGTCTGGAGTCTGGGTTGGGTTCAGCCAAAGCCCCGCGAGGAAGGCTCGCGGGGCGGTCAATCTCGAGAATCCAGGGTGATCCTGGCGCGGGTCGCGCGCACCGTGATGCTCTGGGCTCGAGTTGAACGCATGGCTGCCTCCTCACGAAAAAACCCCGGACGTGTGGTCCGGGGTGTTGGTTCAAGACCGACGCCCCGACGATCAATTGTCGTCGGTGTTGCCGAGGTCGGGGCGGTTTGGGTCGTTTGGGCGCGCGAACATCTCGGGAGTATACGCGGGGCGTTTCGGGCCGGTCAAGGCGAGGGCGCGTCTGAGCGCGTTCCGTCAGCAACGGGGTTCTCGAGATCGAAAGAACATCGTCTGGGACGGTGTTCCTGGTGGGTCTGTTGACGCCTCCTCGCCATCCGCCGTATTCTGCCTGAAACAGAATAACGGGGGCAAAGATGAGCGGATCAGAAATCGGGGCGATCTTCAACCGCAACCTGGACAGGCTAGAGCGGAACCTGGATGGGCTCGATGGAACGGATTTTCTGGTGCGCGTCTCCGAGGACGGCTCGCACCTGAACTGGTTGCTCGGGCACGTGCTGCACGCCAGGGTCTGCCTGATCCGCGACCTGGGCGGCTTCGCGCACCCGGACGAAAGGCTGCTCGAGACGGCCTACGCGAAGGGCACGCGCGCCTCGAACGCCGAAACCTTCCCGACCCGAATTCTGCGCGATGCGCTCAGAGACAACCAGACCGCGCTCGAGGAGACGCTTTCCGCGACCGACCTGACCCAATCCGGCCCGCGTTCGGGCACGCTGGAGGATCGGGCGGCGTTGATGGCCTGGCACGAGACGTACCACGTCGGGCAATCCGGCGTGCTGAGACGGCTGGCGGGCAAACCGGGCGCAATCTAAGTTCCACGATTTCTGGAGGTACGTATGAACAAATTGATCGCTCAAAAAAATACCTTGATCGACCTGACGCACAACCTGCGCACCGAAATCCTGAACGCGATATCGGACGCGGATCTGGACAAGACGCTCGGCGGCGCGACCCTGAGCTTGCGCGCGCTGCTGCTCGAGCAGGCGGGGTTTCAACGCGCGTACACGGAATTGTTCAGAACCTTCGCGCTGAAATTCGAGCCGCCGGTTCCGGATCAAACCATCGCGCTCGAGGCGATCAAAACAATGTTCAGCGCGCTGGATGCCGACATGATCGCGGCGCTCGGGGCGTTATCGAACGAAGACCTGGCGCAAAAAGTGGATCGGAGCAACTACAAGATTCCGCTCGAGGTGACGTTTTACACCTACCGCGAATCCGTATTCATCTTCGCGGCCAAAGCCAGCGTGTACTTGCGCGCTCTGGGATACGCCTTGCCTCCGCAGGTCGCCGGTTTTATCGCGTGAAGACCGTCCAGGACGGTCTTCTTTGATCTCGAGAAAACGCGTCCTGGACGGTCTACGGAAGGAACGACATGACACCGAACACGCAGGAAGCCACGAAACTCGCCTGGGCATCCAATCAGAGCGTCAACGACGTGCTTCTGGATCACCTGACCGATCCCGAAATGATGAGGGCAAAAACGCCCGGTGGTGGCTACACGGTCGCGCAGCACCTGGCGCACATGGTCGAGGTGCTGGTGAGCTGGACAAGCCAGTTCGAGCCTTCTGTCCTGAGCTTGCCCGAGCTGTACTCGGATTGGAATGAGGCTGCCCCGCAGGATTTCACCGCAGAGACGGATGTGGACCGCGTGCGCGACGTGATGGCGCAGGCGCACCGGGCGGCCTGGGCAGCAGCGCAGGCCGCGACTTCGACCGGAAGCCTGCCGCACGCCAGCATCCCGCAGTACCTGATCCACATGATGATCCACGACGCGCACCACCGGGGCCAGATCGTGCTGGCGCTCAAGACGAACGGCTTCCCGCTGCCGGACGACGGCGCGCTCTGGGCTCCGCTGCGCGACGCGCGACCCTGAGAACGCGCTCGTGCCGGATCTTCTCCGAACTGCGCGGTGGTATCGATTTCGTACGACAACGCTCGCTCTTCCACCCACTGGAATGAGGACGCTGATGAGCAGCGATACGGAGTACCCATGCGTAAGGTGATCGTGACTGAGTTCTTGACCCTCGACGGCGTGTACGAAGATTCCATTCCGTGGCATAGGGGCTACAACCCTGATGACGGCCAGTTCAAGTACGACGAACTTTTTGAGAGCGACGCCCTCTTGCTGGGCCGCGTGACCTACGAGGGCTTCGCCAGGTATTGGCCGACCGCGACCGACACCGGAGCGTTTGGCGAACGGATGAACAACCTACCTAAGTTCGTCGCCACGACCACCCTCAAATCCCTCGAGTGGAACGCCACGATCCTCGATGGGGACGTGGTTGGGGCGGTGGAGGCGCTGAAGCGGCAAGAGGGTCAGAACATCCTCACCTACGGCAGCGGCAATTTTGTCCAGACGCTTTTGCGGCACGGCCTGGTGGACGAACTTCGCCTGATGGTCTACCCGCTCGTCCTCGGGAGCGGCAAACGATTGTTCTCGGGTCAGGACAGGCTGCCGCTGAAACTCGCCGCGTCGAGAGACCTCGGCGCGGGCGTGATGCTCTTGACCTACGAGCCCGCGACCGACGCCCAACCCGAGCACATTGCAGTCCCGAGGTGATCGTCGCCAGCGCGGCCCCTGAGAACGCGCTCGAGCGGAAGCGGTATGGTTTCAAGGTGCGCTCGAGGCCAGTGATTTCATGACGGACGCACCCTCGGGGGTCGCGGTGCAAGCACCGTTCTCGTTGCCGCGAGCCGTGGGCGCGTTGATGCTCTCGAGGTTCGCGCAGGACTCGGCCAGCCGCGCACCGCTGCCATTCCTGGGCGTGATCGCGGCGGCTTACGGTCAGGATGTCGGCGCGGTCGGTTGGTTGTCGATCGCGCTGGTGCTGGCCGGGCTGGTCTCGCCGTTGACCAGCATCCTCGGTCACCGTTTCGGCGCGCGCCGGATGCTGTTCTGGCCGCCGTTGGTATTCGTGATCGCCTGCGCGCTGCTGCCGTTCGCGCCCAGCTTCGCTGGCGTGATCGTTTTGTTCATCGCCATCAGCGTCACCAAGGCCATGTTCGACCCGCAGCTCCAGACGTTCATCGCGGAGCGCGTGCCCTACGAGCGGCGCGGCACGGTCATCGGGGTGCTGGAACTCTCGTGGGCGCTGTCGTTCATCATCGGTGCGCCGGTCTTCGGGCTGCTGGTGGATCGGGTCTCGTGGTCGGCTCCGTTCGCGCTGATGGGCGGGATCGCGTTGTTGGGCATGGTGGCCGTCTGGTTTTACGTGCGACCCGCCATGAGCGGCCCGGATCTGAACGCCTCGTTCTCGCTCGAGCCGTGGCGCAAGGTTTGGGCTCACCCTCGAGCCAGGTCGTTCTGGGCGTTCACGCTGGGGATCATGGTCGCGGCCCAGATGCCTTTTCTGGTGTACCCATCGTGGATGAAGGCGCATTTTCAGCTCTCCAATGGGCAGTTGGGGCTCGTCTCGACCGTCATCGGCTTCGCGGACGTGCTGGCGGAAATCCTGGTGATCGCGTTTCTGGATCGAATCGGGAAACGCCGCGCGGTGCTGATCGCGGGGGCTTTCTACACGCTGGCCTTCGGCCTGTTCTGGGGTTTGAGCGCCAGCTTGCCCGGCATGATGCTCGCGCTTTTTTGCATTTACCTCGCCTTCGAGTTCACGCTGGTCGCGTCCTTGCCGATCGCGTCTGAAACCGTGCCGGAATCGAGAACCGCGATGATGGGTTGGAACACAGCCTCGACTGCGGCGGGACGGATCATCGGTTCTTTGATCGCCCTGCCGTTGTTCGGGACGGATCGGTTGTGGTTGGTGTCGCTGGTCGGCTGCGCTGCGGTCGGCTCGAGCCTGGTTTTTATCGCCATATCCACGCACCACAGCTCGAGCGCCCCGTAACATCTTTTGATCTCGAGAACACCGTCCAGCACGCGTTTTCTCGAGATCAAAGAACACCGTCTGGGACGGTCTTCGCGTTTTTGACCCCTTGGCTCCGGCTCGGGCCACGCCCGCGCGCGGCCTGCACGGTTTAGGATGGGCGCATGAACCTGCTTCTCGGATTGCTCGCCATCGTCGGAATCGGACTGGTCGCTGCATACAACACGCAATACCTGAACGCCAAGAACCTGACCGAAGAAGAACGCCGCAAACGCCGTCGCGGTGTGCCGCCGTTGATCGGGTTCGGCGCGCTGCTGGCCTTCCTGGGCGTGGCGTTGGGCGCCGGGCTGGGCCTGAACGGGCCAGCCGACGTGCAAGCCAGAGGCTTCGGATTGAACTTCGCCCCGGCGGAAGTCGCGGCGGTCGCGGAAGCACCCCAGGCGCTGAGCTTCACGTACCCGACGGACGGCGAGCGACTGGACGCCCAGGATTTCCTCTTAGAGGGTCGCGGCGCACCCGGTCAGGAACTCGAGATCTTCCAGGACGGCGTCAGTATCGGCAAGGTCACGGTCGGCGAGGACGGAAGCTGGAGCTGGCCCATTTCCAGGCCCAAACCCGGCGATTACGCCTTCGAGGTCAGACCCGTCGGTTCAACCGAAGGCATCAAGCTGGCCGTCAACGTCGGCGCAAACCGCGCGGATGCCAGCAACGCCAAATGCCCGTGCGCGCTGCGCGTCACCACAAACCGCCCGTTCGCCACGATCCAGCTCTTCAGGGACAATCAGCCCGTCGCCAGCGGCACCGGGCCGGTAATGGTCTTCAGGAACCTGGAAAAAGCCAGCTACGCGATTCAGGTCGTGGCGCAAAAATACAAGTCCTACCAGAGCAAGCCCGCGCAGTTCAGCACGCCGAAAAACAAGAACATCAGCGTGTATCTCGATCCTGCACCCCAGTAAACGCGGATTCGCGCCAGAACGGTGTCCTCGAGATTAGAGGACACCGTTTCTTAGGTTTCACGCCAAAGAACACCGCCCAACACGCCTCGAGATCGGGCCTCCAGCGCGAGAACGATCCAAGATCGACCGAACCCTCGAGATCCCCTTCAGGAATGCAAGTGTTGCGTCCTGGGCCGTCCCGATGGTCTCGTGGCCGTTGTTTCTCATGCTCTTCACCGGGTACAATCCCCGAACTCGGCAACCAGAACGGTCACGGGGGTCATTCGGGTGGAACCCATCGAACTTCAATTCGCGCTCAACAGCGACGATCTGCTGCGCGGCACGCGCGCCTTCTTCCTGAAAAGTTTGCGGTTTCGCATCGCGCTGGTCGGGCTGGCCCTGCTGACGCTGGCCGCCTGGATCACCGCCCTTCAGGTCGGTCGGTTGGGCGTCAACCTGGCGTTGGCGGTGACGGTCATCACGGTCTTCCTGGTCGCGTACCGCGCGATTCTGCTGCCGTGGACGCTTTCAAAAGAAATGGCGCTGGACGAACGCGTCAGCGCCGAAAGCACCTGGGTCTTCAAACCGGATCGAATCACGATCACCAACCAGTTCAGTGAAATGCACCTCGACTGGGCGAATTTCTCGCGCATCCTGGAGACGGACACGCACTATCTGTTCGTGTACGCCAACGATGCCAACCTGTTCCAGCTCGTGCCGAAACGCGCCATTCCGCCGCAGCTCGAGATGCCGTTTCGGAGGCTGGTGGCTCGCCGCACACCGCGCAACCTGGTGGTTCAACCCGCCTGATCGTGCTGCACGCACTTCAAGAGCACCGTCCTGGACGGTGCTCTTTTTCTCGAGCCCTGCGGGTTGCGGTTCACCGGCTTCCTCTCCCCTACAGATCAGCGCTGTCAGCATGAACGCGGTGAGACAAGAGCACTTTCTCGCACGACATTGGGCGCCCAAGCAACGGTGAGAGATTCTTCGTCGTGCCTCCTCAGAATGATAGGGGGTTGAGGCTCGAGCCTGGATGGTCGCGGTGCGCGCCCGCCATCCTCAAGCCTTTCGGCGTGCGGGCGTAGAATGCGCCCGTCATGAACTACAAAAACCTCGGAAAATCCGGTCTGCGCATCTCCGAAATCGCTCTGGGCACGATGCAGTTCGGCTGGACGGCGGACGAAGTTGCCTCGCACGCGATCATGGATCGGTACGCGGAACTCGGCGGAACGTTGATCGACACCGCCGACATTTACAGCATGTGGGCCGCCAACAACCCCGGCGGCGTCAGCGAGGAATTCATCGGGCACTGGATCAAAGCCCGCAACAACCGCGAAAGCATCGTGATCGCCACCAAAGTGCGCGGCCCGATGGGCGCGAACGGTTCTGAGGGCTCCAAGCATCCCCTTCAACGCGAGGGCCTCTCGAGACAGTGGATTCTAAAAGCCTGCGAGGATTCGCTGCGGCGCTTGCAGGTCGATCACATCGACCTCTACCAGGTGCACTGGGTGGACTCGAACGTACCCATCGAGGAAACCCTGTCCGCGCTGACCGACCTGGTGCGCAAGGGCTACGTGCGCTACATCGGCTGCTCGAATTTCAGCGCCTGGCGCTTGATGCAGGCGCTCTGGGCATCAGACAAACACAATCTCGAAGCCTTCGTCTCGATCCAGCCCGAGTACAGCCTGGTCGCGCCGACGCGCGCGACTTTCGAGCGGGAACTCTCGAAAGTCTGCCTGACCTACGGCATCGGCGTGATCCCGTACAGCCCCCTGGCGGCGGGGTTCCTGACCGGCAAGTACCGGCGCGGCCAACCCTTGCCGGACAGCGTGCGCGCGGGCGGCATCGAGTCCAGCCGCATGAACGAACAGAACTGGCAGCTCGTGGACAAGCTCGTGGATATCGCCGGTCGGCACGGCACGACTGCGACCCGCGTGACGTTGGCCTGGATGCTGGCCCAACCGTTCATGAGCGCGCCGATCGTCGGTGCGAACACCATCGCTCAGCTCGAGGATTCGATGGGCGCGTCCGATCTGAAATTATCGAGTGACGAGATCGCGGAGATTTCAAAAGTCTCCGATTGGGAACGCGCCCGCACCGACAACGAGAATTAAGGGTCTCGTAGCAGTATCGTTCTGCGGTTTCACGGAATTACCACAAAAAAGCAGGGATGAAGTGCAAGCACTTCATCCCTGTAGTCTCGATCAGTCTTGCGGCCTGCGAAGCACCATGAGCGCGGAATCCAGCGCCCGCAGGCTCTGGTTCTCGAGGATGTCCTCGAGGATTGAAGCGGTCGCCTCTCCCCCGTCGAGGATGCGGATCACCATGCCCGACCAGACCATCGGTTCCAGGTCTCTGGGGGCGAGAAATGAAAGGGCCGTCAGCACTTTCGCTCTTTTGCCCCGCTTCCGAGCATCCCGGAACGCCGCGATGAGCGTCTGTACCAGATTTTGAGATTCAGGTTCCATATCAAATATCCAAAACGACTGGCGCATCACCATCCGATATTCCTCGAGACCCACAAAAGCGGGTTCGCAAGCCGAAGGCTGTCAAGGAACACGGCAGCGAAGCCACCAGCGCCAAAATAGCCCGCTGGATTGCCCGAGATGTGCAATACCGCACACGAGCCTTCAGCCTTCGATTCGAAGCCGAGAACACCATCTGGTACGCGAATTTACGTATGCGTACCAGACGGTGTTTCTCGGGCACGATTGATCTAGACTCGACTCATGGCGCTCGAAGACGACTGGCGATTGATGGGGCAGGGACGTTACCTCAAAGGCGTGAGCCTCGAATGGAAGGAATGGCACCAGACTCGAGCCCACTGGGATCACGAC
>CAXTKV010000155.1:0-9551 GCA_964244895.1 uncultured Deinococcales bacterium
AAGTAAACGCTTGTACATCTCGAGAACACCGTCCAGCACGCAAATCTTGCATTACGTGCTGGAGCGCGAACAGCCCGGTAGGTGCTTTGCCGTGAGCAAGAACGGTGTTCTCTGTTTGCGCTTCCCCGAGGTGTGGCTACGTAGTTTTCACGATGCGTCCCGAGTGCAAAACCCGTAGCTTGAGCGGGCAACCAGAACGCCATCCAGGAAGCGCGTTCCAGCAAAGCTGGCTTAAGCTCGAAACGCAACGGGCACAGTCTGCGCATCACATCTTCGCTCGAGCACCAGACGGGGGTCAGCGTGAAAAAGTGGTTGATCGTTTTGATTTCAATCTTCGCCCTTTCAGGCGCGGCATCGGCGCAGGATTTCACCATCGGCTTCAACCTGGGCGGCGCGTTCGGTGGCGGCGCGGCGCTGGACGTGAACGGCAATTTCACCGTCAAGCAACTCGTGTCGTTTTCCAGAACGGTCGATCTGGGCTTGCGCGTCAACCTGGACTTGTTCGTGCCGGGCGTGGATTTCGCGTTCACGGTCGGGCCGCAATTCAATTTCGGGGTCGGGACGGTGGATCTGTACGCGGGTTTCGGGTTGGGGTTGGTGGTCGGGAACGGCGGGGCGGCGTTCGCTTTTCACTTGTTGGGCGGGGTAGCGTACCCGTTGAATAAACAGATCAATCTGATCGGTGAGTTCCTGATCGGGTTTTACGGCAGCGGGGCTCTCTTTGGCATTCGGGGCGGCATCAGTTTTAATCTGTAGCGTCCAGTTCGGCTGGAATGCTCGAGACTCGTGGGTTTCGGGCAAAAGGGGGATTCCATGTTCAAGCGTTTCGTTTTTCTGATCCTCGGTTTCTTCGCCCTCTCTCAGGCGGCGAGCGCCCAGCAGGTCTTCATCGGTGGGGCGACCAACGCGAACATTCAGTTCGGCAGCGGCTTCTCGTTTTCGGCGTCCGGCATTCTGGGCGCTCGGAACCTGATCGGGCCGGTCGCGGTGCGCGGCGATCTGGGTTTCAGCGTCAGCGGTGGTGGCGGTAGCTTCAACCTGGCCGCCGATTTTTACTATCCGGTGGATGTCGGTTCGCTCGACGTGTATTTCGGTGCGGGTCTGGGTTTGGGCGTGTCCGGCGGTACGTTTCAGCTCGAGCTTCGTCCATTGGTCGGGATTGAAACGCGGATCGCGCCGCGTCTGGCGTTGGCCGTGGAGTTCCTGCCGCATTTGATCGTCGTGCCGGGGTTTTTCTTCGTCGGTGAGATCAGGGCGGGTTTGTTGTATTACCTGTGAGCGCCTGTCGATGAAGGTCAAGGTCGAGCGCCCGTGATTTGAGCCTGATTCGAGTTCGTTCTGTCGTTTTGTGACTCGTGGGCATCGCTCGAGATTTCACCGAGACTTCAAAAGACCGTCCCGCACGCATTTCTTGAATGCATGAAAACACCGTCCTGGACGGTGTTTTTCTTTGTGTCGCAGCCCAGCAGCTTGGGCGCGCGAACTCGAAGCATGGTCTCGAGGTGCGCCATTAAGTCGCGACTAAGACTGGCTCCGGCAGGATCAACCCGTACAGAACGGAAAGGGGGCTGGGTGGCAGGAACCCAGGTTCAACGCAACTGATAGTTCAAAAACACCGATCAGCACAGCGTTCAAAGCAACTTCAGCCATCGCTCGAGGCATTCGATCAATTCGTGGCCATCAATTCGCGGCAATCAATTCATGGGAGGTCAACGTGGGGCAGTTCATCGGACGGTCGTGGAAGCAAGCGTTCACCGTGATGGTCGGGGTCTTGGCCCTGGCGGGTTGCGCTCCGAGTTCAGGCATTCGTTTCGATCCCGGCGAGCCGCTCGTCACGATCCGTCGGGTGGCTTTTGAACCGACCCGAGACGCCGTGGCTGAACCGCTCGTGTCCAATTTGAGGCTTCAGGGTTTCACGGTGCTGGCCCCGAACGACACGGCGGGCCTGATTCAAAAATTGAACGTCAGCGCGGCCAAACTTTTTGAACCGGACAACCTGCGCCGATTGAACGGCGAAAGCGTGGATGTCGTGATGTCGCTGCGAACCATCGTCGGCAACGACGGAACGATTCTGGTGATTCAGTTGCAGGCGGTCAACACCTCCAGCGGTCGGTTGTTCGGGCGTTGGAATTGGGAAAATCCGGGCCGAATCAGCGTGGATCAGGCCGCGACCCAGCTCGGTCGCGAGGTCGGTGCGCGCCTCAGAAGCTTCTGAGGCGGAGTTCCAGATCGCCACGACAGGGCGTTCGAGTCGGGTGACTCGAGGAGGAGAACGATGAAAAAATTGCTCTTGATCGTTGTGGCCATGGCCGGGCTGTTCGGCGTGAACGCCCAAGCCCAGAGCCTGTTCGTCGGTGCGGCGGTGGCCGGAAACCTGATCCCCGCCGGGAGCAGCACGGTCTTCATCGGTGCGCGCGTCATGGTCGGTGCGGACGAACTCGGCGGGCGCGGTTCATCGTTCGGCGTGCGGGGAACGATCGACTACTATTTCAACTCGAACGAATTCGGGATTGGAGCCGATGGGTACGGCGTGTTCAACCTCGGCACGGTCAACCTGACCGCCGGTGGCGGGCTGAGGGTTCTGATTTCGACGGGAACCGCGATTTTGCTTCAGGCGCTTTTGGGCGTCGAATTCCCGATCACGCGGTTGTTCTCGACCACGATCGATGTTCAACCCGGACTGGCGATCCTGCCGGGAACCGGTTCCGCGTTCCTGTTGGGGTTTTCGGCTGGGGTCAAGATTAAATTCTAGCGGGGTCGTGAAGGGCTCGAGATCGGGTTTCCTGGCGTGCGGTTCTCGGTGCAATTCACCGTTGAACCGCACGCCAAAGCGCTCACGGAGCGATCCCGCCCGCTGCCCCAACCTCGAGGCTTTGGTCTGTTAGAATCACCCCATGCTTCTGCGCCGCATCTATCAGATCATCGGGTGGTTCTTTCTGGCCTTCGCCGCGTACAGCCTGATCAACGGCGTGGTGGTTCGCACGCTGATCGTCAAAAGCGACGATTTCGTCGGCAGCGTGGTCTTGGGCGTGTTCCTGGCAGCCTTGAGCGGCATCATCGGTTTCGTGATTTTGAAGCTCGCCACCGGCCCCGCCGAGGCGGGCATCGAGGTGCTGGGCATCGAGGACAAGGCGCTCGAGGAAAAAGAAAAGTCCCTGATTCGCAAACCGCAGAAGGTCGCCGCGAAGTAAGGCCGGGTTCCATCTCGGGTTTTGTTGGATCGCCGCGCGTCCGGGCGATCCATTTTCTTTTCCCTCTCGAGACCCCGTGCTTTCATGCGGGAGCCGTGAGTCGCAAGCTCGAGACACCGCCCAGAACGTTAAATTGGACTTCCTGCAACACTCAGTCTCGAAAACGGGTTGACGCGAGGGCAACCATGAAGGTTGCCCCTACAGGACAGGGTGTTGTCGGGCTTGTCCCTACCCTTCACTCGAGGCGTTTCCGACCGCTTTCGCAGGAAGTCTATTGGCGTTGCTCGAGAAGACCGTCCAGGACAATGAATCTGGTTTGCTCGAGCATTCCGTCCGGGACGAACTTTCATCTGAGTTCTGACGCTCCTCGCCCCTTGACGCGCCCGGTAAACTCGTTGCATGTCCTGGTTGTGGGTTCTGATCGCCGTCGCTATCGCGTTCTTGTGCGCCGCCATGTATTACGCCATCCGTTTCCCGATCGGTAAGGTCTACCCGTCGCGCCGCGCCAAGTTGCTGCGCAAGGTCGGGCCGTTGGTGACGGGCGCGCTGGACGATGTCGCGGTGCGGTTTTACACGGTCGCGGGCGGCGTCAAACGCGTCACGCTGGCCGCCACGTACCGCTACGAGGTCAAGGGTTCGAGCTTCAGCCTGACGCTGCCGACGGATTCCGCCAAGCTTTCCGGCCCGGTGATCCGCGAGGCAAAAACCGTGCGCGAGCGCGTCACGGAAGAAGAGGAGCGCGAGTTTCCGGAGCGTCTGGAACTGGACGATGGCACCGTGTTGGATGGACGAGATCGGATTCGGGCGCACTTTCTGGATCGTTTGCGGGCTGATCGCCCATCCGTTCAGGTGCTGTTCGACGGCAAGAACCCGGCCTTGTCCACGGTGCGCGACTGGAATTGATTGCCGGTCTGAGGGGCTCGTGAATCCCGAGACGAGCAGGTCCGGGGTTCATGGTTGGGTCAGTATTCGTTCAGCGAGCGCATTCTCGAGATTCGAGCCGAAGGCGCAGAAAACACCGTCCAGGACGCGTATTTTTTGTGCAGCCAACTCGCGCGCCGGACGGTGCTCACGTCCTTTCGGTCCCGCAGCGTCCACCATTTCACACCGTCGGGCTGTTAAGCTTCTGGCATGAAACTCGTCCGATTCACCGTCGGTTCCAACCCGCCGCAGTGGGGTGAACTGGAAGGCGATACCGTTTACGCCGTGACGCTCTCCAGTTTGCGGCGCACGGGTTTGTCGTGGTCGCGCACCAGCGTCAAGCTGCTGGTGCCCGCAGAGCCCAGCAAGATCGTTTGCGTCGGTCGGAACTACGTGGCGCACGCGCAGGAACTCGGTAACGACGTGCCGACCGAACCGGGCTTGTTCCTGAAAGCCCCGAACACGCTGACCGTTTCGGGTGACACGGTCAATTACCCGTCGTGGTCGGAAAATTTCAACTTCGAGGGCGAGTTGGGCTTGATCATCAAGAAGCGCGCCTCGAAGATCAGCCGCGACGACGCGCTCAAGCACGTGCTGGGTTACACCTGCGCCTTGGATCTGACGGCCCGCGACCGTCAGAAGACCGATCTGCAATGGTTTCGCGCCAAATCTGCCGATAAATTCTTGCCGTTCGGCCCGTGGCTCGAGACGAAGCTCGATCCCGCAGACGTGCGCGTGCAGACGCGCGTCAACGGTCAGACGCGCCAGGATGGGCGCACCAGCTTGATGATTTTCTCCGTGCCGATCGTGCTGGAATACATCACGCAGTTCGTGACCCTGGAAGCGGGCGATGTCGTGATTACTGGCACGCCCGAGGGCGTCGGGCCTCTTCAGCCCGGCGATACCGTCGAGGTCGAGGTCGACGGCATCGGCGTGCTGGAAACGAAAATCGGGCCGAAGGTCGTGTGGCAGGTGTGATTTCCGGAGAATCATTCGAAAACACCGTGCTGTACGGTGTTCTTACGCCGTCAGAGAATCGCGTCTGGCCCGGTACTCATGCCCGAATCTTGGCGTCAGCCAAGTTCGGGCTTCGGAATGACGGTCTTCATGCTCGAATTTCAACCTCTGGCAAGACCTGGCTTTCTAACACTTGGGTCTGGGTATGAGCGTCAGGGTCGAAACCCTCGATCTCGAGTTTCTGGGTTCAAAAGAAGTGATCGCGTCTTACCTGGTGCGGGCCACGCCGGAGGCCGTCGCGGTGGGTGATGGTCACGTGATCGTGGATTGCGGGCCGGGTTCTACGCTGCCGAAACTGATTTCTGGGCTGGGGGCGCTGGGTGTGCAACCGACGGATATCAAGCACCTGTTGTTGACGCACGTTCACCTGGATCACGCGGGCGCGGCTGGCGCACTGGCGCGCGAGTTCGGCTGGAAGGTCTACGTTCACCGTCAGGGCGCAACGCACCTGGAACGCCCTGAGCGCCTGTTGGAAAGCGCCGCGCGGATTTACGGCCCCATGATGGACGCGCTGTGGGGAGCGTTCGAGCCAGTTTCGTCGGACAAGCTGGTCGCGCTGGACGGCAATGAGATGCTGGCCATCGCGGGGCGGATGTTCAGGCCGTTGTACACGCCTGGGCACGCGATTCATCACCTGACTTACGGCCTGGAGGACTGCCTGTTCACCGGTGATGTCGGCGGCGTCCGCATTCCCGGCTCGGGGATCGTCAACGCACCCACGCCACCGCCGGATATCGACTTGGTGGCTTGGCGAGAAAGTTTGCGGGTGTTGCGCGCCCAGAACGCGAAGCGCTTGTTCGTGACGCATTTTGGTGGCTACGACGATGTGCAAGACCACCTCGATGGGCTCGAGCGTTCGATTGATCAACTCGAGGTCCTCTCGCTCGAGGTCTTGCGGGCGGGCGGCGGGCGGACAGAATTGATTGCTGCAATCAAGGCCATCAACGACGAGATCGCGCGCGACGCGGGCAGCGTCATCGCCAAGCGTTACGAGCTGTCCACGCCGTTCGAGATGGCTGCCAGCGGTCTGGAACGCTACTGGAAGCGCCGCAGACCCGAAGCGCTCGGGTGAGCGCTTCGAAGGCTCGAGGCGGCTGTCGCGTTTGCCTTGAATCTCGAGCGAGCTGAGAATCTGTTCTGGCGCGTGTTCGAGCGGCTCGCTTTGCGCCACCGAATCTGGTCGGAGCGTTTTTCGGTGCGCTCGGAGGTACACGGTTACAATATCTGTCTTGACAATATCTGTTATGACGGATATTGTAAGTGCAGTTGTTCAAGGAGACCGCAATGACCGACCCGCAACCCGAGATCAGCCCACAGTTGCTTTCTCAGGGTTCCAGTCTGGGAGCGGTACACCTGGCCGTCACCGACGCGGATCGCGCCCGAGTGTTCTGGACGCAGGTGCTGGGTCTGACGGAACTCGAGCAAAACGCCGAAGATATTCGATTGGGTGCGGGCGGACGGGAACTCGTCGTGCTGCACCCCAACGCCAGAACCAGCGTCGAACCGCGCCGCACCGGGCTGTACCACCTGGCCATCCACTTCCCGAACCGCAAGGAATTTGCCCGAGCCGTCGCCCGCTTGATCGCGCTGCGCTACCCGAATTCGCCGACGGATCACACCATCACGGAAGCGACCTACCTCTCGGATCCCGACGGAAACGGCATCGAACTGACCCTCGAGACCCCCGAACGCGGTCAGATGGTCCGGCTACCGGACGGACGACCCGCCCTGAAAACCCGCGACGGCGAGTTCGTCAACCCAGTCGAACACCTGGATGTCGAAGCATTACTTGTGGCGCTCGAGCCATCGGACGACCTGCACCAACGCCTGCCCACCGGAACCAGGATCGGTCACGTCCACCTGCACGTGCGCGACTTGGGCAGCACAACCCACTTTTACCGCGATCTGATCGGCTTTCGGATGCTGATGGAAATTCGCGAGATGGGCATGACGGACTTCGCGCTTCAGCCGAACGCCGTACCGCACGCGCTAGCGATCAACGCCTGGAACGTCACGAACGCCCCATCGCCATCGCCGGACGCGGCGGGCTTGCGGTTCTTCACGCTGCGCGTTTCCAATCAGGATCTGGTGGCGGTCGCGGCTCGTCTGCACCAGGCGGACTGGCCTTTCGATGCGCTCGAGAACGGGCTCCGTGTGCTCGATCCTTCGGGTAACGCCCTGCACGTCACGGCTTCAAATCGTCAGACAGGAGAGTCATGACCCCAGCGCAGACCAAGGCAAAAAATCAGTCGGACAAGGCTCGAGCCATGCTCGAACACAAACTGGTCGTCGAGATGGCTCACTTGATGTCGGACATCGCCATCGAGATGAGCGATCTGACCAAGGAGCACGGCATCAGCCTGGTGCATCACAACGTCCTGGGCATTCTGCGCGGCGCAAGCAGCGATGGTCTGCCGTCTGGGGTGATCGCGGAACGTCTGATCACCAAGGAACCCGACATCACGCGCTTGCTGGATCGCATGGAAAAGCAGAACCTGGTGGTGCGTTCCAGGGATCAGGTGGATCGGCGCGTGGTCATGACGCGGATCACGGATCGAGGTCGGGAGGTTCTGGAAAAGCTCGATCATCCCCTGATCGCGCTTCACTGCACGCAGTTCGGGCACGTTCCGACCGAAAAACTCGAGGCCCTGCTGGGGCTGCTGCAGGAAATTCGGGATCGTCCAAAGTAACGAACCCGGCGTCTCCGGCACTAATATCTGTTTTAACAGCTATTGTTTAGACATGCACTCGGACGGTATCGCCTCTCTCGCTACGAACCACAAAGGAGCCCGCATGAACACCGTTCTCTGGATCATTACCACCATCACCGCCCTCGCCTTCCTCGCCGCAGGCGCGATGAAGCTGATTCAGCCCAAAGAAAAACTCGCTCCGCAGATGAAATGGGTCGAAGATGTGACCCCCGGCAACATCCGCCTGATCGGATTGCTCGAGGTGCTGGGCGCCATCGGACTGATCCTGCCCCGACTGACCGGCGTGCTGCCGTGGCTTTCCAGTCTGGCGGCCATCGGCTTGATCCTGACGATGATCGGCGGTGCCATCCTGCACACGCGCCGCAAGGAACCGATCGTGCCAAACATCGTGCTGGGCGCACTCAGCGCCATCGCGCTGTACGGCGCGACCCAGGGCTAAAACCGCAGTTCTCGAACCTCATGGAACGAGCTTTTGCAGTTCCCACCCCGTTCATGCTCCCGCTCGAGCCACGGCTCGAGACGGGTCAACCATTCGCCCTCGAGACCCTGCAAGGAGAGAACCATGCAACGCAAATACGTCGCCCTGACCTTCGGATTGCTGCTCGCTACGACCCTAGCCATCGCCCAGAACGGCCCGCTGGAAAAGGACGGCAACGGTCAGACGATTCCCGATCTGTACAAAGCAGCCCTACAAGAAGGTGGCACACTGACGGTCTACGCCGGTGGCGACGAGAAAAACCAGCAGGATCAGACGATTCAGGCGTTCAAGGCGGCCTTCCCGAACATCAAGCTGAACCTGACGGTCGACCTGAGCAAATACCACGAGGGCAAGATCGATCAGGAACTGGAGAGCGGCAAGCTCACCGTTGACCTGGCGATGCTGCAAACCCTGCACGATTTCGACCGTTGGAAGTCCCAGGGCGCGCTGCTGAACTACAAGCCCGTCGGTTCGGATCACGTGCCCGCCAAGTTCAAGGACAGGGATGGCGCGTACACCGGCCTGACGATCTTCAGCTTCTCGAACGTCTCCAGCAGCGATCAGGTCAAAGCCGAAGATGCCCCTCGAGATGCCACCGATTACCTCGACCCGAAATGGAAATCCAAGATCGTCCTGACCTACCCGAACGATGACGACGCCGTGCTGTACGAGTTCTACAAGATCATCCAGAAATACGGCTGGTCTTACATGGACAAGCTCCAGGCGCAGGACGTGCAGTGGGTGCGCGGCACGCAGACCCCGCTGACGCTGTTGCTGATGCAGAAAAAAGCCGTTTCGTTCACGACTTTCGCGCCCCTGGCCGGACCGCAGCCCGGATTTAACGCGCGCTTGACGCTGCCCAAAACCGACTCCTTCCTGACGTGGGCGCAGACGGGCGCGATCTTCAAGGCTTCCAAGCACCCCGCCGCCGCGAAGCTTTTCATGGCGTTCCTGCTGACCAAAGAATTCCAGGCGTACTCGCCGTTCTGGTCGATCCGCGACGACATGCCCGCCCCGCAGGGGTACAAGCCCCTTTCGGAGTACAAGACCGACCATGACGACTTCCACACCTTCCTGAAGGATCGCGATGCCGCCGAAAGGTTCCGCTTGCAGATCGAGCGTTACATCGGCACGCCGCAGGGTCTTTCGCCGCTCGAGGACGCGATCTAAATCCAGATCGCGTCCTGCACGAAAGTACCCTCGAGACTCGCGAGTCTCGAGGGTACTTTCGTG
>CAXTKV010000155.1:9651-13110 GCA_964244895.1 uncultured Deinococcales bacterium
GCCGCAACTCGAGGTTTCGGGCTCGTCGAAACGTTTAACGCGTCGATATTTACTTGAACGAGATCGGCAGCAAATCGTGCGCAGTACGCGGTATCAGACCATCTTTAGGCGGTTTGGGATCATCTTTCTTCGGCGGTTTAGGATCGTCTTTTGGCGGTTTGGGATCATCCTTCTTCGGTGGCTTGGGGTCTTCGGCCTTCGGCGGTTTGGGGTCTTCCACCTTTGGCGGTTTGGGTTCCTGGTTTTTGGGCGGTTTCGGTTCTTCCGGCTTTGGGAAGGATGGAGCGGGAAGTTCGGGCACTTCCGGTTGTACCGGAACCCTGGGAGCAGGCAAATCCGGGGGTCGGATCGGCGGCAGAGGCTCACGAATCGGTGGTGATACCGGCACAGGAGGCGATGGTTGGGCTGGCGGCGCGATCGGTTCGGGGCGCGGGGGAGTCGGAGCGGGCGGCGTTGGGGACGGTTGGGTGGGTGGCGTCGGAGCAGATGGCGTTTGAACTGGGGGCGTCGGCTTCGGTGGGATGGACGCGGGCGGCGGGCTGGCGGGCGCCTTCGGTTTGTCCTCTGCGGACGCGGACGGTGTTTCGGGTCGCTCCGCGCGCGGCCTGCCGATCGGGGTCTGCATCACCGAGGCGGTCTGGGTTTCGTCCAGCAGGGCTGGCAGGGGTTGTGAAGGCTGCGTCGCGGCGGGCTGAGCGTTGGCCAGCACCGGACGAATCTGTTGACTCGAGGAAACCCGGCGCGGCGCGATCGTCTTTCGGATAACCGTCTTTTGGGCAGCTGAGGGCTTTGCCGTCTGGGCAGTCGGTGTGGGCGCTTTGATCGCCTTGGGCTCGACCTGAACGGTCGTCCCGATTGAGCGCAGCGCGGATTGCCTGGTCGCGGCGATGGCCTGCTCGTCCGCTGAAGTTTTTCCTGCGCTGATCGGCTGGATTGGCCGTGCAGGACGAACAATATAAGAAGAAGAGTCCGAGACGGGCTTTCTGGGTGATTCCAGAAAGCTGAAGCTCAGCCTGGGCGCGACTTCCTTCGGGGAAGCCCGATTCGGTCTGGACGATTGCGCTCGCGCGGCTGGACGTTCGATGTGAGCCAGGCGCAACAGCAGCGATATCCACGATGCGTCATCGCGGGTGTCGGCGGCCAGCACGGATTCTTTGTGAAACGGAACCCTGCTCGAGACACCGTCGGCGCGCTCGAAGAAGCCGGGGCCGACGACGAGGGCGACAGGAACGGCCACCGAAAATCCGACGAGCAGGATGTTGACGACCCACTTATCGAGATATTCAGGCATCTTGGGCATTGGCTCTCCTGTCGCGGGTGATGGCCCCAAGCTCGAGGCCGCGCATCGTACAGTTTCACGGTACAGTTTCGCGAGGGTGGTTGAGGGCGCGCTGAGGACGAACAGCTTCGACTCGCGCCGGTTGGCGCGAACAATCGCGTTTCATGCGCCGTCTGAACCCGTGATGAAAGAGGACCGTCCTGGACGCAAATTCTTTCATCGCGAGAACACCGTCCAGCACGCTCTTCTCGGTTCACAGGCTCGAAGAAGCAGGTCTGGCGGGGCGAGATTTAAGCTGGGCTTTTGGTTCGCGTGCTGAAATCCTGGGAATCCAGGCCGTTGCAGCCCGTCGCTCACGCGGGGAATGGACTGGCACACTCGGGAGTTCGCTTGCAGAAAATCGTCGGTTGTCGCGTCGAAACCTCAACGCTCGAAGCCTGGTCTCGCCACCTGGTGTTCGAGCGCGAACCGATCTTCTTGACGGACGCCGCGCTCGAGTGGCTCGAGCCGGAGATGCTGGCCCTGACGCGCTCGGAATTCACGGCGCTTTCCGCGAGCCTCGGGCTGGCCTTCAAGGACGCGTACCGCACGTACAGCGTGTCCAACGACGCGACCCGCGTGATGCTTTTTACCTCCGAGGAATTCCACCTGCTCTCGCTCGAGTCGCGGGCGCGCTTGATGCGCCTCCAGACGCAACTGGATCGCGGTCAGGTGTACCCGATCGCCTTCGTGGAACGCGTGCTGGCCGAATTCCCGAGCGCGATGGGCTTTCTGGAATCGGACACCTTCGATACCGACGCCGGGCCGCACGTGGGGCTGCGCAGCGACGCCTGGTGGCGCTTGTCGGCCCGCGTGCGCTACGCGTGGCTGGCGCAATTCGTGTCCCAGGATCGCAGCGTGTGCCTGTCCGCGCGGCTTTCCGCGAGGATGCTGCACGGCATCACCGGCAAGCACCCGAGCATCGTGGCCGAACTGATCGGTTCCTTCGCCTCGCGCAGCGGACCGAACTGTTTCGCGACCACGCTGGCCGCCGTCACCAACAGTTTGACCATCGCCCGCTCCATCGCCGGGTTGTGGTTGCCCGCCGAAGCCTTTTTGCGCGAGCTGACCGCGCGCGAGTATCACCCTCGCGCGCCGCTTCAAAACGCGAGCCTCGAGCCCAGCGACGTGATCATCTGGTTCGATGCCGACCACCGCGCCCGCCACGCCTGTTACGCCCTGACGCCCGAGATGGTGCTCAACAAGGACGCTCAGGCCTGGTACGCGCCGCGCCAGTTGTTGCCGCTCGAGACGGTGCTGGACACCTGGCGCGAGGACGGTCTGGACGCCTGGATTTACTCGCGTTGAATTTGGGGAAGACCATCCGGGACGCGAACCCGATCATCGTAAAAACACTGTGTCGGACGGTGTTCTTTTGATTTCTCGAGCCACCTTCGAGGATGCGCCGAGAACCACCCGCGCCCTTTCCTCTGACCTCTGGGTCCTGACCGCCGACCACACGAAACTCGTCTGAGACGAACTCGAGATTCGGGTTGCCCTTCTGATTCCGCGCATCGCGTGTCATACTGAACGCGAAGTGGAGACGTTTGGTCAGTACGCCGCCACCCGACCCCTGCGCGAGCATCCGATTGCGCCCCGTGAGGCGGGCGGTGTCCTCACGGCGGAAGGGTTGATCCGTACCTTCATGGGCGTGGATCTGGTCACGGGCATGCCGGTGATCGTCTACACCATGCCCGCACCCGCACCCCGATTCGTGGAAGTCTACAGTGAGCACCTGCCCGCGATTTTAGAGCGCGGCGAGAACGAAGGCGTGGGCTACGTGGTCGTGGCCAGCGCGCCCGGTTACGCCCCGCTGCGACCCACGCTGCCCGAGCCGCGCCTGCACTGGCTGGCGCGGTGCAGCGTCAAAACCCTGTTCGACGCGCACGCGGCGGGATTGGTGCACAGGCACCTGCACCCGGAGCACTTCTACGCGCAGGGCGACCACCTGTTCATCGAGGGTTTCGGGCTGCCCTGGGCGGACGAACACAACCCGTACCGCGCGCCCGAAGGTTCCGGTCAGCCACCCGCCGACGTGTTCGCCTGGGCGCGCTGCATGAACACGTTCGGTAAGGGCGACCCGAGCAAGCTGATCGACGGCGAACTGGGACGGCTGATCGGCCATTGCCTGAACCCGAAGC